>NZ_CAJPQR010000027.1 GCF_905372745.1 uncultured Campylobacter sp. | reverse complement strand
ATGCTAAACGAGCTTAAAGATAGATAAAAAATGATAATAATTTCAGAACAAATAATATATATGTTTAAAAATAGCGCGTAAAATTCAGCATCTCGCAAGCCGCGGGGTTATATCATTATCAAATTTTAACAAGAAAGGGCAAAAATGACGCAGTTTGACGCAAGAAATGTCAGCATGGTGATGGATTTTTACGAACTTACGATGGCGGAGGGGTATTTTAAAAGCGGGGATCAGCCGCGCGTGGCGTTTGACGTTTTTTACCGCAAAGTGCCTAGCGGCGGCGGTTTTGCGATATTTGCAGGGCTTGAGCAAATCATTGAGTACGTAGAAAATTTTCGCTTTGAGGATAGCGACGTAGCTTATCTGCGCTCGTTAAATTTATTTAGCGAGGATTTTTTGGATTACCTGCGTAAATTTCGCTTTAGAGGCGATATATACGCATTTGCCGAGGGCACGATCATCTATCCGCAAGAGCCTTTTATGACCGTCGTGGCCTCGCCTATCGACGCGCAGCTCATAGAAACCGCGATCCTATCGCAGATAAACCATCAAAGCCTCATCGCGACCAAGGCTAGGCGCATCGTAAAAGCCGCGGACGGCAGGAGCGTGTTTGACTTCGGCGCCAGACGCGCGCATAACTTCGACGCGGCCGTATATGGCGCTAGAGCGGCCTATATCGGCGGCGCGGACGGCACGGCGACAGTGCTGGCGGCTAAGGCTTTTAGTATACCGACGACCGGTACGATGGCGCACAGCTGGGTGATGTATTTTGGCGACGAATTTGAAGCCTTTAAGCGCTACGCCCTGCTCTATCCGGGCTCCGCTTCGCTGCTCGTAGATACCTACGACGTGCTGCATAGCGGCGTACCAAATGCGATAAAAACGGCAAAAGAAGTACTTGAACCCATGGGTAAGCGCCTAAAAGCCGTTAGGCTAGACTCGGGCGACCTAGCGTATCTATCTAAAAAAACCCGCGCGATGCTAGATGCGGCGGGGCTACAAGACTGCAAAATCATCGTCTCAAACAGCCTGGATGAATACACCATCGCCTCGATTTTAACCCAAGGCGGACGCATAGACGGCTTTGGCGTGGGCGAACGACTGATAACGTCAAAAAGTGATCCGGTTTTCGGCGGAGTCTATAAACTAGTCGCAGTCGAAAAAGAAGGCATTTTTAGCCCGCGCATAAAGGTCTCGGAGGCCGTAGAAAAGATGACTAATCCGGGTCTAAAAAAGGTCTGGCGCATATATAAAGGCGGTCAAGCCGTCGCCGATTTGATCACGAACGCGGACGAAACGCCCGACCTCTCAAAACCCTACCGCTACATAGATCCCGATAGGCCGTGGAAGGAGCTGTATTTTGAAGGCTGCACGGCGCGGCAGCTACAAAATCTAGTCGTAAAAGACGGCAAGCGCGCAGCCGAGCCGGTAAATTTATCGCAAATCAGAGACTACGTAAAAAAGCAGCTCGAAAATGAAATTTGGCAGGAGGAGCAGCGCTTTGAAAACCCGCACAAACACTACGTCGATATGAGCGTAGACTACTACGAGATGAAGATGGACCTGCTAAAACAAACCAAAAAATAGCCGAGCAGGGCTTAAAGCGCTAAATTTGCCGGCGTTTTAGTAGCGGGCTTGGCCTAGTAGGCGCGGTTACTAGCTGCGGCTAGCGGTTTTGCGCCGCAAGGCTAAATTTAACCAAACGCGCTTACACGCATAAGCGGTCGCGCTAAGCATTATTTGGACGCGACTAAATTTACGGCTGGCTCATTTAAACCAAATTCGGCGTTAAATAAAGCGTAAATTTTAGCAGACGTAGAGAACAAAGCCATGATTTGGCGGTGGTTTTGAGCCGAAGTTAAATAGATTTAAAGTCTCTAAGCCGTGCCGCATGAATTTAAATTTGATAATGCGGCGGCTAAATTTGCGCGAAAATTTACCGCTAAAGCTAAATTTAACTCAAGACTAAGCGGTCTAATTTAACAAAAAATCTCCAAAACAAGCCCGCCAAAAATCCGTTTTGGCGGTTAAATTTGCCTTTAAACCGCCAAAAAACCGAAAATTCAAATTCAAACGCTAAATTTGCCGCTCGAATTTAAACATAAAAACAACCTAAGCCTCTATCGTCGCGGGCCTATCAAACGCCGTTACGCTCGGCAGTTCGCCTCTAAATTTCTCGATCTGCGCCATGCTCGTGTGCGCGGTGTTGCTTTGCGATAGCTGCGAGCTCGGTACGTCCTTGGTTAGCACGTTTATGTTGCCGTGCTTGCATAGGCTGCGCTCGCCCCAGACGGCGGGATCGTACCATGCGCCTTCGCTTACGATCACGACGTTATCTTGTGCCGTATCGCTTACCAGCGCGCCGCAGAGTATCTCGCCTCGGTCGTTGTAGATCCTCACCACGTCGCCCGTTTTGATGCCGCGCGCCTTTGCCGTGGCAGGGCTGATGAGCGCGGGTTCACGGTTTGCGATCTCGGCGTAGTTGCGGATGAGCGAGCTGTTTAGCTGCGAGTGGAGCCTAAATTTAGAGTGCGCGCCGCTGATGGCGATAGGGTACTTGCTCACGTCGCCACCCAGCCACTCAAACGGTTCCATCCACGTCGCGTGCGGCGGGCAGTCGGGATAGCCTAGCTTTTCGACCGCCTCAGAGTAGAGCTCGATCTTGCCAGACGGCGTTTTTAGCACGTTTTTCTCGGGATCGGCGCGAAAGTCCGCGTAGTTTGTGAAGTACCGCTTTTTCTCGTCGATCTTATCAAATTTGACGTAGCCTTTTTGCCAAAACTCCTCAAATTTCGGCATCGCTATGCCCATGCCCTCGGCTTTTGCAGCAGCATCGGCATAAATTTCCTTCACCCATTCAAGCTCCGTTTTACCCTCGCTAAAGGCCTGCTCGTACTCCTCGCCCCACTGCGCGCAGATGAGCCGCGCGATCTCGAAGTCGCTCTTGCTCTCGCCTACGGGCTTTACTAGCGGTTTAACCGCAAAAAGATATTCGCTAGTCGAGTTTGCAAACTCGATATCCGTGCGCTCGCACTCAAGAGCCGACGGTAGCACGATATCGCTGAGCCTCGCCGTACTCGTCCAAAAGGGCTCGGTGGTGATGATCGCTTCGATCTTTTTCATCGCTTCGACCGCGCGGTTGGTGTCGGGGTGGCGGGTGAAGGTCGAGCCGTTGGCGTTAAACATCACTCTAATGTGCGGCATGACGTATTTTTTGCCGTTGCGCTCGATCTGCTTGCCAGGCTCCATGATAGCGTCTATGAGCCTGCTGTTTGGTATCTCGTGGTATTTGGCTTTAGCTAGCTTGCCCTGCGGGGCAATGTATTTTTCGTTTACCGCGGGATTAAAGGCCTGAAGCTTTGGCGCGATGAAGCTAATATCGGCGTTTTTATGCATCTGATCGTTCATCACGTATCCGCGCCCCGTCTTGCCGATGTCGCCTAGCATCGCTGCTAGCGCGATCAGCGCCCAGTACGCCATCTCGCCGTGATGCTGACGCTGTATCGCATAGCCCGTAACTATGAGCGTGTCTTTTTTAGCTAGCGTGTCGGCTAGGCTTTTTAGCTCCTTTTCGCTCACGCCGCAAATTTTACTCGCCCATTTTAGATCCTTTTTCACGCCGTCTTTCGCGCTGGTGAAATACTCTTTAAATTTATCAAACCCGACCGTGTAGCGCTCAATAAATTCCTTGTCGTAAAGGCCGTTTTCGTAAAGATAATCGCAAAGCCCGATCAGCATTGCCGTATCGGTGCAAGGACGCACGGCAAGATAATCCGCGCCGAAATACTCTGCCGTTTCGTTGCGGTAGACGTCGACGCTGTAAATTTTCATCTCGCCTTTTTTAAATTTATCTTTCATAATCTCGTAGTAGGCGTAGGAGTTGTGCATCGGCACGCCGATAGCGATCTTGTTTGATACGACTGGATTCGTGCCCCAAAACACGATTGTTTTGGCCTCCTTTATCACGCCCTCCCAACGCGTCGGAGCGTGCGTCGGATCGATCGAGCCCGTCACGTGAGGCAAAAACGCAGTCGCTGCGCCGTATGAGTAGCCGCCAAGCTCGCTCACGTAGCCTCCTAGCGCGTTTAGCATGCGCTTTGCGGTGCGCTGCGAGTGGCCGACCTTACCGAGGCTGCCCCACTGATAAAGCTGCCCGTAAATAGCCTCAGAGCCGTATTTATCGAAGTTTTCTTTTAAAATTTTAGCGCTTAGCTTTATCGCCTCGTCCCAGCTAACGCGTACGAAGGGCTCTTTGCCGCGAAGCTGTGGCTTTGGATCTGCGGGATCGGCAAGGAAGCTTTTGCGCACGTAGGGGTATTTCACGCGCGTTTCGTTTTGGATGTGATCGCTTAGGGCGTTATTTAGCACCGTTGGCATCGCGTCGCCCTCAAACGGCTCTGTGCCCACGACTCTGCCGCCGATGGTTTGGACGTAAAACGCGCCGAATTTATTCGCGCAAAGCCCCATCTGCTCGTCAAATATCGCCTGCGCCGCCGCGTCAAATTGTTTTGCTTGCGCCGAAGCTGCCGCGAGCGCGCCTAGTTTTAGAAAGTCTCGTCTTTTCATGATTCTGCCTTAAATTTAAATTTGATTGGTTGACTCAGTTTAAATTTAGCGGGATTTACGTGGTTGAGTTTTGCATCGTTTGCCTTTTAACGTATTACGCGACCTCGCGTCTTAGCGGCGATTTTACGAAATTTAGGCTTAATTCTCGTTTTAGCAGCCGTTTTAAAAATAGCGTAAATTTAGGCCAAATTTGATAATATCTCATCAAAATTTAAAGGAAGCAAATGTCAAATTTAAAAGCCGAATTTGAGATAAAGCCTAGCGCCGAGTATAAAGCCATGACGCGCGAGGTGGGCAAGATTGTTTATAAGGGCGATAAATTTATGCGAAACATACGTATATGCGACTTTACGGCGTCGGCTCTTGGCATGTTTTTTATCACGCTTTTGTGCGTCAAATTTTACTTCAGGGAGCTTAGCGACTTGCTTAGGGATTACGGTTTTAGCGGCGTGGAAAATCTAGCCTACCTATCGTGGATGGCCGCGTTTTTTACTCTGCTTTACGCTACTGGGCTGCGGCCTTGGCTGCTTACTCGCGCGCTGATAAATAAAGCAAACTACGGCGAATTCGGATCAAAAAGCGTGATCTTAGAGGATGGGTTTTTCGTGCAAAAAAGCAAATTCGGCGAGGGCAGATATTTTTATAACGTCATCAGCGACGCCCGCTATGTCGGTAGTTTCGTCGTCATTATCATCGCAAACTCCATGTTTTACGCCGTGCCGCGCAAGGCTTTTGCAGACGGCGGAGCGGAGTTTTTAAGCGAGATAAAAAAGCGCGCGGGACTAGACGCGCAAAATCAAATTTAGGATTTAAAATGAGCGAATTTGACGAGTTAAGTTTACACGAGCCGTTTTTAAAAGGTCTACGCAATCTAATAAACGGCAACCAAGCTAAGCCTGAGGATTTGGTAGAAATTTCGCACGAAATTTTTGATTTTGAAGCCACAGCTAGCGTGACGTGGGAGTTTTACGGCAAGCGCGAGGAGAGCAAGATCGCAGGCGGCGCAAAAGAACAGATACACTTTGGCGACGACGTGCGCGGCTACGAAAATCATGCCAGAGAGTGCTTGCTGCAGGCCAGAGATAGCGCGGATCTGCGTGAAATTTTACTCACCGAACTACGCCAAGACGCAAAAGAGGCCGTCGCAAAATCAGGCGGCGCGGTTAGGTATTACGATTTTAAGCCATTTAGCATGAGCGAACGCTGCGACAACTGCGGAGGCGACGGGCAGACGCGCTGCGGCGAGTGCGGCGGACGCGGTAAAAAAACCTGCTCTAGCTGTGGCGGACGCGGCCGACAAAGCTGCTCTACGTGCGGGGGCAGCGGCGGCGTAAATCGCCCTCACACGCAGTATAACTCAGACGGCAGCACATACGTGACGTATCGCTACGAGAGCTGCTCATCATGCGGCGGCAGCGGCTCAAATACCTGCTACGGCTGCTCGGGATCAGGCACGGTTAGGTGCGGCGGATGCGGGGGATCAGGCTACGTGCAGTGCGCCCAGTGCAGCGGTCACGGATACTTTACCACGGTAGCAAATATCGGCGCCTACGCGAAACCCAGCGTAAATTTACGCATAAAATCGCGCGCCTACGCGGACGAGCTTTTGGATTTTTTATGCGCGCGCAGTTGCAAATTTATCTCACAAACGATACCGTTTTATCAAGACGAAGAGAGCGGCGACGAGAGCTCGCACCTGTTTTCTTACGTGGGTTCTAGCGCGATAACTCGGCTAAATTTTATCCTGCTAGGCAAGGAGTACGAGGCGGTGGGCTTTAGCAACCCGCCCTACGCCTTTATAAGGCCGCCCTTTTTCGATGATCTTTTCGCAGACGAGATATTGATGCTAAAAAAGATTGACGCCGACGGCAAGATAACTAGACGCGAGGCGTTTAAATTTTTCACGCGCTACTGCTCGCAGCCCGCTCTAGACTCCGCGCTAAAGCGTATCGCTAAAACGGACGGCACGCAAACAGAGGCCGCAAACGCCGTGATAGAGGCCTGCGAAGGCTACGTCTCAAGGGGCGCGGCGAGCAAACTGGGCGAAACGATGAAAAAATGCCTGGATAAAATCTCTCCCGTCTACTCGCCTGCGGTTTGGTTTGGGCTAGGCTCGCTATTTTGGCTGCTTGTGCTGGTTTTTACGGCTGGATTTTTAGGCGAAAATTTAGCCGAGCGCTACATCATGGCGCCTATTTATACGCTTATATTTTTGGCTATTTGCGCGGGCACGGCTTGGTGCGTCTTAGCGCCCCTTAGCGCGCTGGTTACGCTATTTCGACGAAGCTCCGTACCTAAAGAGTACCGCCAAAGCATGCGAAACAAAGAGGCTTTTTCGCTATTTTTTAAAATTTTAGCGGGTTTTGGAGCGGTCGGCGCGATCTACGGCGCGATATCGAGTTTTGGTTACGCTCCGACTCTTATGCAGCTTGACGAGCGATTTGAGGCGTCGCGCGGCCTGGAGGCCAAATTTCGCGAGATGACGGCTAAATTTGAAGGCTCAAACGATACGGCGCGCGAAGCAAACTCGACCGACGCAGCTAAAACCGCTCCGCAGATGACGCAAAAAGATAAAATTTTATACGTGCAAAAAGCTATCGGCGTCAAGGCCGACGGTATCATGGGCGCGCGCACGCTAAAAAAGGCGCAGGAGTTTTTGGACATAAATTTAACTAGCGCGGATGAAATTTACGAAGCCGTAAAAGCAAAAGAAGCAAGCCGCGCAAAGTGATTGCTTGTATCTCATTTTAGGAGGATAAAATGCCCAAAATCAACTGGGACGGAAGGTCTGCGGGCAACGGCGCTTGGGTATACGAAAGCAATGGCACTTGGAGCTAAATACGGCGCAAATGTTTTGCGCCAAAAAAATATAAATCCGTTTTTTATCCTTGAAAGTAAAATGTGAGCGCATTTACCTCCCCCATAAAATATGCTTAAATTTCGATTTTTTTAATCATAAATTTTGGCCTTTTTTGACGTAAATCATCGAGATGTTTTCCAAATGATGATAACATTTCCCAAAAATAAAGGAGAAAAGATGAGTCATAATCACGAGACCGTATCTAAACAAAAACATCCGACCAGCAAGCTAGTTCGTGTCTGCGACGCCGTCGCTATCGCGTTTTACATCATCATCGTAGGCGGCTTTTACCTCTACATTAGCCGCAACGTCGGCGTGCAATACGACTACTACGAAAAGCCTTTTGTTTTCTGCCTACCTTACGTCATCTGGTTTGCGACGACGCTAGCGATGATTTACGTTGCCTTGGTGCGCGAAAAGCTCAAAATGCTCTAAACGACGATAAGCCTGTCGCCCAAAACCGCTAAATTTATAAAATTTGCGATTTTTGGCGGTAAAATTTGCATCGGTTTGGATTAGATTATTTGCTTGTTTTTTGCCGTAAATTGGAAACTTTCCGACTATCAGACTAAATTTGCTCTTTTTATACCCGTGCTTTTGAACGGCTGATTTTGTAAATTCGTTTTTCACGCATCTTTTAGGTACAGTGCCTCGAAATTTGACTCGGCTTAAATTTAGCGATCAAATTTTAGCAACCATCGCGAACTAAAATTTAAAACAACTCCGCGTTTTTGTCGCCGTTCTAGACGTACTCCATCGCCCGAGCGATACGCTGCGCCTCGTCCCGACCGTGCATATCCTAGGTAAAACCCAGAGCCGCGTCGATACCAGCGCTCACGCCCGAGCTAGTGTAAAATTTTCCGCTAACGCACCACCTGGCCGCGCGTATCCAGCGCACATTCAGAGCCTCCGAGGTCGCCCACTGCCACGATAACTTGTTACTCGTGGCCTCCATGCCGTCCAAAAGTCCCGTTTTAGCTAGCAAAACCGAGCCTGTGCATACCGCTACCACGTGATCGTGTCTGCCCGCTAGCTCGCCCAAAATAGCGATAAACTCGCCATCATGCGCAAGCTCCCTAACCGCAAAACCGCCCGGCACGAGCAAAATATCAAATTTAGCTATTTCATCTAGCTTTCGCGTCCAAATTTTAGCGCTCGTACTGCTACCCATAAGCCCGCCAGTAGCCGAAAAATACTCTATCTCGTAGCATTTTCGCTCGCCTTCCAGCGCCCTAGATAGCGCCTCGGCAGGCCCCAGCGCGTCCATCGTAGTAAATCCCTCGTAAAGCAAAACGTTTAGCGCCTTCATCGCGATCCTTTGTCAAATTTAGTTTCAAATTTAGCCCAAATTTGATTACGAGCGGCTAAATTTAATGAGACTTTTCGCATTTGCGAGGTAAAATTACAAAATCATTTTAAATCAAATTTTTAAGGAAAGACGATGCCAAGCGACAGAGAAATAGAAGCGAGCGCAAAGCCGCAAAATATCGTAAAAATCGGCGCAAAACTGGGGCTAGACGAGGAGGCGCTAGACACCTTCGGCAAGCTAAAAGCCAAGATCGAACCGCGACTAGGCAGCGCGCCTAGCGCAAATCTCATCCTGGTTACCGCGACCAATCCGACCCCGTACGGCGAGGGTAAAACGACCGTGACCGTCGGGCTATCAGACGGCTTAGCGCGTATCGGCAAACGCGTGTGCGCCGCGCTTCGAGAGCCGAGCCTGGGGCCGGTTTTCGGTATAAAGGGCGGAGCGACGGGCGGCGGCTACTCGCAGGTGACGCCAAGCGAGGATATCAACCTGCACTTTAACGGCGACTTTCACGCTATCACCTCGGCAAATAACCTCATCGCGGCGATGCTAGACAATCACATCCACCACGGCAACGCCCTAAACATCGACCCTGCGCGCGTCGTTTTCAAGCGCTGCATGGATATGAACGACCGCTCGCTAAGAGAGATCGAAATCGGCCTTGAAAAGAGCAATAAATTTACCCGCAAGGACGGCTTCGTAATCACCGCCGCTAGCGAAATAATGGCGATCCTGTGCCTAGCAACCGACTTAAAAAATCTAAAAGAGCGCGTCGAAAATATAGTCGTCGCCTACGATAAAGAGGGCGGCCTCGTGCGCGCAAAATCCCTAAACTGCGCCGACGCCGTCTGCGTACTGCTAAAAGAGGCGATAAAACCAAACCTCGTGCAAACTCTAGAGGGCACGCCCGTGCTCATCCACGGCGGACCGTTCGCAAATATCGCGCACGGCTGCAACAGCGTGATCGCGACCAAAACAGCGCTAAATTTAGCGGGCTACGTCGTGACAGAGGCGGGTTTTGGCGCTGAGCTAGGAGCGCAAAAGTTCCTCGATATCAAGTGCCGCACCGCAGGACTTGCGCCAAAATGCGTCGTGCTAGTAAGTACCATCCGCTCGCTAAAATATAACGGCGGATGCGATAAAGACAGCATCTCGCAGCCAAATTTAGAAGCGCTAAAGCTAGGCGGCGAAAACCTAAAAGCCCACATAGAAAATCTCAAAAATTTTAACCAAAACGTCATCGTCGCGCTAAATAAATTCGCCTCGGACTCGGACGACGAGATCGCCCACGTACGCGCTCTTTGCGAGGAGTCTGGGGCTGAGTTTAGCGTGTGCGAGGGCTTTTTAAAAGGAAGCGCGGGCACAGAGGATCTGGCTAAAAAAGTCGCGCAAATCTGCGAAAAACCGGCTCGCGAGATAAACTTCACCTACGATGCAAGCGACTCCGTAAAAACCAAGATCGAAAAGATCGCGACTAAAATTTACGGCGCCAAAGACATCGTCTTTAGCCCGCGCGCGCAGAAGGATCTGGCCGAGATTTCGCGTCTAGGCTTTGAGAGTATGCCAGTTTGCGTCGCAAAAACGCAGTATAGCTTTAGCTCGGACGCTAAGCTGCTAGGAAGGCCCAAGGACTTTAGCTTCGAGGTTAGCGCGCTTGAGATCCGCGGGGGAGCGGGCTTTATCGTGGCGGTTAGCGGTGGGGCGATGCTGATGCCTGGGCTGCCTAAAGTGCCTGCAGCGGAGGGAATGAGCGTGCAATAAAACGGGTGCGAACAGCGTTTCAAGAAAATCTTTTGCTTCGGCTTCTGCTGTGTCAGTTGCTAACGATGTGGAGCGAGGCGGTCTGCGCCGAGATAGCAAATTTATGCGCCCCGCGCGCCATGCTTTGCACCTACACGGCGTCAAGCACGGTGCAAAAAGCCCTGAAAAACAGCGGTTTTGAGATAAATTTACTAAAAGGCTACGGCAAAAAACGCCAGATGATAAGAGCGATCTTTGTGGGCGAGCGCGAGAGTGAGCGCGAAATTTGGTTTAGTCGCTTTTGTGCGGGCACAAACACTGCGCCAAAGAGCGCGCTTGTCGTTGGCGGCGGGGTCGCCGGGTGCGTGAGCGCGTTTAAACTGCGCAAACTTGGACTTGACGTCACGATCGCCGAAAAGCGCACGAACATCGCTACAAACAGCTCTGGCAATCACTGCGGCATCCTGATGCCACTTATCACAAAGCCTGCGGTAAATTTAGGGCGCATGCATATGAATGCGTTTTTGCATGCGGTGCGATTTTACGGGCAAAATTTAACCCCCGAGCAGATCGAATTCACTGGCGTCATAAACTACGCACACGAGCAAAAGCTGGTGGAGCGTCTCTTGAAGTGGGAAGAATTTGACGCGGACAACGGCGTTTTTGAGATAAATTTGACATCCTCACCGCACCCGAGCGCATTTATCAAAAACGACGCAAAGGCTCGCCCGCGCAATATGTGCGAGGCGGTAAGTAGTGGGATAAAAACGTTGCTAAATCACGAATTTACGGGCTTTGAGAGCTTAGCAGACGGCAGAGTGCGCGCAGACTTTGCCGGCAAGGAGAGCATCGTCACGGACGTTTTGGTGCTTGCACTTGGTAGCGAAAGTATGGAGCCTTTCGCGCATTATGACGTCCCGCTAAGCTCGGTGCGCGGGCAGGTCACGCACATAAAGCCTGCATCAAGACCGCCGTGTCCCTAAGCGCGAAAGGCTACGTTTGCCCGGCAGCGGATGGCGTGCAGGTCGTGGGCGCGACGTATGACAGGAATTTATTTGTTAGTCAGACGCGAGCTAGCGACGATGAGAAAAATTTAGACGATGTTGCGGAGTTTTTGGACGGTAAATTTAGCGTTTTTAGGACGGAGCAAAATTTAGCTAAATTTGAGCACGGCTCGGACACCAGAAAGCCAAAGAGCGAGACGGAAATTTACGCTAGCGAGCGAGAGCGAATGTGCAAATTTGAACCTTTGCGAGGTGGTGTAAATTTAAAACGGCTTAAATTTAGTGATGATGTAAATTTAGGGTTGTTTGGCTGCGGTAAAAAATGATAAAGAGTAGAGGCGATACAAGGATACCAGATCGTATCCTCCCGTAAAGCAACCCGCCCTCGAAAGACGAACATGCAACGAGCATGGACATAAATGCGAGCGGGGTTTGTTACGAGCATAAAAAGTGATAAGCTATAAAGATACTGTTTGTATTCTCCCATTCGTTTATTATATATTTAATAAAAATTATAAATTAAAATTAGCGTTTTTAAACCGAAACTGGTATTTTTTGCCCAATAAAACATAAATTTAAGGCGGTCAGTAGAAGTTAAATTTAGGCTTCGTTGTAATAAAGTATTTATATTTGCTTTGCTTTTCATATGGTTGCAAGACAAAGTCGAAGTGTCTAAAAAATACAAACAGCACAACGAAGTAAAAATTAGAAAAACTGCACAAAACCTGGCATTTTTCACTCGGAAGCTTCGCTGGTTTTCCACTTCGCGTTACTCGTAACCCAAAGAGATGCTTTACTTCGTTTGCAACTGACAGCAGAAACCGAAGCAAAAATACTTTTTTTAACGCTTTTTGCGTCTGCATTGCTATTTGGAGTAAGTAGGGGTTGTCAAATGAGCACTAATGGCTTATCACAACAAATCATAAATTTGATATAAACACATCTATTCTCGCGTCAAATTTAACGCAACCACATTAAATTTATGCAGGTAAATTTAGGCTGCAAATTTATTAAATCTTATCCTTTTGTTTAAAAACTGCGACGATGATGAAGCTGATGATGACGAGCAAAACCCAGCTGGAAATTTTGCCGTATAACACGATGTTCCACTGCGCGGCTTGATTTGGGTATTGCCACGCGCCAAAGAAGGTCGCGAGATTTTCGGCGATCCAGATGAAAAACCCGATGAGACAAAAGGCAAGCACGAGCGGCATACGAAACTCGCGCTTGTATGGCGTAAAATGCACGAAAGTCTTGCGATAAACGAGAACGATCGCCGCGCACAAAACCCAGCAAAAATCGTAAATATAATGGTGCGTGAAAAATTTAAATATATCAAAAAGCACAGCAATAGGCTTGTTTTCCTACTGACCGGAGGCGTGACGCGCAGATTGAAAAGTCGCCATGCCTGCATGATGTAGCTGCCCACCGCCGCATACATAAAGCCCGAATACAGCGGCACCGTGTAAAGCTTCGTGTAGGCAAACTCGGGGTAGTTCCAAGAGCCTACGGCTGGGCTGGTCTTGTAAAGCTCGAGCATGAGTCCGATGACGTGAAACATCGTGATGGCGAGTAGTTCTTTTGGCGTTTCGAGCCTAAAAACGAGCATCAAAATTTGCAGCACCACGGCGGCGATCAATAAAAAATCATACCGCGGGATGAGTAAATTCAGGTAGCGCGACACAAAAAGCACGGCGAAAAACGAGCCGGCAAATACGCAAGCTCGAAGCTCTTTTAAGCCAAAGTGGAGGAAATTTATGGTGAAGGATTTTAGAGAGTGAATGGCTAAAAAATTTAGCATTAGACAAAGAATCTATAGCCATCTTGCACAGTTACAACCCCTTCATCATCTGTGCTTAATTCTACAGTCTTATAAAATATACTAAAATTTTCTATTTTTTCATAAGAGATTCCTGTCTTATTACTCATACCATTTATGCTAGGATAAATATAATATCTGCTAACAACATTTTCCAGTTTGTCCATATCAAAGTTACTCTTACTATTATAGTATAAATATGAACTGATAAAATATTTTAAAAACTGGAAAGAGGCTTTAAATTGCTTAATTGCCTTTTCTTTATGTTCTATGCATAGACTAGACTTTATTTCACAAAGATAAATTTGTAAATTACCATTACGAATCATAAAAAGAATAAAATCACAACAACAATCGGTAGAATGATTAACTAAAATATCTTTTACAGTATGCTTTTGCTCGTTCTGTCTTATAATCAAAACATCGTCTTTGTTTTTAAATTTAAGACGCACCTTTTTAATAATACTATCATTACCATTTTCATTTATAGTAAAATAGCATCCATTGGGTCTAATTTTAAGATCGTTATGGATGGCATTATAAAAATCTATCAAATCTTTATTTTGCATTTTTATTCTTTAAGATAGTCTCAAAAATGATTGCCCGATTGTTATTCTGTGCATCAATAGATTCATTGAAAGTATTCATAAAAATTCCACGCTCTTGATCTATCTTAATACTTTTTAAAATATTTTTCTTTTTTTCCTTTACAGCCAAATAGGCTTTTATCTTGCTCGCATCTAATTTATATTCTTCCTTATAATCCTTCTTTAACTCTATAATTTGTTGTTCTGATAAATTATGTAGCATTATACAATTACTAAGTTCATGCACCATATAGTCGCTGTGAGTCGTAATGAATACTTTTATATTAGCCCTTGATAGCAACACAATCAATCTAGCCAATAAAATTTGATTTTTTGGATGCAAGTTAAGCTCTGGCTCATCTATCATAAGAATATCGCCAACGCGAGCCTTATGAAGTATATAGTAGTTTAACATCACAAGAGATCTCACAGAACTTGAAGCTCTTTGAATCAAAAATTTACCCTTACTAGTAACTCTTTGTTTTGCTCCTGGTGCAAATTCTATACCCTCTGCAGACATTATATATTTTCCACCAACTATTTTATTAAGAATATCTAAAATTTCTTTATGCAAATTATTATCTTCTTTTTTTATAAAACTATCACTTTTTATTACTTGATCAAGCTCACGAATAAAATAAATATTATCTTTCACTGGCTTTGGATATCTAGTGTATCTTGTTCTAAGAACATCCAAAACAGTTCTCTCTATACTTTTACTACTAGTAGCTGTTGAAATTTTTTCAACTATTTCATTCTTATTTACATCCAGCTCTTTTTGAAACATAGAAGCACCAGTTCTTTCTGCGCTCAATATGAAAGCTTTTGGATATACTATAAAACATATGTAAGTAAATAAAATCATACAAAAATCTTGCAATTCTGCTACGGTAAAATTTTGATTTTTTTTATAATTAAAAATAAAATATTCTTTATTGGCATCTAATAGTTCAAAGTAAGTTGTTCTTTCATATGACATTATATTTTTTAATATGCTCATATCAAAATTTTTATCTTTTATATCTTGCAAAAAAAGCTCTAATATATTAGTTGTAAAAATACTTTCATTAAAGTCACCATCTTTACCAGCCAGAATTTCAGCTAAATTACTTTTGTATCCTTTTTCAATCCCATTAGAACAATCATTAATTAATTTCTCAAAATTTTCAAAAGATATTTTTATATTAGAGCCATCCTTTTCCAATAGGTGATAATCTTTTATGGACACTTCATCTATAGCGTCAAAGGCATAACTGTTTATTTCTTCAACAAATTTCAAAAATCCATATAAACTGTAAGTTGCATATGTTTTTCCAGTATTGTTTTCTCCGCATATAACTGTTATATCGCCAACTTCAAAATCTGCCTCATCCAAAATACCAATATTTCTTAAACTAACTTTCATGTTCTTCTCCGAATAATTCCTTAACATATTTTAACATAAAATATATACTATTTCTTCCCTTTCATCTCCGCCAATTCCCCAGCCAAAAATTCTCCTGTATAACTCCCCGTCTTTTTGAAATTTTTAGCCACGTCTTTGACGCTGCCTGTTGCGATGATTTTACCGCCCTTTGCGCCGCCCTCAGGCCCCATATCTACGATGTAGTCGCAGTTTTTGATGACGTCCATGTTGTGCTCGATGACAAAGACCGAGTTGCCAAGATCGACCAAATGGTGCAGCACGCGCACGAGCCTATCGACGTCTGCAAAATGCAGCCCCGTAGTCGGCTCATCAAGGATATAGAGCGTATTTCCCGTGTCCGAGCGGCTGAGCTCTTTTGCAAGCTTTACGCGCTGCGCCTCGCCGCCGCTTAGCGTCACGGCGTTTTGCCCCAGCGTGATGTAGCCTAGCCCCACGTCTTGCAGCGTCGTTAGTTTGCTAGCGATTTTAGGCACGGATTTAAAAAACTCCACCGCCTCGTCGATGCTCATATTTAGCACGTCGGCGATATTTTTGCCTTTGTAGAGGATTTCTAGCGTCTGCGCGTTGTAGCGGGTGCCGCCGCACGAGTCGCAGACGACGTTTACGTCGGGCAAAAAGTGCATCTCGATCGTGATCTCGCCCTCGCCTTGGCACTTTTCACAGCGTCCGCCCTTGACGTTAAAGCTAAACCTGCCGATCTTGTAGCCTCGCAGTTTGGCCTCTTTTGTCTGCGCAAAAAGCCCCCTGATCTCGTCCATCACGCCCGTATAGGTGGCAGGATTACTGCGCGGAGTGCGTCCGATCGGGCTTTGATCGAGATAGATCACTTTGTCTAGATTTTCAAGCCCACTCAAATTTACCCCCGCGACTTTTTTTACCTTTTTGGCGCGGTTTAGCTGCTCCTGGGCCTCTGGCAAAAGGGTTTGCAGCACGAGCGAGCTTTTACCCGAGCCCGAAACTCCCGTGATACCGACTAAATTTCTTAGCGGAAAGCGCGCTCTTAAATTTGATATATTATTGATATTTACGTTTGAGATCTCGAGCCACGTGTCGCTTTTGCGGTTTTTTTGGTAGTCGATTTCCTTTTCGCCGTTTATGTAAAGCGCCGTTTGCGTACTTGATCCTAGCAAGCTTTTCACATCGCCGGCAAAAACTATCTGTCCGCCGAATTTCCCCGCTCCAGGCCCGATATCCACGATGTAGTCGGCCTCCTCGATCGTCTTTTTATCGTGTTCGACGACGATAACGGAGTTGCCTTTTGCTTGCAAATTTCGCAGAGTTTTGATGAGCTTTAGCGTATCGCGCTCGTGCAGCCCAATACTAGGCTCGTCTAGTACGTACATCACGCCGCTAAGGCCCGATCCGATCTGGCTAGCGATCCTGATGCGCTGCGCTTCGCCGCCGCTAATCGTGCGCGCGTCGCGTCCGAGCGATAGATATCCCAGCCCCACGTCGTAGAGGAAAAACAGCCTCTCGTTTATCTCCTTAAATATCGGCTTTGCGATCGTTTTATCGTATTCGCTAAGGTAGCTAAAATTTGACTCGTCTGAGAAAAACGCGGTGCAGTTTTCGATACTCATGTCTAAAATTTCGCCGATACCGCGCCCTGCGACCTTGACGGCTAGGCTTTGAGGCTTTAGCCTGTGTCCTCCGCAGTCGTCGCAGACTTTTTCGCTCATGTATTCGTCGAAGTCCTTGTAGTCTTTTAGCAGTCCGTACGTGATTTTTAACGCACCTTCGAATTTGCGCAGCAGCTTGTTTTTCTTCCAGAAAAACTCGACCTCTTTTACGTTGCCGTAGAGCACGAGGCGCTTTTCATCCTCGCTAAGCTCGCCATACGGGCGCTTTGCGTCGATGCCGTTTTGCTCGCAAAAAGCCAGCAAAAATTTATAATAATAACTCATGTTGTAGCCGTAAAGCAGCTTTATCGCGCCGCCTTCGATGCTTTTTTCTTCGTCGATCACTTTGGTTAGATCCAGGCTATATCTGATACCAAGGCCGTCGCACCTCTCGCACGCGCCTTTTGGAGAGTTGAAGCTAAAGCTAAGCGGCTCAAGCGGCGTAAATGAAATTTTACAATCAAAGCACGCCGAGTGCTCGCTGTAGTGGATGAAACTCTCCTTTAGCCCGAGCTCTTCGGTATTTGCGATCTCGATCTCGACCTCGCCGTAGCTTTCATTCAGCGCTTTTTCCACGTCTTGAGCTAGGCGCTGCGCATTATCCGCGTCTATCACGATGCGGTCTACGATGAGCTTTATTGTGTGTTTTTTGGTTTTAGCCAGCTCGATCTCCTCGTCTAGGCGTACCTGCACGCCGTCTATCTGGGCGCGCACGTAGCCTTTGCCGCGTAAATTTTCGATCAAATCCGCCCACGTGCCCTTTTTCTCGCGCACGAGCGGAGCGTAGATGACGACTTTAGCGTCCTGGGGGAGCTTTTGGATCTCGTTTATGATGTCGCTAGCCGACATTTTAGAGATCGGTTTGCCGCACTTGTGGCAGTGCTGGATGCCGATACGAGCGTATAGAAGGCGCAGGTAGTCGTAAATTTCCGTTATCGTGCCCACGGTCGAGCGCGGGTTTTTGGACGTAGTTTTTTGATCTATCGCGATAGCGGGCGTTAGACCCTCAATCTTATCGACGTCGGGCTTGCCTACGCGGTCTAAAAACTGCCTGGCGTAGCTGCTAAGGCTCTCCATATATCTGCGCTGCCCTTCGGCATAAAGCGTGTCAAACGCTAGCGTACTCTTGCCGCTACCGCTAAGTCCGGTGAAAACTACGAGCTTGTTTTTCGGAATTTCGAGGTTTAAATTTTTTAGGTTGTGCTCGCGCGCGCCCGTGATTTTTATGGTGTCGTTCATTTTTTGCCTAAATTTACTTGGATTTAACGGCGTATATTGTATTATCATCGCTATAAAATTTCTATAAATTTAAAGGACGCGCAAATGAACGATATCCAAAAATCCTACGACGAGCTTCCCTATGTCTCGGGTGCTTTTGCGGAGACTTCTCCCGCATGCCTTGAGGCTTTGGCCTCTTTTTTGTCGCTAACTCCGCCGCCGTCCAAAACGGCTAAAGTGCTAGAAATCGGTTGCAGCTACGGCGGAAATTTATTTCCTTTTGCTATCGCAAATCCGCAGGCAAAGGCTCTTGGCATAGATCTAAGCGAGGTGCAGATAAATAAAGCCAAAGAGCTAGCCGCGCAAATGCGCGTGGATAATATAAAATTTATAGCAAAAGATATCTGCGATCTTACGGACACAGACGTGAGCGATTACGGAAAATTTGACTACATCGTCTGCCACGGCGTTTATAGCTGGGTACCGGACGCCGTAAAGGACGCGATCCTAAAAACGATCAAGCGATTTTTGAGCCCAAACGGCGTGGCCTACGTGAGCTACAACGTCTATCCGGGCTGGAAGATCAAGGATACGATCAGGGATTTTTTAGTCTTTGGCACCAAAGACGTACAAGGAGAAGCCGCAAAAGTAGCCAAAGCAAGGGAGCTTTTAAAAGTACTTGGAGAATACGCCAAATTTTGCCAAAAAGACGGCAACGTAAGCCAAATTTTCTTAAATTACGAAAGTCTAAAATTTCACATCGACTATATCTTATCCGCTAGCAACTCATATATAGCGCACGAGTATCTGGAAGTTTTTAACGATCCGATTTATTTTAAGGATTTTGCGGCCGATCTTGATAAAAACGGCCTTGCCTATCTCGCCGAGGTCGGACTGGAGGACGTTTTTCAGTCAAATTTGGGCATAGACGAATTTGACGCCTATATAGACGCGAATTTTAGCTCACGCATCGAAAAAGAACAGATGCTTGATTTTTTAACAAACAGGGTTTTTAGGCGTAGCATGATAACGCACAAAGACCTCGTTTCAGACGACTTTAGCGTAAATATCGGCGCGGACGAGCTTTGCAAGCTGCATATCTCGGCAAATTTCGACCGAGCAAAAGATGGCTACGTAAATATAAACGGTGTTCCGATGAAGCCGCAGTACGACTGGCTTTATCAGGTATTTACCGACGTTTATCCGGCAAGCGTAAATTTCGCCGACGTCGCAGCGCTTTTAAAAGACGATGAAAACGCGGTAAAATCGGCCTATTTTGGCTTTATGGAAATTTTAGCCGCAAACTGCGCAAAGCTAACGACCTACGAGCGCCCAAAAATCGCTTACGAAGCAGGCAAAAGCCGCCTAAAAGAGCGAGTACGAGGGTATTTTGAGTATTTTTCATCTAGCGACGAACCAGTGATAAAAATCTCCGACGAACTAAACGTGTCGGCAAATTTTTCACAGTTTGACGCCTTTATAGCGCTTAAGTTTAATGGAGAAAACTCGCTCGAAAATATCGCAAAGCAAACGGCGAAATTCGCACAAGAGCGTAAACTGGAGTTTGCCGTCAAAAACGGCACGATAAAAACCGCCAGCAAAAACGAATACCAAAAAGCGGCCGAAAACTACGTAAAAGACCTTGAGCTAAAACTAAGCGACGGCGGATTTTTAGAAAATTTCTAATTTTTTTGGGGGCGAATGCGATAAATTTGCCCCCTACATTTCCCGTAAATTTGACCGCGTTGTTTTAAATTTACGCAAGCTTCTAAACTCGCCAAAAGTAGTTTCAGCTATTAAAGAGGTAAAATTTAGCAAAACCAAAATTTATCGCAAATACTAAATTTAAGCAAAAAGCTTATTTATCATTATAATTAGCGTCGTGCAAATAAGCGCAAGCAGGCATCTTTTTTGGATAGCACGGTCGATCTTTTGCGCTAAAGCTACGCCAAATCTCACGCTTATAAGCGAGCCGATACCGACCAAAACGCCAACCTCGTACTGCACGAGCCCTTGCAAAGTTAGACTGATAAAGCCCGAAATCGACGAAAATATCACGAAAAATAGCCCCGTGCTGATCGCCTTTTTTATGTCGTAGTTTAAGAAATTTATCAAAACCGGCATGATGATAACAGAGCCTCCGATACCCACGCTGATCGCTACCGCGCCGACAAAAAGTCCTACGAAAAAAAGCGGTACGAGGGATGGATTATGCGCACCTTTTGGCTCAGGATTTTTAAAAAATAGCTTAATAACGTTAAAAATTTGAATGCAGATAAGCGTGAGAAGCAAAAATTTCGACGGAACGCTCGCTACAATAAAGCCGCTCGCGCTCGCCCCGCAAAAGCCGCCGCTGCCCAGAACCAAAGCGGGCTTTAGATCAAGGGTCTTATTTTTGAGATTTAAAAGCGAGCCGTAGACCGAACTAAACATCATCTGAAGGACGCTTACGCCGATTGCGTATTTGACGTCAAAGCCCAAAAACACGAGTATCGGTACGGCCGCCGCGCCGCCGCCGATGCCCAAAAATCCGGACAAAAAGCCTACAAATAACCCCAAACAAACGTAACCGAACGACGCAACCGATAAAATTTCCATAATCTCGCCTTAAAGTAAAATCCGATTTTAGCCGTTTTTGGGTAAAATTAATTTTAAAATTTAAAAAAGGGAAGTTATTGAAAAGATTGTTTTTGATGATTTTTGCGGGGTTAAATTTGGCCTTTGCCAGCGTCACGGCAGGCCAAAGCGAGCTAGAGATAGAAGCCGCGGTTAAGAGATTTCAAAGACTGCTTGACATGAAAGACGTTAGTGAATTTGCCGTAGTGCCTCATCACGTTTTCGCCGCGCAAACGGGAGTAAATTTGACGCCGTCGGTCACTGTGATTTTCGGCGCTCCAGGCGTACTTGCGCCGTTAATAGAGTGCGAGCCAAGCCTCGCGCTGGAGCTTCCGTTTAAGTTTTTATTTCAAAAAAGAGACGGCAAAACAGTCGTGAGCTTTGAGGATATAAAAAGCATCGCGGCTAGATACGGCGTCTTTGACTGCCACGCCCTAGACGCGGCACAAAGGCTAGAGCGCGAGCTTTTTGACGCCGCCGTCAAATAAAAATTAAGCTTAATTTTTATATAATCTGCGCTCATTAAAGGATGTTTTATGTTACTTTTGAGCCCCGTTTTTTATTACGAAAAGATCCGCGAAAAATTCGCCAACTCCTACCTCGCCGAGGACACGACGCAGACTATCGTCGGTATCGACTGCGAGTATATCAGCAGCGAGCAAACCGATTTTGCGGGGCTTAAGAGCTATTTTAAAGCTCAAAAATTTGACGCACCTTTTGCGGGGCTGTTTGGAGTGCTCGGCTACGGCGGGATAAAATATTTTGAAAAAATCCCCGAATTTAACGCCTCGCAGTACGATTTTCCCGACTTTTTCTACGCTAACGCCCGCGCCTACCTACACTTTGATAAAAATAGCAAAATTTACAGCTTTTACGGCGACCGCGAGCGGTATTACGATTTTTTAGTTAAATTTGGCGCGGAGGACGAAGCAAAAGCCGACGAGGACCGCGCAAAAAGGCAGAGCAAATATAAAATTTTAACCGATTTAGACGGCGAAAAAGAGCATTTTCTGAGTATCGCAAAGCGCGCCAAAGAGTACCTAAAAAGCGGCGACGTCTTCCAAGTTGTGCTAAGCGAACAGCTAAAACTAGCCTCGGATATGGATAGCCTAGACTTCTACCGAGCCTTGAGCGAGTCAAATCCGAGCCCGTATATGTTTCACTTTCCGACCCCGTACGGCGACGTCGCGGGCTCTAGCCCCGAGCTAGTCTGCGAGATAAAAGAGGGCAAGATCTACGTCGCGCCTATCGCAGGCACGCGCGGACGCGGCAAAGACGCGATAGAAGACGCCGCGCTCGAGCGCGAACTGCTAAGCGACGAAAAGGAGCTAGCCGAGCACAAAATGCTCATAGACCTCGCTCGCAACGACATTGGCCGCGTCAGCAAGCCAAAAAGCGTCGCAGTCAAAAACGCCATGCGCATCGTGCGCTACGAGAGCGTGATGCACATCGTCTCCGACGTCTACGGCGCAAAATCAGACTATCTAGACGCGTTTGACGCAGTCGGCAGCATCTTCCCCGCAGGTACGCTCAGCGGCACGCCAAAGATCCGCGCCATGGAGATCATCGCCGAGCTTGAGTCATATAGGCGCAACGCATACGGCGGCGGCATAGGATTTTTCCACTTTAACGGCGACGCGCAAATGGCGATTTTGATTAGAAGCGCGATATTTGCGCGTAAATTTGGTGGCAAATTTGACGATAGCGGGCACGACCCGCACCTTGACGGCGCAAACGAGTCAAATTTAAAAAGCGGCGAGCTTGAGGGAAATTTTGCCGAAATTTTCGTACAGGCAGGAGCCGGCATCGTGATAGATAGCGTGCCGGAATACGAATATAAAGAAATTTCCAAAAAACGCGCCTCGGTGCTAAACGTGTTCGCAAAAAACGCAATGGAAATTTGAGAAATTTGACCTGCACGTAGTGCAGCAACCTCTCACGTGCAGTGGGGTTAGAGAGGGCTTGGGAGAGGGTCTGCCTCCGACAGTTACGAGCGCAAAGCGCGAAGTAAAGGAAGGCGACGCTCTACTTCACTTTGTTTGTAGCTGCAAGCAGACCGTAAGTAGAACCCCTTCCTCTCCCAAAAAAAGTAAAATTCGGTTTTAAAGAAAGTAAATTTTTAAAATATTACTCGCTCAAAGCGGTTACCTACCAAATTTCGGCTTCACTAACGCTTAGCACGAAATTTGGAGGCGAAAGCTTTTCGGTCGTAAAATTTTAAAAATTTTTTAGAAACGAAAATTAATATTTTCAAGATGCGGGTCTCGGCGAGTAAATTTGGCTTCAAATTTGAATATAAAACGATAAGGCGAAGTATTTTTTCTTTAGACGAGGCGGAAACGACGGAGGCGAGGGAGCGGACTGGTCGTCCGTGACCGAAGCCGACCGAGTTTCTAACGAAGTATAAAGGAAAAAAACAAGCCGCAAAAAAGGAGAAAATTTTGATTTTATTGATCGACAATTACGACAGCTTCGTCTTCAACGTAGAACAATACCTACGCGAGCTAACCGACGAAGAAGTGTGCTGCGTGCGCAACGACAAGATCACGCTAGACGAAATCCGCAGGCTAAATCCGAGCAAAATCGTGCTTAGCCCTGGGCCAAAACACCCGCAAGATAGCGGCATTTGCCTAGAGATTTTACGAAGCGACATCGCCGCGCCGATACTTGGTATCTGCCTCGGACATCAGGCGATCGGGCTCGTGCACGGCGCCAAAATCAAGCGCCTAGAAAAACCCTATCACGGCAAAACTTCGCTAATAAAAGTTAGCCGCAAAGAGCCGTTATTTACGGGGCTGCCGGATGAATTTGAGGTCATGCGCTACCACTCACTTTACGTGGACGAACTACCGTCAAATTTAGAGGCTTCAGCCGTGAGCGAGGACGGCGTAGTGATGGCTCTTAGCGCGAGAGACAGGCCGATTTTTGGTATCCAGTTTCACCCCGAGAGCTACTTCACGCAGTATGGCAAAAAAATTATCGAAAATTTCATAAACTACGAAGCAGCGCCTGCGGCAGACGTCGCCAAAGAGCCAAAGATCCGCCCACTCAAGTCGTTTCTAATCAAACTACAAGAAAACGAACGCCTAGACGACCGCGACTTTGAGCAAATTTGCGAAATCATCGCAAGCAAAGAGTACGAGATCACGCAGCTAGCCGCACTTTTGGTGCTAATCAGCGAAAAAAGCCTCTATCCGCAAAGCCTCGCAAGCCTCGCCAAAAACATCCTAAAATACTCACAGACCTACCGCGATCCCTCGCCGATGATCGACCTTTGCGGCACGGGCGGCGACGGCTTTAAAACGATAAATATATCAACGACCGTCGCGTTTATCCTAGCAAGCCTTGGCGTCAAGGTCGCAAAGCACGGAAACAAAGCCGTTTCTAGCAAATCGGGCAGCTCGGACGTGCTGGAAATTTTGGGCGTTCATAGCTCAAATTCGCTCCTAGGGCAGCGCGAGCTACTAAACGATAAAAATTTGGCCTTTTTCCACGCGCCGTTTTTCCATCCGTTAGTTGGCGAAGTGCGCGAAGTGCGCCAACGTCTAGGTATCCGCACGGTTTTTAACGTGCTTGGCCCGCTGCTAAATCCAAATTTAGCGCTCAAAAATCAGCTTGTAGGCGTCTATCACAAGCCCGTTTTGCGCCTCTATGCCGAGACGCTGCAGCTGCTGGGACGCGAGCGAGCGCTAGTAGTTCGCGGCGAGGACGGACTAGATGAGATCAGTCTATGCGATGAGACGCGCGTCGTGGAGCTACGCGGCGGCCAGATCAGCGAGTACAGCATCACGCCCGAGCAGTTTGGCTTCAAACGGGCGTTTCACAGCGAGATCGAGGGTGGCACGCCTGAGCAAAACGCCAAAATTTTAAAGCAAATTTTAAAAGGCGAGCTGGACGGACCGAAATTTGACGTAGTCGTTCTAAACGCGATGTTTGCACTCTATGTAGCAGGCGTCGCTGATAGCCCAGCGCAGGCCAAAGAGGTCATCCTGGATGCGATAAAAAGCGGCAAAGTTTATCGCTATTTCGAGGACTACGTGCGAGGCGAAGTGTGACGCTGGTTAAAATTTGCGGTATCAAAACGCCTGCGGAGGCGCGCGATGTGGCGAGCCTGGACGTAGATTTTTTGGGCGCGATATTTGCCAAAAGCAAACGCCAAGTGAGTGCGCAAACGGCGCGCGAGATAGCTGACATCGCGCACGCGGCGGGTAAAAAATGCGTCGGAGTTTTTGCAGAGCAAAGCGACTGCGAGATAATGGAAATTTGCGAATTTGTCGCTCTTGACGTCGCGCAGATCCACGGCGAGGTTAGCTCAAATTTGTACGCAAATTTAAAGGCGATGGGGCTAGAGGTTTGGCGCGTTTATAGCGTACTAGACGAGCTGCCTGCCGTCGATACCGCACTTTGCGATATGCCGCTTTTTGACTGCAAGGGGCAAAACGTCGGCGGCAACGGCATTAGCTTTGATTGGGAGATTTTGCGGGGGGTCAAATTTGACTTTGGCATGGCGGGCGGTATCGGCGAACATAACGCGCGCGAAGCGATCAAATTTAACCCGCGAGTGCTCGATCTAAACTCAAAAGTCGAGGATGAAAACGGTATAAAATCGGCGGAAAAAATAAAGAAAATTTTGGAGCTGATAAAGGCGTAAATTTGCTTGCGGCGAAGGCAAATTTACGCCCTTGCCGCCTCGTCTAAATAAAATATCGCATGTTTTAAATTTACTCATTTTGCCCGCTTGCCGGCTAACGCTGCCATACCGCACACAAAATAAGCCTAATAAAAACTTAAAATGCTAAAATAGAACGAAAATTTAAAGGATACCGATGAACACTAAAGCATATTTCGGAAAATTCGGCGGACAGTTCGTGCCGGAAACCGTTATGTTCGCGCTAGACGAGCTCGAGGCTGCATATGAGCGCATAGTAAAAACGGCTGAATTTGAGGCCGAGCTAGACGACCTACTAAAAAACTATGTCGGACGCCCGAGCCCGCTATATCACGCAAAACGCCTAAGCGAGCACTATGGGCATGAAATTTACCTCAAGCGCGAGGATCTAAATCACACGGGCGCGCATAAGATAAACAATGCCCTGGCTCAAGCCTTGCTCGCCAAAAAAATGGGCAAAAAGAAGGTCTTAGCCGAGACCGGCGCGGGTCAGCACGGCGTGGCGACTGCGACCGCGGCGGCATTGCTCGGCCTTGAGTGCGACGTATATATGGGCGCGACAGACGTCGAGCGTCAGCAGCTAAACGCGTTTCGCATGCAGCTTTTGGGCGCCAGAGTCGTGAGCGTAGAAGAGGGTCTAAAAACGCTAAAAGAAGCCACCACCGCGGCGATCCAAGCGTGGGTAAACGAGATAGAAAGCGCCTTTTACGTCATCGGCTCGGCAGTCGGCCCGCACCCGTATCCTAGGATCGTGCGCGACTTTCAGAGTATCATCGGCCGCGAGACCAAGGCTCAGCTAAAAGAATACGGCGTACATCCGGACTACGTCATCGCCTGCGTCGGCGGCGGCAGCAACGCCATCGGTATCTTTAGCGCGTTTTTGGGCGATGCGGACGTAAATTTGATCGGAGTCGAGGCTGCAGGCCTAGGCGCACACACGCCGTATCACGCCGCGACGCTAACAAAGGGCCGCACGGGCATCATCCACGGTATGAAAACGATCGTGCTTCAAGACGAATACGGCATGATCGAGCCGGTACATAGTATCTCGGCGGGGCTTGATTATCCTGGCGTGGGCCCAGAGCACGCGCACCTGCACGAGAGCAAGCGAGCCGCCTACTACGGCGTCACTGATGATGAATGCATAAACGCGCTATATCTAACCAGCCGCCTAGAAGGCATCATACCTGCGATCGAGAGCTCGCACGCGTTAGCGTATTTAGAAAAGCTATGTCCAAATTTGACGAAAAAAAGCGTCATCGTCGTAAACGTCTCGGGGCGCGGCGACAAGGACATAAACACCGTGATGAGCTACGAGAAAGGAAAAATTTATGGCTAAGGTAAAAGACGCGTTCGCAGGCAAAAAAGCAAACATCGGCTACGTCGTGGCGGGATATCCTAGCACCAAGGCGACGAAGGAATTTTTATTAAATTTAGACGGCAGCTGCCTGGATCTACTAGAACTTGGTATCCCATACTCCGATCCGCTCGCAGACGGCAAACTCATCGCGCAGGCTAGCTTTGAAACCGCCGCAAAGGGCGTAAATACAGGCACGGTATTTACCATGCTAGAGGAGTGCAAAGGCAAGATAAATAAACCCGTCGTTTTTCTCGTGTATTTTAACATCGTATTTGCTTACGGCGTAGAGAGATTTATCGCTCGCTCAAAAGATGTCGGTATCGCGGGTTTCATCATCCCAGATCTGCCGTTTGAGGAGAGCGAGGAGGTAGCGGGGCTGTGCGCTAAATTTGACCTTGATCTCATACCGCTAATCAGCGTAACTTCGCAAAACCGCGCGGATAAAATTTTAAAATTCGGCTCGGGCTTTATCTATGCACTCGGCGCTATCGGCGTGAGCGGGTCGCAGCGAGCCAGCGAGGAGAGGCTAAAGGCGCTCGTAGAGGGTCTAAAAAAAAGAAGCGATCTGCCTGTCGCGGTGGGCTTTGGCGTGAAAAATAAAAACGACGCCGACGAGGTAAAAACCTATGCCGACGGAGCGATAATCGGTACCGAGATAGTAAAGCTCACGGCCAAATTTGAGGGCGAAGAGCTGATAAAGCAAATCAATAAACTTTTTTAAATTTAGCCGCGTTTGCGTTAAATTTAAGTATAATCAAAAAATTTCGTTTAAAGGACGGCGCGATGATGGACGTTGCGGAGCTTGGGATCAAGCATCTGTGCGAGGATACTCTGGGCTACAAGGTAGAAAAAGCAAAGAGCGCGGAGGGTGAATTTTACGGATCGAGCTTGCCGATTTTTAAGGGCAAAGAGGAGTTTCACTTTTATCTTTATTTTAAAAAAGATACGCTAAATCGCTTTGCTAGCGTGCTTCTTGGCGTCGATAAACTAGCCGAAGACGAGCTAAGCGATATCTGCAAAGAAGTGGCCAATCTCGCAATCGGCTACGCCAAAAATCTACTAAACGAACGCGAAGCAAACGCCTATAAACTAGGCACTCCGGAGTATCTAGGCAGGACGAGCTTTCACGTCAAACTAGACGATAAACGCGTCTATAAGATCAAAAATAGAACATTTCAAATAGGATATAAAAAAGGATGAGCGAAGAACTACAAGAGATAAATGCCGCAGAAACGGCGCTGCAAGGGGTTCAGGAGATGTTGCAAGAGCGCGGCGGGCTTTTTAAAAGCTACGACGAGCTGATGGATATCGGAGTGGATTTTATCTCAGAGCTTGGCACCACGACTATTAGCGTAAAACAGCTCTTAAAGCTCGAAGTTGGCTCGGTAATCGATCTAGAAAAGCCTGCCGGCGAGAGCGTGGAGCTTTTTATAAACAACCGAATTTTCGGCAAGGGCGAAGTTATGGTTTACGAAAAAAATCTCGCCATAAGGATAAATGAAATCCTAGACTCAAAATCCGTCATCCAGTACTTCAAACGAGAGCAGCTATGAGGATTTTTGCTGCGCTTTTACTGTTTTTCGCCGCACTTTGGGGTTCAAATTTATCCACTTACAACATTTACGAGCGTAGCGACCGCGTGGATATCATGCTTAGCTTTGACGCGCCTTATAGCGGGACTATCCTGCAAGAGCGCAAAGACGGCGCGATAACCCTGCTTTTTAAAGACCTGCAAAACGATCAGAGTATCGAAAAAAGCGTAAATTCAAACATACTGCAAGAGCTTTTGTTTGAACCCAGAGGCCAAAATTTAGCCCTCGTGATAAAGAGTGCGGCCGAAGTGTCCGTTAGCGCGTCAAAGACCACCGACGGGTTTGGCCTGCGCGTGCGAGTAACGCCCCAAGCTGCGATAAATTCACCCGCCACTACTGCCATATCCTCGCAAGAAACTAAAGAAAATATAACCGAAACGTCAAATTTATCAGGCGATCAAAACGGCTCAAATTTGAGCGCGTCGACTCAAAGCCCGGGCTTAAATTTAGCCCCGCAAAGCGGCGACGTAAATTTTATGACGCAGAGTATGGGCGATATGGTAGACTATAGATACTATTCAGTTTTGGGCATTTTGGCGCTACTTTTGCTCGCGCTTTTATTCGTCAAAACAAAACTAAAAAACAAGCAAAATGCATTTAAAACAAAGCAAAAAAACGACTGGTTTGAAAAGGTAAAAAAAGACGAAGAGGTGGAGATAATCTACGAAAAACCGCTTGATGGCGTCAATAAAGTCGTGCTTTTTCAGCACCTTGACAGGCGCTACCTCGTGCTAACGGGCGCCTCAAACGTGCTTTTGGATAAATTCGGCGAAGAACAGATGACGAGCGAGCAGGACTTCCAGAGCTTTTTTGAAGAAAATCAAAAAAAGCTAAACGCCTACATCGAAAACCGCCAACCTCTGGACGCATATAAAGACAAGGCGAGTATAGACTAAAATTCGGATATAAATTTGGCTAAAAACGATTTAGAAATTTTAAAAGAATTTATAAACGATAAAGAGGCTCAAGAAAAATTTAACGCTATCAAAAATAGCGTAATGGACTTTAATATCTTTGAAATTACGGGTCTTGGCAATCAAGAAATAAAACACTCAAACACCCTAGCTTGGCTTTTTGGAGATAATGAACACGGGTTAAGGTATCAAATTTTAGAAGGATTTTTAAAATTTACGTTAGAAAATAGTGATAATACTTTAGAAAGCTACGAAAATTTAGAAAAATATCTAAAAACTCAAGAAAAAAATATAAGAGTTTTTAGAGAAAGCGACAATATTGATCTTTTGCTAATTGACGAAAATAATAAACTTGTCATAACGATAGAAAACAAGGTTGAAGCGGATGAAGGCAAAGAACAGTTGCTCAAATATCGCAAATTTATTGACGATAAATATAAGGATTTTGAAAGAATTTATATTTTCTTGACAAAAGACGGTCGCTTGCCTGAGGATAAGACAGAGCGAGGCCGGTGGTTAATAGCGACATACAAAACGATAGGCGATAGCATAGAATGCTCGCTACAAAACAATAAGCTATCTCAAAAAGCAAATATAATTTTATCCAGCTATGTCGATTTGCTAAAAAGGAGAAATATCATGGGCGACAAAGAACTACAAAATTTATGCGAGCAAATTTGGGACAAATATGAAAAAGAGCTTCAAATTTTAATTAGCTATAAAAGGACAAAATTAGATAAGTTGTTTGAGGCAATAAAAAATACACTAGAAGAGAGAGGTATAGAAATCTATAAAGATAGTCGTCTAAACAACCTATATCTAATAAGAACAAAAAATGCCGATTATATATACAACTTTATGTACAGCAAAAATGCAAAGGAAGCAAACAAAGAAAGAAAATATGCTATAGACATCCAATTTAATATAACGAAGGAAGAATATATTTGGATTGGATATGATGGTAGCTATAAACA
>NZ_CAJPQR010000026.1 GCF_905372745.1 uncultured Campylobacter sp. | reverse complement strand
TTAATCATATAGTATGATTATATAACTTAGTTTTAAAATATAAGCTTAAATGAAGGTGTAATTTGGAATTTATTTGTAATATTTAAATATTTATTTAGCCTCAAAACGTGATTATATCGGGGTATAATAGAGCTAAAATAAATTTGAATTTAGTCTAATTAAATTGATTTATTATGCAAAATTTAAAGATATAAAAATATATTTGATCAAATTTCGGCGATAATATAAAATTTGAGGGCGGGGTAAAATTAGCAAATCGGCAAAATTTGCAGGGGAAAAGCGGCAAATTTGATCAGGTTTGCCGCCTAAAATTAAATTTAGCCCAGTCTCTTGTTTAAAATTTGAGAAAATCCCCATAGGTGTCTAGCTTGCGCGAGTTCTGTTTTTTCGAGTTTTGCTACCATCATCTCCTCGTTTTTGCCTAGGCGCGAAACCACTTCGCCAAAGGGGCTAATCAGCATCGAATCGCCGTAAAAGTTCCACTGTTCGCCGCTTGCAGCCTTGTGATTGCCTACGCGGTTTACGCGCAGGACGACATAGGCGTTGTTCTTAAAGGCGCAGGTCTTTAGTAGCTCCTCCCACCTTGACTCGCTAAAAAACGTGCATGAAGTGAGAACTACGACTAGATCATACTTGTGATCCCCTGGCAAATAATCATCTCCCTAGCCCGAAGTTCTCCGACGCATGATTCCTATTTCTTGAATACACCGCCAACAAGTAGCCGTCCAACAGTCTGTCTTTTGAGTCTAGACTTTGCATATCCCTTTCTTTTTCATATTCGCTATTTGCTAGCTCCATTATGCTTTCATGAGAGGTTTTACTTGTGGTATCTGGTAGCACTATGGCTCCTGAGTTAAATTTGATAAAATAGTCTTTTATCTTCTGTGATATCGAGCTTATCACCATTCCTATTTTAACTCCGAGCTCTATATATTCGCCTCTTTTGATTTCGGCATTAAACTGGCTATCTAGGGCTTCATTTAATTGGGTCTGGACTTTTTCTTTGTCGGTATCGGCTTGTTTTAGGTTGTTTTCGGCATTTTCTATATCGCGCTCTAATTTGCGTATTTTTTCATCTCTTTCGATTATGGTATTTTTATACCATAATATATCTTCATTGAGTTCTTCTGCTTTTTGTGCGTCGTCTAGTTTTGCTTGAAGCTCTTCTGGGGTATTTATATTGTTAGCTTTTAATATCTCTAAAATTTTAGTCTTACTTTGATCTACATAATGGGCAAATTTAATCAGGTTCTCTTCAATACCTTTCTTTACTTTAGATATGTTAGTAATTGTTTTGAGTTTCTTAACGGTCTTACCCAAAAATCCTACAGATTCGTCGTATTCTTTGGTTTCCTTTGAGCTTTCCATGATCTCGACTGCTATTTCTTTTGCTCTTTGTTTGATTGCATCTTGTGTTAAAATCTCGCTTTGCACAGTAGATATATTGCTGCTTAGGGTCTTTAATTCTTTGTTTTTGTCTTCCACTTGGCTCTGTCTGTTTAAAAGTTCATTGCTGGCGGTATCTATTTCGTCTTTTATAGTTTGAAGCTTGCTACTACTGATATCCATCTTGGTTTCTAGATTATTTATTTTACTTTGTGCATCTTGCATGGCTTGGTTTTGGTATACGTCTACGTCTTCTGCCTTCGAGAGTTTTCTTTTTGCGGATTCCAGTCGGTCTTGGGTATCCTTGTAATGTTTTTGAATTTGGGCTAGATTTTCCTTTGCTTCGTTAGTTTTGGCTTCGATTTTTTGCAGTTCCTTTAGTTTTTGCTCAGCTAGCTTCATAGCGGCCTGAGCCTCTTTTTCTGCTTTTTCTTTTATATGCATTGTTTCTAGTGTATCATGAACGGTTTTTGAGTTTACCTTTCCTCTTACTACTTTTCCTCCGAAACTTTCTACAGCAAGATCTTGAAGTCCGGCGTCGAATTTAGAGAGCTCGGCTTTGCTCATTTTTGGTTGAAATTTTCCGGTTTCATAGTTATATCTGCCCGCCAAAATTTGATAGTGCACTGTTTTTTCGTCTCTGTGTTCGGCTATGATAAAATCATTGTATCCATGCCGTTTTCTTAAATTCTCGCAGAAATTTTGAATCTCTTGAGTGAAGTCTTGAGAGTTTATATATTCTGCTTCCTCATCCGTTAGACCCCTATCAGCTTTTCCTTCTCTAATTCTATCCGAACCGAAGGCTACTATTATCTCTTCAAATATTTTTGTATTTTTTCTGAGTTTCTTGCATCTTCCTCTTGAGTCCGTTTGGCTTTCATAGTCTTTCGTAATTCTATCCAAGGTTGAGCTAAACAGATTGTCTATGTTTTTCTTGCCGACAAATTCCATTTCCCTGAAATATCTGACATCGGAAAGCAAATCCTTCCAATATATAAAAGTACGATTATCCGAAATTTTGTCTACTTTTATATAGACCTCTTCTCCTCTTTTGGCTTTAATGGAGCCGGGTTCTCTAAGATTATGACGAAGATCTTTTATGGCTTTCGCATTAGTTAGCTTTTTGGCTCTGACGCTTACTACTATTTCCATATATCGTCCTGCCTCTCATAAAATCAATTGCTAACTTAATTATAAGAGTTACGATGATTTTAAAAAAGGCGATATAAAAAAAATAGAAAAACCAATTTTTGACCCCGTAGGGCCTACTGACTTGTTTTGACAAGTCGGAGTAGGTTCCGCCAATGGAATCGTTGGCGAAAAAAAGGGGGGGGTTATATAAGCAATGGGTAAATATAGCAAAAGAGTGTGTGGGCTATAACTAAATTTAATTGAATTGCTATTACATATTTTTTGTAATTAAAATAAGTGTATCACAAGACGTCATGCAATTGTTGTAGTATTTTATTTATTCTTTTTGCTGTTTGTTATGAGTGCTATTGTTTGCAATACATTTTTAGATATTTCTTAAATTTGATTTTATTTTAGATATGCTAGAAGCAAGGTTTTACGTCGCTTCTAGCATAATAATTTTACTTATTAAACCCTAGTTCGCCCAAATAACCATGCCACCACTCAAACACCCTTCTTTTTTCTGATTCGAATTTAGCTCTATTATACGCCTTATCGGAAGCTACGGCGTGTCTTAGTCTATGATCTATGCAAAGCGATAAGATTTTATCGCTAAATCCTTGAGATATGGAGTTTTCATCCGCCAGCGTTAAAAACGTGGTTCTAAATCCGTGAGATACGGTATGGTCACCAAACCCTATACGCTTTATGGCTTGATTTAGAGTGTTTTCGCTAAGCATTCTGGTTTTTGAGATTCCAGATTCAAATACATATCCGCTCTTTTTAATGCCTTGCTCTTTTAAGATCTTTATAGCCGTATCGGTTAAATGAATAATAAAATCCTGAGTCATCTTTATCTTTTCGCCGGGTATCGCCCATAATCTTTTTGCTAAAATCTATCTCCTCCCAGCTTATATTTCTAGCGTTTTGGGAGCGGAGGGCGTATAGCACCTGCCATTTAAGACAGTTTAGTATACTAGCATCTCCGCAGTAAGAATTAACCGAAGCTATAAATTCTTTTAATATCTTAGGATCGGTTATGGCTCTAAAATGTTGGGTCGGCTTTTGAGCCATAAGGGATTTAAAGTTCTTGCCTACGATATCGGCCGGATTTGTTTTTAGATATCCTTTCATGATAGCAAAGTCTAGAGACATCCTTACGTATCTTACGCATTTTCTTAGGGTTTCGGTTCTAGGGTTATCCGGAGTTTGAAGCTTTTTAAACTGAGTAATGAGCATATCGATAGTTTTTGAATCGTTAAAGTTTTTAAGCATTATGTTTCCGACAAGCGGAAGCAAGCAACGCTCGACTAAATTTAAAGTACTCTCGTCGCTAGTATGCTTTATATCGGTTCTTGCGGCTCTTTGCTTTCTCCACTGCGCCCAAAGGTCGCTATAGCTAAGCTCTACGTCTTTACTAATGCAACCCGTTTCTTGATAAAGCATAAGTAGCTTTATGGCATCGTTTCTAGCTTCTTTTATAGAATACACCCCTTGCCTATACTCTCCTAGAGTCTTAGTAGTTCTATCGCCAGTCAGTTTATTTTCGTAGCGAAATTTAAATATCTTAGCTCCGCTTGCAGTAAGTATAAGTTTTAGCTCTCTCAGGCAAGCCAAGCTATGCATTTCCTTCTTTCTGCTAACAGGAAGCTTTTGTATCTGTTCTTCTTTGGTAATTATCATCTATGTTTTTCCTTATTATCTTTTTTATCTTATGCATTCATTATAGTGTTTTTTAAAATTTTTAAAAAGCAAAAAGGGGATCTAGAATGCCTTTTTGCGATCTTTGTTCTAAAAACCGTATAAGAATGCCTAAAATTAGGACTTTGAAAAACATTTGGGTATCTCGTTTGGTATCTCGTTTGCAAAAAATGGCAAAAAGTTGCGTTTTTTACCGAAAAATTGCTGTTTTTTACTTTCCAAAAAGTAGCGAAAAGTTCCAAAAAAAGGCACTTAATTCAAGTTTATGGTATCTCCTAAAAGCGTATTTTTAAAGGAGATACCCTAAGAGATACCATGTTTTTCGGAACCATGATACAAAAAAACGAAAAGAAATAGAATAAAACGGAAATATAAATAAGAGCAAATCTCATATTTTAGGGCTTTTTTGATAAAAATTGGAATTAATCAGAAGCTTAAGGAAATATTAAGTGGCTCCGGATGCTGGATTCGAACCAGCGACCAATCGGTTAACAGCCGACTACTCTACCGCTGAGCTAATCCGGAATATCTTAAATAAAAGAAGTCGTATTATATATAAAAGCGCCAAGTTTGTCAATAAATTTTAGCTTAAATTTTCAAAAAATTAAAGCAAGTCCGACGTCGCAAAATCAAGTCCATAAAAATCGAGTTGTTTTAAAACCAAAATAGATATTTCCGTGCCTTAAAATCTATCGTAAGCGAGTCATACCCACTAATCGCGAGCCATTTCTAGTAAAGCCCGTCCAAGGCCGCGCTCGTATCTATCGGCGCAGCGCAAGGCTAATCCGGATGCGTCGCTCGGGGCTAAAACCAGCGACAGAGCATAAATCTAGACAAGTTTATAAAACCAAATCCCTGCGACATTTATTTTTTTTACCTTTTTTTGCGCTAAAAGTTCGTCTAAATTTCGCTTTGTTCCCTCAGAAAAGCTACTCGCTGCGTCATTTTCGCTTTGAGGACGGCGTTTTATTAGTTCAAGCAGTTCATCTTTGCTAAGCTCGAATTTTTCGCCGCTATATTTTGCCGACGCGATGACGCAAGGCGCACCCGTTATCAGCGAGGCTAACTCCTTTAAAACCTCGGTACTAACGCCTTTTACTGGGTATGCGGGCGGACGGTCTATCGTGCTAATATCCACGCGGTTTGGCAAAATTTTATTAACTGCGTCATTTAGCGCCCTAAATTCTGCCGCCGTATCGTTTAACCCGGCCACGACTAAAATTTCAAGCACCAGCTCGCCCTTAAACTCTCGCCTAAATTTCTCCATCGCGCCAATAAGCTCGTTTACATCGGTCTTTGCTCCGGCTCGGTCTATCCTCGTAAACGTCTTTTGCACCGCGCTATCAAGGCTAAATTTTACGATATCAAGCTCCTTTAGAGCTTCGCAAATTTGAGGGTTTAACGCGCCCGAGCCGTTTGAGAGGATGAGGGTTTTAGATGAGCCTTTTATCAAATTTAACTCTCGCGCAAGGCGTGCTAAATGCGGATATAACGTAGGTTCGCCGTTTGCCGTGAGCGTGATGACGTCTATGTGCGGATGCGCGGCTAAAGCGGTTTTTACTTCGGCCCTCACCTGCTCTACGCTTGGCGGATCGATGGCGGCAAAAACGGGCTTGGCGGCTGTTAGCTCACAGTAAACGCAGTCAAAGTTACAGCATTTTTGCGTAGGCGATAGATCGACGCCTAGAGACGTACCGAAGCGACGCGAGCTAACGGGACCAAAGACTATTTTCATTGATTTTCCTAAATTTAAGATGCGCGATTATACCCAAGACGAAATAAATTTTAGACCCGTTACGACGTTTAGGGTATCTTATAAATTTAATCGCCAAAGATTTGCCTGCCCGGCTTTGTGGCTTTGCCAAATTTAGCTTATCGGTTTAAATACTTAAGTGCCGAAGCTAAAAAGCGTTCAAAAATGTAGTTGATACATTTTATGCCTTAGTGCTTGCCGTTTAATGCCAAAAATATAAACGATAATTCGGTTTAAATTTATACGTTAATCGCCAAAAAGCGCAAGTTGGAAAAATAGGCTAAAAAAGCGTTAAATTTAATTTTATACGAGCTTAGGCGCAAACAAATACGGGCGCTATCGATGTCGGTGCGCTAAATTTAAGCTCGGCAAACAAAAAAGATTTAAGCAAAAGTCCGGAAAACGGCGGCTAAATTTCACAAATAAATATAGCCCAAAGGCGGCGATCAAACATAAATTTAGCTCTATTTAGCAAGTAAATGTGCGAAGCGGGCTTAAATTTACAACAGCCCGCTTCCTTAAGCTAAAATTTCTTTTTTCTCACGTCCTCGACGATTGCCTTAGCCATACTATCGACCTCGGCGGTTACGACGCTAGTATCGTTTGCGACTCTGACGTTTTGCTTGGTTAGCTCATCAACCTCGGCTACGCCTTGATTTATCATATTTATAGCTTCGCTTTGCTCCCTGATGCTCTCGCTCATCTCGTTGATGCTTTGGGCTAGTACGTTTGCGTTAGCTTCGATTTCGCCTAGGCTCTTTTGAGTTCGTTCGGCTAGTTTGCGTACTTCGTCGGCAACTACGGCAAAGCCGCGTCCATGTTCGCCTGCTCTTGCTGCTTCTATGGCTGCGTTTAGAGCGAGTAAATTCGTCTGATCGGCTATATCGCGGATTATGACGATGATATTTTTGATCTCCTCGCTTTGGCGAGTTACGTCCTGCGCCTTTTGGCTAATAGCGCTCATAGAACTAGACATCTCTTCGACTGCGGCGGCACTTTCTTGTAAAGAGTTTGCCTGCAAACTAGCGCCTTGAGTGACTTGCTGCATCGAGCGAGCCAAAAACTCCGCCTTTTCCTCAAGAGTGTGCGCCTGCTGTAAATTTGCTCTTAGCATACCCGCTATCTCGTCGCCCAGAGCGTTGATGCCGGTAGCCATCTTGCCCTCATCGTCAAGCCTTTTGGTAAAGTCTTGCTTTTTAAAGCTTTCGAGTAAATTTAACACCTCATCGCCGTTTGCCGCTATAGCGTTTTTTAGAGCGATTTGTAAGTCTTTAAACGTCTGTTTTAGCTGACTAAGCGCCGGATTTGAGGTATTTGCGTTTAGCTGAGCCGCATAGTTGCCCTTGCCGATTTGATTTACGAATACGTTTGCCTCGACGATAAATCCGTTTTGCTCCGCCAAATTCGCCTCGATTTGCTTGATATTCTCGTTTATTAGCGCGCACATCTGTCCGATCTCGTCGCTTCCGCCGCGATTTAGAAGCTGAGCTTTATCGGTTTTGTTGTTTAAAAACTCGAAAAATCTAACCAACCCGTTTTTAGTCGAGTCGATGCCGGAGATTAAATTTTTGCCGATTAAGATAGATGCAAGCAGCATTAGCGCGATACAAACCGCGATAACCGAGAGGCTAACTATCATCTGAGTATTCGCCTCGCTTTTTATTTGCTTCGCGTCCTTTTGCATACCTTCTAGCAGCTTTAGCTCAAGTTCTCTCATTGCGTCTATAGAGATGCTTATCTTTGAAAACCATTTAGGCGCATCATAAGAGGCATCCTCGGTAGCTACGACGTTTTTTATGATATTCATCGCGTCGTTAAAGTCTGCCTTTTTCCTAGCGATATTATCAAATTCGTCGCTAAATTCTTTAGGATTGTATTCGTCGAAGTCTTGCATAAATTTGTTTATGACGCTATTTAGCGCAACTACCTTGTTATAATCCTCTTTACTTATGCTTTTTTTAGTAAAGACTCCGTTTAGCGTAGCGCGCAAGATACCGAAAGACTCCTTTATCTCGCCTACGATAATGATGCGCTTTAGATCGTCTACGAGGCTAGGCTCGAGTTTGTCGCTATAACCGTTTATCGCGATAACCTCTTTTCTTAAAATATTCGTTATACGGCCGATTGGATTATCGCCGCCTTTTTGATCGACCTCGGAGCGGATTTTAGCCAGCTCGGGAGCTATTTCGCTTTTTTCGGCTAGTTTTTCAAGCGCTGCGTCTACATTTTTTCGCTGTGCCAGTAGCTTAGCGTTATCTCCGCCCGCTAGTACTCCCGAGCTAAATCCTCGTTCCTTTTGTAGCTCGTGAATGAAGCTGTTTTGATTCGTGATCGTATCCACGATTTGTTCGCTATACTCGGCTTTTGCGCGAGTTTTTGCGATACTGTTTAGCATGTAGGCGCTCATTATGCCAAGCCCTAAAAGACCCACGATAGCTATCGTCATGATCTTAAATTTGATACCCAGATTGTTCATTTTTCCTCCTTTTTACGCTATCTTGCGCTTTTTTCTTGTACTAGTTTGATGAAGTATTTCGCGTTTTCTACCGGAACATCGGGCAATATGCCGTGTCCGAGATTAAATATATGAGGCGCGCCCTTCATCGTCTGCAAAATTCGTTCCACGCCCGTTTCAATCGCCTTTTTATCGTAAAGGCGCGTAGGCTCCATATTACCCTGAAGGACGTAGCGAGGGCTAAGCTTTGCCTTAGCAAGCTCTAAGGGCGTACTCCAATCAACGCCTAAAACCTCGAAATTTCCGGAAATTTGATCCAAATATCCGCTAATTCCCTTTGGAAATACGATAAGCGGAATATCCGGAAACTCGGCCTTGACGCTATCTACGATACGCATGATATACCTCCAGCCAAACTCCATATACGCGCTATCTTCCAGCGCGCCCGCCCAGCTGTCAAAAATTTGCACCGCATTTACTCCGGCTCTGATTTGACGCTTGACATAGAGCGTAAGAGCGTCTGCGACCTTAGCTAAAATTTGATGCAAAAACTCCGGATTCGTATAAAGCAGTTTTTTGCAAACGGCGTAAGTTTTAGTTCCGCCGCCTTCTATCATATAAGTAGCTATCGTCCACGGCGCTCCGCAAAATCCGATGAGCGCCTTGTCCGCGCTTAAATTTTGCCTCGTAAGCCCGATCGTATCATAAACGTAAGATAAATTTTCTACCGCCTTTTCTACGTCTAAAGCGTCCAAATTCTCGGCGGTTTTTATAGGATTTGAAAAAACGGGCCCCTCGCCCTTTTCAAAGCGCAGATCCATACCCATCTCAAGCGGCACGACTAGGATATCGCTAAAAAGTATCGCCGCATCCACGCCTAAAATTTCAACCGGCTGGATCGTGACCTCGCTTGCTTTTTTATAGTCTTTGCAAAGCGATAAAAAATCCCCCGCCGCAGAGCGAACTCGCATATACTCGGGCAGATACCGGCCCGCCTGGCGCATCATCCAAACGGGCGTATAAGGCGTGGGCTTTTTCAAACAAGCATTGATAAAAATCATATAAATCCTTTTTAAATTTTTATCTGATTATAGCCAAATTCTAGCCGCAAACTACTCCCATTTGCTCATATCAAGACTATTTTCGTTTTTAGCGACGAAAACCGCGCCTAGCATATCTCCGCCGACGTTTAGCGACGTACGCCCCATATCAAGGATCGCGTCTATTCCTAAAATAAGCGCATATGCTGCGGCTACGGCGCTTCCGCTCTCTACTTTTAGACCGACTGATTCAAGCACCATCAAAAGCATTATAGCGCCGGCACCCGGCACTCCCGCAGTTCCGACGGCGGCAAGGACGGCCGTTAGAATGATAGTTAGCTTTGCTCCCATGTCAAGCTGCACTCCGACGGCGTTTGCGATAAATATCGCGCAGATGCCAAGATATATGATCGTGCCGTTCATATTTACGGTTGCTCCGACAGGTAGAGCAAAGCCGTAAATTTGCTTAGGTACCCCCATATCTTCATCCGCGGTTTTCATCGATATAGGCAGCGTTCCGCCCGAGCTTCTGGTAACAAATGCCGTTATCATCGGAGATTTTACCTTATTTAGAAATTTCAAAGGACTGATTTTTATAGCTAGGCAAGCCAAAGTAAAAATCAGCGCCACGTGAGCGATAAAGCCGATATAAGTACTAATCGTGACGCCTAGCAGCGGGCCGAAAGCCTTTACGCCTTGCTGAGAAAATACGATAAAAATCAGCGCGAAAACGCCGATAGGGGCATACTGCATTATCCAACCAACGACTTTAAACATTATGTGGTTTATCCCGTCAAATACGTCGTAGATGAGATGACCCAGTTTACTTAGCCTCTCGTCCTTGCTGTCTTTTACAAACGAAAGCGCGACGCCGAAAAATAGGCTAAAGGCGATGATTTGTAAAATTTCGCCCTTTGCCATCGCTTCTATGGGGTTAGTCGGGAAAAGATTTACTAAAATTTGCGACATAGAAGGCGCATTAGCCGCTTTGGCCTGCGCAGACGCCGCACCCGTGATACCAAGGCCGGCTCCGGGCTCTAAAAATATCCCCACGCCAAGGCCTATAAGTATCGCAAAAAACGAGGTCGCAAGGTAAAATAGCAGCACCTTTGCCCCTACCCTACCCAGATCAGACGGTGCGATCGAGCTACAGCCCACTATGAGCGAAGCAGTAACGATAGGTACGATGATCATCTTAAGCAGTCTTATAAATATATCTCCAAACGGCTTTAGTATCTCGATAGCGCCGGTTGCGTTTTGAAATATGGCGCCAAATACCGCTCCTAAAATCAGCCCGGCTAAAATTTTATAGAGCAAATTTATCTCAAAATACCTTCTGATTAGGCTTTTTGATTTGACGGTTTTTACGTCTGCTTCCACTTTGAAACTCCTTTGATTAAATTTACGAATTATATTTTAAAATATATAAATTTATTAGAAAACAAAGAAAAAGTTTGACGTAAATTTAAATTTCAGCGACGCTTTTTACGCTAAGCTCGTCTAGCAAATTTTGCAAATTTACGCTCGCCAAGCTATCAAACATCGCTTGCTGCGCGGAGCTAAATTTAGGCGCCAAAAGCTCCTCGATCCTGCCTCCTAGCGGGCAAGGCGGCGGCGAGTTTTTGTGGATTTTAAAGATGTCGTTTTCGCCCTCGTTTACCGCCGAAAATATATCAAAAAGCGTGATTTGATCAGGCTTCTTAGCCAGACTCGCACCGCCCGTGCCTGCGCTTACGTTTATTAAATTTGCCGATTTTAAAAGCCTAATGATATTTCGCACGATGACGGGGTTCGTGCCGACGGTACCGGCTAAAAACTCGCTCGTGTTTTTCTCGTCCTTAAAAAACTCGCAGCTAAGCAGGATATGGATAGCGATGGAAAATTTTTGTCCTATTTGCATAATCAGCCTTGGTTTAAATTTAAAAGCCGCGCGTTCTTTTTGCGCGGCCTTATTTTAGCTAAATTACGCAAAATTTTAAGCTCACACCCTCTCGCCGACTGCGGTAAAGCGTTTTTGCACGAAGGCGCCGTTTTTTAGCTCGTCTATGACCGCAAGCGCTAGGTCTGCGTAGCTGATGTAGCTCTCGTTTTTTGGAGTTTAGTATTAGATTATCGCCGCCCAGGTTGTATTTGCCCGTGCGAGCGCCGTTTGCGTCGTAGTCTCCAGCAGGCGAGACGTATGTCCAGAGCACGTCCGTTCTACCTTTTAGCTCGAAAAACGACTCCGCCGTAGCCTTTGCGACGCCCATATACTCGGACGGGAAGTCAGGCGCATCCATAGCCATAGTGCCTTTATCGTCCACGTATAGCGTACCTGCGCCGCCGATGACGAGCAGCCTCGTTTTAGTACCGCTAAGCGCGTCTGCGAGGTGTTTTGCTACCTTTTTATGAAGCGGGAATGCTTCGGGCGTCCATGCCGCAAATGCGCTGATAACGGCGTCAAAGCCCTCTAAATCGGCTTTGCTAAGCTCAAAAACGTCTTTATAAACGACTTTTACGTCGCTGTTTTTATACTCTTTGTTTCGCACGATAGCCGTTACGTCATGCCCTTGTTTTAAGGCTTCTTGCACCAAATTTGAACCTGATTTTCCGTTTGCTCCGATGATTGCTACTTTCATTGTTTCTCCTTTAAATTTGATTTGTTTTTATTGCCGCGTAAATTTACAGCCAGCTAGGCTTTACGTCCTCGTTTATCACGCCATCATTCATCGTGTACTGCTCCAGGCTGCCGCGTTTAGTTTGGATACAGATAAACTTCATCCCCTGCGCACCCGCTTTGAAGCATCTTTTGCCAGCCGGATCGATGCGGACCGCGTCGCCCTCGCCCACCGCCTTCTCCTCGCCGTCGATGAAAAGCGCGCCGCCGCCTTTTAGCACCAAATAAAGCTCCTCGTTTTGCTTGTGCGAATGCACGAATGGCACGCTCGCGTTTGCTGGAAGCTCATTGATAGAAAGCTCGCAGCCGCTTAAATTTAGAGCGTCTTTTAGCTCGACTCTCGGTTCGTTTTTCGTCGAAACGATCTTGTAGTTTGACATCTTTTTCTCCTTAAGAAATTTTTTGTTGTAATACTATAACTTACAACCGATGAATGAAGTATAATAAAATTTTGTTGTAATGTCAAGAGTTACAGCAAAAAATTCTGCAAAATTTGACGTAAATTTTAAAATCAGCTAAAATCCGCGCGATTTTAAACAAAGGAATTTTATGCAAAATAGCGCATTTAAGACGCTAACGCTCATCGCAAAGAAAAATTTTAAAAAGCTATTCTTGACGTTTAGCCTGGTTTTGGCGGAAAACGGGCTATTTCTCGTCTATCCCATACTAGCCGGCATCGCCATAAACGCCATTGTAGCGGGCGACACGCTTTTGGCACTTAGCTACTCGTGCATGGTGTTTGTGGGTTGGGGGCTTGGCTCGATTAGGCGGCGCGTGGATACGCAGGTATTTACTAGGATATATGCAGGACTTGCCGTAAGCGTGATAATGAACGAAAAAAGAGCCGCAAAAGACGAAAGCGCCGTAATCGCAAGAGCAAATTTATCTCGCGAATTCGTGGATTTTTTCGAGCAGCATTTTCCCGTGTTTTTTACCTCGGTCGTCTCGATTTTCGGCTCGGCGATCATGCTTTTATTTATCGAGTTCTACGTAGGTTTGGCAGTTTTTGCCCTGCTCGCGGTTTTTGGAGTTTTACTACCCAAATACATCGCCAAAAACGACCGCTTGTATCTCAAGCTAAACAACCAGCTAGAGCGCGAGGCAGGACGCATAAGCGTAGGCGACGAGCGCACGCTAAAGCGCCACTACGACGTACTTTCAAAGCTTCGTATCCGCATATCAAACAGAGAGGCGATGAGCTTTTTCATCATCGGCGCGAGCGCGGCGGCGATTTTTAGCTTGGCGATATTTTTGCTCTCAAGCAAGCAGGCAAACGCAGGCCACATCTACTCGGTGCTCACCTACCTATGGACGTTTGTGATCAGCCTTGACGACGCGCCGAGGCTTGTGGAAGAGTTTAGTAAGCTAAAAGACATAGGCAAGCGCGTAGATGCCGGACTAGAAGGCGATATAGATAAAATTTAAGCGCTTTTTTGAGGTATAATTTAACTAAAATTTGCCCAAAAGCGAGGTCAAAATGCACGAAAATCACGCCCATTGCGCGCATTCGCACGCGTCAAACAAGGTCGTTTTGAGAAATTCTTTCCTGATTATATTCACTTTTATGCTGATCGAGGTCGCGGGCGGCTTGGCGACGAACTCGCTCGCCCTGCTCTCGGACGCCGGACACATGCTCTCAGACGCCGCGGCGCTCGGGCTTTCGATGTTTGCGTTTAAATTCGGTGAACGCAAAGGCAATCTGCAAAAGACCTTCGGATACAGGCGGATCGAAATTTTAGCCGCGACGATAAACGCCGTCACGCTCATCGTCATCGCCGTTTTGATCGTCATCGAGGCGACGCGGCGCCTGCAAAACCCACCCGAAGTAGCCACCGCGGGCATGCTCGCCATCAGCACGCTGGGTCTTGCCGTAAACATCGTCGTGGCGCTATACATGCTGCGCGGCGGCGATGTGAGAGAAAACGTCAATATGCGCGGCGCCTACCTGCACGTGCTGGGTGACGCCCTGGGCTCGGTGGGCGCGATCGCGGCGGCTTTGGCGATGATGTGCTTTGGCTGGGGCTGGGCGGACGCGGCGGCTAGCCTGCTCGTAGCCGCGCTCATCGTAAAAAGCGGCTGGGGCGTGTTAAAAGAGAGCCTAAACATCCTGATGGAGGGCTCGCCAAATGGCGTGTGCCTGGACGGGCTCGTCGCGCGGATCAGGGGCGTGGATGGCGTGCTTTCGGTGCACGACCTGCACGTCTGGAGCATAACAAGCGGCGCAAACGCGCTCACGGCGCACATCGTGGTCAGCGGCGAGCTAAGTGTGCGCGAATCGGAGCGGATCATGGCCGAAATATCGCACGAAATGGAGCACCTGGGCATCACGCACACGACGCTGCAGCTTGAGAGCAGCGACAACGAATGCGCTGACGAACTCATCTGCGAAGTAAGATCAAGCGATACGGGCGGGCATTTAGGGCATAGTCATTGAAATTTGGGCAAATTTGGGGCGAAATTTCGCGATCTAGCATATCAAATCAAATCCGCAGCCCGAAACGAATAAATTTTGCTAAAATTTAAATTGACGCATTTTTATAAAAGGGGCGAATTTAGATGAAAAAATATATACTAGTCGTGATTTTCGCCCTGCATTGCGCCCTCGGGAACGGTAATTATATAGGTTTTCTTATCGCGCTAAATTTCGCGGTAGCCTTGGTTTGCGCCGCTTTTCCTTTTATGAAAAAGAATTATATATTTTTGTTACTGCTCGCGCTAAATTTAACCTTGTATTTCAACGCTATCGACACTCCTTTTGAAAAGCCTGAGCTTTGGACGTATCATATACCCGCGCTCGCAAACGCGACATACGGCCTAAGCGCTCTAGTTTACGCCTCAGGGTTCGTAGCTTTTGCTCCACTGGCGGCGTATGTTTATTTTTTGTATTCGCTTTGCGTCGTTATTTGCGCCGTGCGCGAAAAACTTCAAAATTTACGTTAAATTTTACGAACCGAATACGCGTCAAAATTTACTCCAAATCTCCCGCCTCAAGCCGCCACCCGTTTAACGAAAGCTAAATTTACTCTACTTTAACGAAAATTTTTATACAATCGCCCAAAATTTAACTAGGGATTTCATGAAAAACATCAGAAATTTTAGCATCATCGCTCACATCGACCACGGCAAAAGTACGCTAGCAGACCGCCTCATTCAGGAATGCGGCGCCGTCAGCGACCGCGAAATGAGCTCGCAAATCATGGATACGATGGACATCGAAAAAGAGCGCGGCATCACGATCAAAGCTCAGTCCGTGCGCCTAAACTACGCGCTCGGCGGCGAAAACTTCGTCCTAAATTTGATCGACACTCCGGGCCACGTGGATTTTAGCTACGAGGTGAGCCGCTCTCTGGCTAGCTGCGAGGGCGCGCTGCTCGTCGTGGACGCCAGTCAAGGCGTAGAGGCGCAAACCATCGCAAACGTCTATATCGCGCTAGATAACAACCTCGAAATCATCCCGGTCATAAATAAAATCGACCTCCCAGCCGCCGATCCCGCTCGCGTAAAAAACGAGATCGAGCACGTTATAGGGCTTGACTGTAGCGGCGCGATCGAGGTCAGCGCAAAAAGCGGCATCGGTATCAAAGAGCTGCTAGAAGCTATCATCACGCGTATCCCGGCTCCCGGCGGCGAGGCGGAAAAACCGCTAAAAACGCTCATCTACGACAGCTGGTTTGACAACTACCTAGGCGCGCTGGCGCTCGTTCGCGTCTATGACGGCGAGCTAAAGAAAAACGACGAAATCCTAGTCATGGGCACGGGCAAAAAGCACATCGTGCTAGATCTCATGTATCCAAACCCGATCGCGCCGATAAAAACGGCAAATTTGGGCGCGGGCGAGGTCGGCATAGTGGTGCTGGGGCTAAAAAACGTGAGCGACGTGCAGGTGGGTGACACGATCACGCTAGCTCGTAATCCCGTAAAAGAGCCCGTCGGAGGCTTTGAGCGGGCTAAACCGTTCGTATTTGCAGGACTTTACCCGATCGAAACGGATAAATTTGAAGATCTGCGCGACGCCCTGGATAAACTCAAGCTAAACGACAGCTCAATTAGCTACGAGCCGGAAACCTCGGTAGCGCTTGGGTTTGGCTTTCGCGTCGGATTTTTAGGGCTGCTACATATGGAGGTTATCAAGGAGCGTTTGGAGCGCGAATTTGACCTCGATCTCATCGCCACGGCTCCGACCGTCACCTACGAAGTCGTACAAACCGACGGTCAAATTTTACGCATCCAAAACCCTAGCCAGCTCCCGCCGGTCAATAAAATCGAGCATATCAAAGAGCCCTACGTCAAAGCCACGATCATCACGCCTAGCGAGTTTTTGGGCAACATCATCACGTTACTAAACAACCGCCGAGCCGTGCAGACTAAAATGGACTACATCACGCCCGAGCGCGTGCTGCTCGAGTACGACATCCCGATGAACGAGATCGTGATGGACTTTTACGACAAGCTAAAATCGAGCACCAAAGGCTACGCGAGCTTTGACTACGAGCCTAGCGACTACCGCGTGGGTGATCTAGTGAAGCTTGATATCAAGGTCGCGGGCGAGACCGTGGACGCGCTCTCCATCATCGTGCCAGAAAGTAAAGCCCAGTCCAAAGGACGCGACTTCGTCAAAGCGATGAAAGAGATCGTGCCGCGCCAACTCTTTGAGGTGGCTATTCAAGCCAGCATCGGCAACAAAGTCATCGCGCGCGAAACCGTAAAATCAATGGGCAAAAACGTAACCGCCAAGTGCTACGGCGGCGACATCACGCGTAAGCGCAAGCTACTTGAGAAGCAAAAAGAGGGCAAAAAGCGCATGAAAGCCATCGGCAAGGTAAATTTGCCGCAAGAGGCGTTTTTAAGCGTTTTAAAGATAGACTAGCGGCGTTTTGCGAGCGTTTTTGCTGCGCTCGCAGCTGCTTATTTATTATCTCACGGTCAAATTTGAGTTCAAATTTGCAAATTTGACTCGCCCAGACCCGCACCGTTAAAATGCTAAATTTGACATTATCTCCGCTTTTAAAATCTCAAAAATCAAATTTAATAAAATTTACACAAATTTCCAATTTCCCCCAAATTTTACGCAAATTTGGAAATTCATCTCAAATTTGGATAGAATTTTGCTTGCGCGATGTAAAATTTACGAAAGGATTTTTATGAAAAATTTTATACTTTTATTTGCGGCGTTCCTTTTTACGGGATGCTTCGGGCTTTTCGAGAGCTCACCGGAGGTCGCTCAAACTAACGAGGGCAACGCCAAAGGCTACAAAGAGGTGATGCGTATCAAAGCAGACTGCTCCTCATGCGCTAGCGGCGGCCAAGACATCAAGATAAACGGCACGGACTACACCAGCGACGTCGCGATAAAATGCTGCATCGCTCAAAGCAGGATCGACACGAACGCGGCCATCAAAAAAGTCTATATCCACAAAATAGCCGACGAAAGAGCAGCGGATAGCGGTATAAAATTTATCTCCAAAAACGGCGCGAAAATGCTCTATCCAAAAGAGCGTCTTGAGAGGCTTTTTCATCTTTTCTTACAAGACGAGCTGTTAAATCGCGGCATCATGGTCGTGGATAGCCAGACCTCGCCGTACACGTACCGCGTGGATTTTGCATTTACCGACTACGCAGCGTCGTATAGTGAGCCGTCGCAGTATCTAAGCGCGGCGATGAAAGGCAAACTAGGAGTCAAAAACATAAACAAAACCCGCGTGCTAAACATCTCCACCAGACAAGACGTGCGCAAGCTCGAGGCCGAGGACACGGAGGACTTTAATCTCTACGTCTACCTTCTCGTTAAACAAGCTGCCAACAAAGCCGCCGAAGAGATATCAAAACTATAAAGGAAAAATATGAAAAAATTAGCTTTTTACGCCATTGCCGCCGCGCTTTTTGCCGCGGTTATGAGCGGATGTTCGCAGCGCAGCTCGGTGTTAAATTTGACCCCGTATCAATCAACCTCAAACCAGATGGGCTACCAAAAAAATATCCGCATAAATAGCATCGAAGACGCTCGCGCAAACAAAAGCATCGTCGCCACGATCACCGGCAGCAACGGCAACGTCAAGGAGTACGTCACGCTACAAAACAGCATCGAGAGCTGGCTACAAGACGGCCTTAGCACCGAACTAAAGCGCCTGGGTGCAAATTTGAGCGACTTTGGCGATATCGTCGTGGACGTGAGGATCGTCGAGCTTAAAGCAAATCTAAGCGGCTACTCCACCGACAACCTAAAAGGCTCGGCAAAGCTTGCAATAACGGTGCACAGAGGCGATCAGACCATCACCAAAAACGTCTCGCAGGAGCAGACCAAATTTGCCCCGATCCACACGAGCGGCGCGTTTAAGAGCTTTTTTGACGAGCTGCTCCAAGACATCGTAAAACGCGCGGCGATCCAGATACTAAAAAGCTGATGAGATGCGCTAACTGCGGGCATCTGAGTCTGGGCGTGATCTGTAAAATTTGCAAAGATCACCTGCTCTCCTCGCCCGCAAGGACGCGCGTTTTGGACGGCGATTTTAAAATTTACAGCTTTTTTGACTACTCCGAAGTTAAAAATTTACTCCACTCAAAGCACCTATTTCACGGCTCTTTCGTTTACGGCGCGCTTGCAAATTTGAGTTTTAAGATTTTTGCTAGCAAATTTAGCTTCGGCTCTCCCGTAAATGCCGTACCTATCGACGACAAAACGGCTAGCGGCTACTCGCATACGGCAATCTTGGCTCGCGCGTTAAAAAGTGCGGAAGTCCATCCGCTTTACACCTGTTTGCACGCGAGCTCAAACGTCAGCTATCACGGCAAAGACCTCGCCTTTCGCCTAAAAAATCCGAGAAATTTTAAGCTCTTAAAAAGGCCTAAATTTCCGGTTATCTTGATAGACGATATCGTGACGACGGGCACTACGATAGACGAAGCCAGACGGACGCTGCAAAAAGCCGGCTGCGAGGTGCTTTTTGCCCTAACGCTTGCGGATGCGAGATACTGATAAATTTAGTAAAATTTAGCATTTTAAAACTAGCGCAATGAAACCCCAAATTTCGGCTAAATTTAACCCGATCAAGCCAAGAAAAAGCGTATCTATTTAGCAAGTTTTTATCAAATTTAAGCTAGAATCAGGCAGTAAATTTTAAGGATAAAAATGGAAGAAAATCTACTCAATCAAAATCAAGACATCCAAACCGTCGACATCGAAGAGTCGATAAAAACAAGCTACCTCGACTACTCGATGAGCGTCATCGTCGGTCGCGCCCTGCCTGATGTCAGAGACGGCCTAAAGCCCGTTCATAGACGTATCCTATACGCGATGAACAACCTAGGAGTCGGCAGTCGTAGCCCGTATATGAAGTCCGCGCGTATTGTTGGCGAGACTATGGGTAAATATCATCCGCACGGCAATCTAGCCATCTACGATGCGCTCGTGCGTATGGCCCAGAAATTTTCCATGCGCTATCCGACTGTCGACGGTCAAGGAAACTTCGGCTCCATCGACGGCGACGGTGCTGCAGCAGAGCGTTATACCGAAGCTAGGATGACTAATCTCACCGAAGAAATCTTACGCGATATCGAAAAAGACACGGTTGATTTTATCCCAAACTACGACGACAGAGAGACCGAGCCCGACGTCCTACCTAGCCGCGTGCCAAACCTCCTTCTAAACGGCTCTAGCGGTATCGCCGTCGGTATGGCGACGAATATCCCGCCGCACAGCCTCGACGAGCTGATAGACGGACTTTTGCTAGTACTCGAAAATAAAAACGCGACGCTAGAAGAGGTGATGCAGTACATAAAAGGGCCGGATTTCCCGACTGGCGGGATAATATTTGGCAAAAAAGGCATCATCGAGGCCTACCGCACGGGACGCGGCCGCGTCAAACTACGCGCCAAAACCCACATCGAAAAAAAGCCGAACAAAGACGTCATCGTCGTAGACGAGCTGCCGTATCAGACGAACAAAGCCCGCCTCATCGAGCAAATCGCCGAGCTGGTCAAAGAAAAACAAATAGAAGGCATCAGCGAAGTGCGCGACGAGTCCGATAAGGACGGCATCCGCGTCGTCATCGAGCTAAAACGAGACGCGATGAGCGACATCGTGCTAAATAATCTCTTTAAATCAACGACGATGGAGAGTACGTTTGGCGTCATAATGCTGGCGATAAACAACAAAGAACCGAAGGTATTTAACCTAATCGAACTTTTAAAGCTATTTTTAAATCACAGAAAAACAGTCATCATCCGCCGCACGATATTCGACCTGGAAAAAGCTAGAGCTAGAGCGCATATTTTAGAGGGCTTAAAGATCGCGCTGGATAATATCGACGAGGTGATCGAGCTCATCAAAAATAGCGCCGACACACCTAGCGCTCGCGAGGGGTTGGTGGCAAAATTCGGCCTTAGCGAGCTGCAAGCAAACGCGATCCTTGATATGAGGCTAAGCAAGCTAACGGGTCTTGAGCGCGAAAAACTAGAGGCCGAGCTAGCCGAACTAATGGCTGAAATCGCGCGCCTAGATGAAATTTTAAAGAGCGAAACATTGCTAGAAAAACTAATCAAAGACGAGCTACTTGAGATAAAAAATAAATTTAAAGTGCCGCGCATCACCGAGATTGTCGACGACTACGACGATATCGACATCGAGGACCTCATCCCTAACGAAAACATGGTCGTAACCATCACACACCGAGGTTACATCAAGCGCGTGCCGAGCAAGCAGTACGAGAAGCAAAAACGCGGCGGTAAAGGAAAGGTCGCGGTAACTACATACGACGACGACTTCATCGAGAGCTTCTTTACGAGCAACACCCACGATACGCTGATGTTTGTGACCGACCGCGGACAACTCTACTGGCTCAAAGTCTATAAGATCCCTGAAGGAAGCCGCACAGCAAAGGGCAAAGCGGTAGTAAATCTCATCCAGCTACAGCCCGATGAAAAGATCAAGGCGATCATTCCGACGACCGACTTTGCGGAAAATAAATCGCTCGCGTTTTTCACTAAAAACGGCATCGTAAAACGCACGAATTTGAGCGAATTTAAAAACATCCGCTCTATCGGCGTACGCGCTATTAACCTGGACGAGAACGACGAGCTAGTGACCGCTCTCATCGTAGAAGGCGAAGAAGAGCCGATAAATCTGATTGACGAGCTTGGCGTAGAGACCGAGATAAACGAGATAGAAGCGATAGAAGCCCAGATCGATGAAGAAAATAGCGAAGAAAACGACGAGAACGCGGCCGAAGGAAGCGACGATAGCGAAAAGATGCTATTTATCGTAACCAAAAAGGGAATGTGCCTCAAATTTAAACTGAGCAAAGTCCGCCAGATGGGCAGAACGGCTCGCGGCGTGACGGGTATTAAATTTAAAGAAGCAGGCGACGAGGTCGTAGGCGCGGCCGTCATCGAAAGCAACGAACAAGAAGTACTAAGCATATCTCAAAAAGGTATCGGCAAACGCACCACCGCAGACGAATACCGCCTAACAAATCGCGGCGGCAAGGGCGTAATCTGCATGAAGCTAACTAACCGCACCGGCGATCTGATCGGCGTCGTAATGGTCGATGACGAACAAGATCTGATGGCTCTAACCTCAAGCGGCAAGATGATACGCGTCGATATGCAAAGTATCCGCAAAGCAGGCCGCAACACCAGCGGCGTCATCGTAGTAAACGTGGACGGCGACGACGTAGTTAGTATCGCCAAATGCCCTAAAGCCGAGGAAGACGGCGAAGATATAGGCGAAGAGACGCTAGAGAATTTAGAATGAATTTAGTGCTTTTGGAATACAATTTGCTAGTAGATTTATAAATGAAGAAAAAACTAAATTTAAAGGTTTAAGAATGAAAAAAATTACATTCTCGGTTTTAGGCGCGGTAGCCTTTTTGACAAGCGGTTGTTCCTTTAACAACCCTTTTTCCTCCGACGATGCCACGTCGGCAAAACAAGATATCATCATCCAAAAGGTCGATAAAGAAGATATCAGAAATGTGATGAAGCAAGAAAAAATGATATACGATATCGAACCCGTCGATGCGGTATTCGGTGCAGTTGGCGAGGGTATCGCTCCGACCAACGCCGTTTCGCAAGCGCAGTCACTAGCTCTAGCCAAGCGCGCAGCCATCGCGGATGCGCATAGACAACTAGCCGAGAAACTCTACGGCGTCAAGATAAACTCCAAAGATACGGTTAGAGACGCTATGCTTAGAGACTCCACCATCACGTCACAGGTCGCAGGCCTCATCAAAAACGCTTCCATCGTTGAGCACGACTTTAAAGACGGGCTTTATCGCGTTAGAATGGAAATGAAAATAGACCAAAACAAGTGGCAAGAAATTTTTGCTTACTGATTGCCGCTGCGGCGCTTCTCTATGGCTCGGAGGAGTTTATCCTCTGGGCCAAAATCTCCACTAAAAATCACACCGTAGTTTACGACGATATCGCGCTTTCAAAGGCAATGGTTCTAAGCGAGCTAGAGTATGAGTATCTATGCGAGATAGATACTCCAAAGCAGCCCGCTCAAAGCTCGCTAGAGTTTTTAAATTTACACAAAAACGAACTTTTCGAGTGCTTTTTGCCTTATAAATTTAAAGTCGAAGATCGCTTCATCCAACGCAACAAAAACATAAACTCCGCAACCGATCTTACGCTATTTCCCGTACGTTTTACTGTAAAATTTAAGCCAAATTCAGCTATCATTAGCGTTTTTAAAAACAAAAAGTAAAGAGAGTAAAAATGAACATAGTGATAGTAGAAGACGACATCAATATGCGCAAGTCCCTTGAAATCGCGCTTGGCGAATACGACGATCTAAAAATCAAAAGTTATAAAAGCGCGGTCGAGGCTCTCAAAAAAATGGACGAAAATACCGATTTAATTATTACGGATATCAATATGCCTCAAATGGACGGGCTAGAGTTCATCAAGCGCCTGGAGGGCAAATTTGACGTCATCATCATAACCGGCAACGCCTCGCTAAACAAAGCCATAGAGAGTATGCGTCTTGGCGTAAAGGATTTTTTAACCAAGCCTTTTGACGTGCAAATGCTTTACGAGGCGATTAAAAGGGTAGAGTTTTTAAAACAAAAAGCTCCGAATATTCACGTAAATTTAACCGAAGAACGCACGAGCTCCAGCGTAGATTCTAGCGATTTTGCCGCCAGCTCGCCCGCGCTTGAGTACGCCCTAAATTTAAGCAAGCGCGTCGCAAAAACGGACGCTTCGGTGATGCTGATGGGAGAAAGCGGCGTGGGCAAGGAGCTTTTTGCCAAATTTATCCACAAAAACTCGCCGCGCAAGGACGGCCCGTTTATCGCGATAAACATGGCCGCGATCCCAGAAAATTTGATAGAAAGCGAGCTTTTCGGCTTTGAAAAGGGCGCATTTACCGACGCTTCGGCGATGAAAAAGGGGCAGTTTGAGCTAGCCGACGGCGGCACGCTATTTCTAGACGAGATCGGCGAGATGCCTATAAATTTGCAGCCAAAGCTCCTGCGCGCGATCCAGGAGCGCGAGATCACGCGCCTTGGCGCGACGAAAAGCATCAAAATCGACGTCCGTATCGTTTCAGCGACCAATGCCGACCTGCCCGAACTCATACAAAGCGGTAAATTTAGAGAGGATCTGTTTTACCGCCTAAACACCGTTCCTGTCGCCATCCCGCCGCTTAGAGAACGCAAAGAGGAGATCTTGCCTATCGCGGAGCGTTTTTTAGAGCAAAGCTGCGGCGAATTCGGCCTTGGGGCGAAACACTTTTCCGAGGCTGCCGTAAAAGAGCTCCAAAAATACGATTTTCCAGGCAATATCCGCGAGCTAATCTCCGTCGTGCAGCGAGCAGCGATCCTAAGCGAAAGCGAGGAGATACAACCGGGCGATCTTTTTTTGCAGGCTCGCAGCAGAAAGTAGCTTAAATTTAAGCTTCACGCGAGTAAAATAAGCGAAATTTTAGCTTAAATTTTAAATTTAGCCGGGCCGAGACGGCGATGCCGAAAATACGGTGCGGTTTTAGTAAATTAAAGCGGCGAATTTGAGCCGACGAGAAGTAAAATTTGAGTTAAATTTAATAAATAAGAGCGGTCGCGGATAACTTTCTGCCAAAAAACCTAAATTTAGCCCGCAAAATAAGTTTGGTCTTAATTGCGCGACGCAACCGATGAGACTAAGCGTGAGACAGATCGCAGCTTAAAAAAGCAAACAAAATTTAATCCGCAAAGCAAGGCGGGTCTTTGGCGCCGGGTTAAGCCAAAGGGGCTTGCCGCAAGGTCTTTGCCGACCGAGATGTAAAAAGAAGTAAAAACAAAGGAGTCTAAAATGAGAAAATTTAACGTTGCCGTCGTGGGCGCGACAGGCGCAGTCGGAGAGGAGCTTTTCCGCGTTATGGAGGAGGTGGATTTCCCGGTGGGCGAGCTACTACCGTTAGCAAGCGCGAAAAGCGCGGGTATCGAGATAGAGTTTAAGGGCAAAAACTACAAAGTAGTGGAGCTCACCGAGACGGTTTTTGACGAGCACGAGATCGACATAGCGTTTTTTAGCGCGGGCGGATCGGTATCCGAAAAATACGCCAAATATGCAGCCGCCAGCGGTGCCGTCGTGATCGATAACACCAGCCACTTTAGGATGGATGCGGACGTGCCATTGGTCGTGCCCGAGTGCAACCCACAGGATATCATGCAGTGGAAAAACCGCGGCATCATCGCCAATCCAAACTGCTCAACCATCCAAATGGTGCAAATTTTAAAACCGCTAGACGACGCGTACGGCATCAACCGCGTGGACGTCTCAACCTATCAGGCGGCTTCTGGCGCGGGCAAAGAGGGTATGGAGGAGTTAGTTACGCAGCTGCAAAAGTTTTTCGAGTTTAAGCTTGATGAGTGCGAGCCGAAAGTTTTCGCACACCAGCTAGCCTTTAACGTCATCCCGCACATCGACGTGTTTTTGGATAACGACTACACCAAAGAGGAGATGAAAATGGTCAATGAGACCCAAAAAATCCTCCACAAAAATATGGAAGTGAGCGCGACCTGCGTGCGCGTGCCGGTGCTTCGCAGCCACTCAGAGGCAATCACGATTCATTTTGATAGAGACGTAGACGCCGCAGCCGCTCGCGAAGTCCTGCGCAAAGCGCCTAGCATCGTGGTCGTGGATGAGCCAGCCGCGAAAAAATACCCGATGCCAAGCATCTCAAGCGACACCAACGAAACCTACGTTGGACGCATCCGAACGGACAATTACCGCAAAAACGTCCTGCATCTATGGTGCAGCGCAGACCAGATCCGCGTGGGAGCGGCGACCAATGCCGTAAGAATCGCGCAAAAATGGATAGAGATGCAGGAATAATCGCCAGCATTTTGTTTAAATTTGCCGAATTTTTCTTGGAATTTGGCAAATTTTATCCGGCACAGTCGCAAAATACGCATAGCGCGTCCAGGCTTTTTTAGCTTGCGATTTAAATGTCTGCGGTTTTTACTCGATGCAAACTTCTTACATTTGTCTTTATATCCGCCGTATGCGACCCGTAAATTTAACGTGCCTTCTCTCGTACGTTACTGCGCCGACATGCGGCTAATTAATTAAGCCTTGTAACTTTATCCGTCCCGGCCTTACGGTAAATTTGACTTCGGATTTTGGCATGATTTGACGACATTAGCGCCAAATTCTCATTTTAAATTTCGGCATACCGAGCCAAATTCGCACAACTTCCGGTTAAATAAAGTTTGGTTTAGTCTAAATTTATAGCCCTCTTAAATCCGGGCTTCAAGCGTAGGGGCAAGGCAAAATAGCTAGCTTATTTGCGCCTAAAGCCTAGCCGCTCGCCTATTTTAAACGCCAAACCGATAGATAATTTCTCCTCGTCCAAAAGCGCTAACATCGCAAAACGCCTCTAAGAGTTTGAATAAAACGAAATTTAGGCTAAATTTCGCCCAATCTCATAATCCGTCTTCAATTTACTCAGCATAAACCCGCCTTAAGAAAAATACTATAAAATACGCGTTTTATTTTTTAACAAAGGATATCAATGCGCAAAATTTTTGAAAAAACTCTCCTCTTTAGCAACGCCTTCACGCTATTTCCGGTAGTATTCGGTTTGCTTGGAGCCATCGTACTGTTTATCATAGCAAGCTACGACGTTGGCAGGGTTTTTATCGACGTCTATCACTACTTTTTCGGCGATTTTCACCCCGAGAACTTCCACTCCAACGTCGTCGGCGAAATCGTGGGCGCGATCGACCTTTATCTCATGGCGCTCGTACTTTACATCTTTAGCTTCGGCATTTACGAGCTATTTATTTCCGAGATCGAGGAGCTTAAGAAGTCCAAGCAAAGCAAAGTCCTCGAGGTACACTCGCTAGACGAACTCAAAGACAAACTGGGTAAAGTCATCATCATGGTGCTTATCGTTAATTTTTTCCAGCGCGTTTTGCACGCAAATTTTACCACGCCGCTTGAGATGACCTATCTTGCCGCCTCGATTTTGGCGCTTTGCTTGGGACTTTATTTCCTGCACAAGGGCGAGCACTGAGGCTTTTTGCGAGTCTGGCTTCTGGGTCGCTTTTAAATTTCGATTCAAATTTTACCGCCGTGCCGCATGTGAATAACTTTTAAATTTCGCCTTTATCATTAAGTTTTATTTCAAAATTTTCCCAAATTTAAAGCTATATAAATTTAAGTTCTATTTTAGCGATAAATGCCGATTTTAAGGGCTGTAGGGATTAAATTTAAGATTACAAAATTAGCCTGAATAATATAAATTATTTCACTTTTCACTCCGTGAAAAAAACGTGAAAAGTTACGTTTAATTTCGGTCTTTTTTGAGCAAATTTTACGCAGTCAAATTTGAGCGGTGTGACCAGCACCTTTACGGCGCAAACCAAAATTTATTTAAATTTTTGGGTTGTAAATCGGGAGTTAAATTTGATGTTTCAAAGGATATGTAAAATTTAAACGGCGCAGACTCGTCGCATGCGCCGTCAAGGGGTAAAATTAATCAAAACCGGCGACCAAAATGCCGCCTAAAATCAGTCAAATAGCGAATTTACGCTTTCGTTATGATACACGCGCCTGATCACTTCGCCAAAAATCGGCGCGACGCTGAGCACTTTTATCTTTTCGTTTTCCTCGCGTAGCGGTATCGTGTCGGTTACTACCAGCTCGTCTAGCGCGCTATCTGCGAGGTTTTCGTAGGCTTTACCCGAGAGCACCGCGTGAGTGCAGCACGCTATTACAGAGGTTGCGCCGCGCTCTTTAAAGACCTTTGCCGCCTTTACTATAGTGCCGCCCGTGTCGATCATATCATCGACCAGGATCACGTCCTTGCCCGCCACGTCGCCGATCACGTTCATTACTTCGCTCTCGTTAGCTTTTTCGCGGCGTTTATCGACGATGACGATGTCGAGATTTAGGGCTTTTGCGACGCTTCTAGCGCGCGCGACGCCGCCGATATCCGGGCTAGCGATGATTGGATTTTTGAGATTTTTGTTTTTTATGTGGTCGTTAAAGATGATCGAGCCGTAGAGGTTGTCGACTGGGATATCAAAAAAACCCTGAATTTGACCCGCGTGAAGGTCGATCGTGACGACGCGGTCGATACCCGCCGTTTGCATCATATTTGCCACGAGCTTTGCCGTGATAGGCACGCGAGGAGCGGCTTTGCGGTCTTGGCGCGCGTAGCCGAAATACGGCACCACAGCCGTTATCGAGCTAGCCGAGCTGCGCTTAAGCGCGTCTGTTAGGATCAAAAGCTCCATCAAATTTACGTTTGCGGGCGCGCAGGTAGGCTGGATGATAAAAATATCCTTGCCGCGCACGCTCTCGCCGATCTGCACGCTGATCTCGCCGTCGCTAAAGCGTTTGATCGTAGCTTCGCTAAGCGGAAGCGATAAATAATGCGAAATTTTCTTTGAAAACTCTACGTTTGCGGTGCCCGAAAAGATTTTGTAACCTCTCATAACGATTTGCCTTTGTGAAATTTTTGCTCAATTTTACCGAACTAAAACTTAAATTCGTAGATTTTGCGGTTAAATTTGAGATTTTTACGTAGCCCTAAAGCTTAAAGCGCGAGATTTTGCACAGGAAGTAAGCAGCCTTCTTTAGCGCTTTTAGTAGGCTTGGATAAATTTAGTAAATTTAGGCGGCATCTCAGACTTGCGGGCGTAAATTTTAGATTTTAGGTTGCAGTTTTGCGCAGGCGGCTAAATTTAAAAACCGCACGTAAAAGCGCGGACGACAAACGCGTTTAGGCCGTAAAGCGGGCTACGTTTGGCATTTTTTGGATACTAGGCAAGTAAATCTAAAATTTTAGTTTTAAATTCGAGCAAAAGCGGCAACGAAGCATTTTTTGCCGCATTCACGGCTTTTAAAAACATAAAATTAGGCGGTTTTACGGCTTCGTACGCCAAATTTCGCGCAAAGCTAGCTCTTGCCCGCAGCAAGCCAAGCTGCAAAGCTAAAGCTAGCGCTGCCAACAAACAAGGCACAAATGAGCCGAGCAAGTCTGCGCGCGACAAAGCTTCGGTAAATTTCTCTCCTACGTCATACTTTAAGCCAGAAGTCCGGCAAAAACATCCGCAAGCGCGCTAAAGCAAAACTACGCAAAAGCTCTACCGTAAGTCGCAAACTAAGCGCGGCAAAATACAAAACCCTGGCGCAAACCTACTGCGTCGCTCCCATCATCACGCTTGCGTATTCTCCTTGCTTAGCGTCCGTTTTTTCCGGCTTTTTGATCTCGATCCTGTTTTGATCTAAGCCTGCTTTAACCAGCGCGTCTTTTACTACCTGCGCGCGCGAGTTAGCTAGCTTTATTAGCCTTTCTTTTTCTACTTCGATACCCTTTAGCACCGCCTCTCGCTGCGCTTTTTCATCGCCGTCTTTGACGCCCGGAGCTAGGATCGCTAACGCACCTGCATAGTCCTTGCCCGTTTGTGCCATAGTTTGAGCGATCTTAGCGTTTAGCTTTTCGTTTTTAAACGCCTCTTCATCGACGTCCGCATACACGGGCGTTACGCTTAGCTTCATCTTAGGCTTTGCGCTCGTTAGCTTGATAAAGTCGCCTATTTTAGCCTGCTCGGAGACTATGAGCTCGTTGCTAGCAGCCATAAAGTCGATCGTGCTTAGATCCTCGCTGCCTAGCCCCAGCGCATTTCCTAAAAATCTAAACGGAGCCAGCGTGATATCGGCAAAAAGTTTTTTTACCGCCGCCCAGACGATGCCGCCGTATTTAAAATCAGGGTCGTTTAGATCGCCCTCTACCGGCAGATCGATATTTATCTGATTGTTTTGATCGCTTAGTATCGAGATAGCAAGCGATAAAGGCAGATCTACCGCGTCTTTAGACTCGACCTTTTCGCCCAGAGTTAGCGTGTCTAGATTTACTATGTTGCTACCTTTTAGCTTAGAGTCCGCAACCTCGTAGTTTAGGGTCAAATTTAGCTTGCCTTTTTCTATCTTATAGCCCAAAAACTGCCCGCTATACGGCGTCACGTCTTTTAGATCTATATCTTTAAAACCTAGTTTTATCTCGGTGCTTTTTTTGAGATCAAACGGCAGTAGCTTTAGCCCGATCTTGCTAAAGCCGCTCTTGCCGACCACGCCTTCAAAAGTACCCATCGTAGGGCGAGTACTGTCGATATCCATCAGCACGCCTTCTAGCTTGGTGATCTTAGTCGCAAACGGCATAAATAGCGACGCGTCGGAGAAGTCTACATCGCCGTTTTCTACGAGGATGTTCTTGATAGCGAAGTCAAACTTGCCCTCTTTTTTCTGCTGTTTTGCTGCCTCTGCGGCCTTTTCGTTTTTAGGGGCGGCTTGTTTTACGTCCGCATTTTGCGTACTTTCGCTCTCACTCTTTTTCACTAGACTGCTTAGATTTAGTTCGCGTTCTTTATTTAAATGCGCTTTTAAAAACGGTGCGCTCAGAGTCACTCGCTCTAAATTTAAAAAATTTTTCGCAAACGAAATTTTAGATAGCTTGAGGTTTTTAAAGGCAAAAACCTTATCGCCAGAGCCGTCCGCAAGCTCGATATTTGCGATGTTTGCCTTACCGCTTACGGAGGCGTCCGCGGCGTATTTTACGTTTAGTTCGGCATTTAGCTCGCCGCTTTTTAGGCTCACGTCCAGATAGTTTTTAGCGTAGACGAAGTAGCGAGGCAGATTTGCGTCGTTTAGTTTTATATCGACTTCGATACTTAGGGGCTCTGGCGTGATTTTACCCTTAAGAGCCAAATTTAGCTTTTGCGAGCTTTTCATGTCGATTTTAGCGGTCACTGGTGCAGCTAAATTTTCGCTGATATTTTGCAAATTTACATTTAGTCCGTCAAATTTGTGCGCTATCTTTTGCCCCTCAAAGATATGGGTTATACCTATATCCGCACCAGTAACGGCGACGTTTTTGACGCTAAATTTAAATCCGCTCTTTGCATCTTGAGCGCTTTTTTGCTCGGCTTTTTTATTTTTGCCGGCATTGCTTTTTTCTGCCGTTTTTTGAGATTTGGCAGGTTTTTTCGCGCTTGATTTTTTGGCGGAGGCTTTTTCACCGTTTAAGCCAAGCTCGCTAATAGCGCTAAGCTCGCCGTTTTCTTTTAGCTCGGTTGTAAATTTAGGCTTATTTATACTTACGCTTCCTATTTGCAGCGCGGTTTTGGCTAGGTCTAGATCCGCGTCCTTAACGCCGATTTCAGCGACGGCGGCGATCTCTTTATTTTTAGTTTTTAGTGCGATTTTTTGAGCTTTTATCTCGCCGATAGAAGCGGTGCTGGCGTTATTTTCCAGCGTAAATTTAGGCACGTTTATAACGAGCTTTTCTAGGCTTGCCGCACTGTTTTTACCGACTGGGGCGGAGGCGGCGTTAAGCGTCAAATTTTTTAGGCCAGCTGCGATATTTTGCCCTTTTATTTTAGCATCCAACTCGCTTGCATTTGCGTCTTTTAGCTTTATCTCGCCGACACTTTTTTCGGTCAAATTTATCCCGCTAACGCCAAGAGTTTTGAGCGCTGCGGAGGCGTTTATATCGCCCTTTTCGTTTATATCGGCCTTAAGCGCGACGCCGCTTAAATTTAGACTGTTTAAATTTGCCTGCGCCTCGCCTTTAAAGCTCGTGTTTTTAAATTTTATCTCACTAATATCGGCCGCGAAGCTTCTTTTTTCACTAACGTCGGCATTTACCTCGATGGCAGGCAGATCAAGCTCCTCTAGGCTCAAATTTTGCCCATCAAGTTGCGCTTCAAACGACTTTAAATTTAAAGCGGCGTTTTTTAATGCAGCCTTGATAATGCCGCCCTCCGCGCTTAGTTCGTAGCCGGTTTTAGCGTTTATAAGGGCGCTATTTATGCGCAGATCTTGCGTGTCGATGAAACTAATCGCGACTGGCCTGACATTAAAGTCCTTTAGGCTAAGCTCGCCGTAAACTCGAAGCGGCGCGAGATCGATACCGCCTTGCCAGTCCAGCTTTTGCGCTAGCGTGGAGTTTGCGTCGAAAACGTGCTTACCCGCGCTATTTTGCTCGGTATTTATGCCTGAGATTTCGTAGTTTATGCCCTCAAATTTGGCGCTAAAAGGCTGCTTTAAACTCTCGTCCGAGTAGGCAAACGAGCCGCCGATTATCTTTGTGCTATTTAGAGCGAAATTTATGCTGCTAGTTTCGTTGTTTTCGGTGCTAGTAACGTTTGACTCACCTAAAAACGTAGCTAAATTTAGCGTGCCGTTTTTATCTCTAGAGATATTTACGCTTGGGCTTTCAAGTCGTAAAATATCGACTTCTGCTAGCTTTTTAAAGAGCGAAAAAGGCTTAAGCTTGACGTCGATTTGCTCCGCGCTAAAAAGCGGCGCTGTCGTGTTTAGTTCGGGGCGCGTGACGTTTAGCTCGAAGGTAAAGGGGTTAAATTTAGCCTCCGCCACGCTAAGGCTCGCGTTCATATCCTTTAGCTTTGCTGGTAGTGTATTTTTTAGCGCGTAAGGAACGCCTAAAAAGCCCGCAAGCGTGTAGATAAGCAGCAAGCCCGCAAGCGAGCCTATGATAATAAGAGCGATTTTTTTACTTTTTTGCATAAATTTGCCTTGATTTTTTTAGTGGATTTTACTAGGAATTTGATTAAATAGCGGTTATTTTGATAAATTTAAGCGCCAAATCCAAAGCTTGATTTACGATACGTAAATTATGAAACAGGTGGTTAATTTAGGCGCGAAATTTATAAGCTTAAGAAAGTCTAAGGCGGTAAAATTTAAGTAAATCGCAATTCGCCTTAAAATTTAAATCTTGCTCGCTTCATAAGCCAAATTTGGCCTTCAGCTAGTAAGGCTTGGGCGGCAAAAGGGGCAACATCGCGCTTAAAAGGCCGATTTTTAGTCGAGTGAAGGACTATCTAGGCGAGATAATCACTACTCGCCTAGATTTCAGATGGATCAAAATTTCTTCTTTTTTACGTCTTCTAAGATAACCTTAGCCATATCATCGATCTGCGCCGTTACGTCGTTTGTGACGTTTACTATGGAGATATTTTCGCGCGTGATGTTATCGATGGCGGCTACGGACTCGTTTATCATATTTATCGCGCTGGTTTGCTCCCTGATGCTCTCGCTCATCTCGTTGATGCTTTGAGCTAGTACGTTTGCGTTAGCTTCGATTT
>NZ_CAJPQR010000025.1 GCF_905372745.1 uncultured Campylobacter sp. | reverse complement strand
GTATTTAAATTTAACCAAACCAAATTTAGCATCTTAAAGACGGGTCTTGGCGCGTAAAATTTAAATTAGCCCGCTAGACTCTGCGTTTTTTCGGCTGCTCATCAACCGCGCCGCAGCGTTTTTGCCTGGCTTATTCGTTTCTCTAGCCTAGTTTAGCTAGGCAAATTCGGCTAAATTTTACTAAACGTACGCGCGAGTCGGTTGCTTATTTTGGCTGTTTAAAACTTAAATTTAAACGTCAAATTTTATGCTTACGGCGCGCGAGTTAAAACCTTTAAATTTAAACGTCAAATTTAGTCTAGCTTGGTTTGATAACTAAACGGCGGTCTAAATTTAGCTGCCGCAGCCAAAAACCGCGGTTAAAACGGGCGAATTAGCGCGCAAAATTTGCCGGGCGCTAGGAGCGTGCGCTACCTGCATGAGTTTACGGCGCATCTACCGCTTACAACGCTTTTTGCGGCTTTGCTTGCTCGCTAAGCTTTAGAGCGTATCTGCCCGCAAACTTCGCCTGCGCCCGCAGATACGAAATTTAGCGCTTTAAAGCGGCGAATTTAATCCTTAAAAATCTTCAAAAATGAGTAAACGTCGCGCACGCCGTTAATGTGCTTGGCGTACCATATCGCGTGTTTTTCCTGCTCGATGTCGGTTATGATGCCCGTAAATACGACGTTGCACTGCACAACACTCACTCTCACGCTCGTACCGCTTATTATGCTGTCTTTAAAAAGATTATTTTTTAAATTTAGCATTATGGCGAGGTTGCCTTCGCATTCGCCGCCGTCTTTGGGGAAGCGTATATACGTATAGATTTTATTTACGCCGCTTGTATTTTTGGCTAATTCCACGAGTTTTTCTTTGTGCTCGGCATCCGGTACGACGCCGATGAGGTAGACGTCGCCGTAAAAGCTCTCCACGTCCACGTTTAGGTTGCTAAGGCCGCTCGTGCCAAAAATTTTAGTCTGAATTTTGGTTTTTACGATTTTATCTTTGGCTATGGAGTAGATGCCCCGCTCGTCTTGGCTCACTTGATAGGCGTCGTATACGTTTATGCCCGTTAGCGGCGTCACGGTGGTGAAATACTCTAAGCATCCGCCCAAAAAAATAGCGGGAGCCAAAAACGCGAGAGCGCGTAAAATTTGCCGTAAAAAGAGCCTAAAATCCATCGCGAGCCTATAAAATTTTGCCTAAATACTATAAAAATCAAACTAAAATTTATATAAATTTGGCTATAATCGCCATCGTCATCTAAAAATGCGGAGGATAAGGCGATCTGGTGGCGTCCGCGGACTTCAAATCCGATGGCGGGGCGGTTGACCGCTTCGCGGGGAGTTCGATTCTCTCATCCTCTCGCCAAACTTCTACGTTTATTATCTTAAAACAAGCAAAATTCAGCTACAATAAGCCGTTTATGTAAAATTAATTTAAGGTTTTTCTTTTGGCTAAGTCTAATCTCGATAAAAATGCCCTTTCTTACGCCGTTTTAAGCAAGATATATATGGTAAATTTTATCGTTATCGCCGCATTAATCTGCGTGGCCGGCTTTGGCGTAAATTTGAAATTTGAAGACGTAAAAGGCGAAATTTACGCCCAGAACGCTTATTTTAGCAACTTTTTGTCCGAGCGTTTCGCGGCTGCCGATTCGGAGCTAAGGCTGATAGAAAAATACCTCGCCGCAAATGCCGCCGACGTTAAGACGGTATTTGAATTTTCTTTAAATAATAGCACGGAATACGTCGCGTTTTTTATAGCCGATAAAAACGGCGAGATAAAATTTACGACCGATGAGAAACTAGGCGCGAAATATAGAGGTTTTTTCGCATCTAAGCCTTGGGCGGACGCGGAAGCGGGCGAGACTCTGCGCTCTAAATTCGCCCTTGATAAAAGCGACTCCGCATCGAGATTTACCGCGATAAAGATGAGTAGCGGAGAGATTTTAGCAGTACTGATAAATTATTCTTTCATTTATGATGAATTAACCAACAATCGCGGCTTTGGCGGCGCGAAATCATTTGTCGTCTCAGACGACGGCGAGATACTTTTTCACGGCGATACGGAGCTGGTTTTGGAGCGTAAAAAGATATTTGACGTATACGGCGCGCCTGCCGATTACATTGGCGGAGGGATAAAATTTGCGCTAAATTCGCCGCAAAAAGACATCTATCTCGCGGCAAAAGTGCCTAACGAAGGCGTTGCGGCCGTGTCTTATTATCCCTTAAACAAACTCGTGCGCGAAAATTTAATTTTTCTGCTAGTTTGCGGCGTATTTTTGGGCGCGGGTTCGCTCTTTACGCTATTTTACGCTAAATTTATGAAACAAAACGTCGTAAAGCCCATCTACGTCATCAAAAATTTAACGAAAAAAGCAAGACGCGGCGAGGAGATAAGCGGGTATTTAAAATTCGGCGATATAGATGATTTTGAGCAGATAGCAAGTGACGTAAAGAGCCTTTTTGACGAGCGCGAGGCGAGCAAGGCGGCTCTTGAGAGATACTCGAGTAAGTTTGGATTTTTGTTTGAAAAAGGGCCTTTTATCTTGCTTTTAATCGACGCAAAAAGCGGCGAGATACTAGAGGCTAGCGCGAAGGCGTGCGAATTTTACGGACTTAGCGCGGAGGAGATAAAGGGCAAAAATTTAACCCTGCTAAACGCGCCAGATTTGGCTCAAATCAAAATTTTGCAAGAAGACGGCGCGCAAATTTACGAAACGAGCCGTATCGCGGCGGACGGCCAAACTAGACAAATACGCATCCGCAAACAAAACTACGAGCTTAGCGGCGGCGAAAAGATCGGCTTTTGCGTGATAGAAGACGTTACGCAAAGCGACGCTTTAAAGAAAAACGCGGCGAAGGAAGATTTGATGAGCGAGCATTCGCCGGCATTTAGCGTCGCGTGGAAAGGCGGGCTAGTAGGCGCTGTATCGGGCGTCTCGCATAGCATCAAGCGCGTTTTGGGCTATAGGCCAGCAGAGATGCTTGCCGCGGATTTTGACTTTAAAAACATCATTCATCCGGATGATTTGGATAAATTTTTAAACGAATTTAATATCAAATTTAGACTCTACGGCGCAAATTTGCGCAAAAAGGAGTTTGAGAGCTTGCAGCCTTGCAGGTTGATGAGGAAAAATTTAGAGAGCGTAAAGTGCGATATTTTCGTCAAATTTATCTCGCAAGACGGCAAAAATATCGACGAGGCGATCGGATATTTTATCGAATGCGATTTATCGCGAAATCTAATCTCGCTACAAGGCGCGGCGTCTAGTTTATCAAGCGGACAAGGCTTGCGCGGCGAGGCGATTTTGCGCCTTTTGGCAAACTCTAGCGAGGGCGTGGCTACGGTCTTGCTAGACGGAACTTTTGCCGGCGTAAACGACGCTTTTTGCAAAGTATCCGGATACGAGAAGAGCGAGGTCGTCGGCAAGCCGTCGAATTTATTAAAATCGGGCGTACACGACGCTAAATTTTACGAAAATATGTGGCAAAGCCTGCTAAAAAACGGCTTTTATAGCGGCGAGGTTTATAACAAGCGCAAAAACGGCGAAATTTATCTAGAGCGGCTTAGTATAGTTACGATTTTTGAGGGCGGCAAGCCCGCGTATTTCGTCGCGGCGTTTCACGAGCTACCGTGGAGAGAGCCTGGAGCGACCGAAACGAATCAAAAGCAAAGGAGCAAGAGTGAGCGAATTTGACGCTAACGTCTATGAGCACGAGATACCGAGCGGCACGAGGCTGTATTTCGGACAAAGCGCGAAACTAAAAAGAAAGATCGAGCGCGCGGCGAGCGAAATTTTGGAAAAAAACGGATTTCACGAGATCGTGACGCCCTTTTTCTCGTATCATCAGCACCTAAGCGTGCAGCCCACGGCTCTAGTGCGCTTTAGCGATCACGAAAATCACCAAATCAGCCTGCGCGCCGATAGCACCGTGGACGTCGTGCGTATCGTGCTTAGACGCCTAAAAGACACCGAGCCTAAACGCTGGTTTTATATCCAGCCGGTTTTTAAGTATCCGAGCGTCGAAATTTATCAAATCGGCGCCGAGCTAATCGGTGAGAGCGATCTGGCTACTAGCGTCAAGATCGCAAAGGAGCTTTTTGCGTCGTTTGACCTAGCGCCCGTGCTGCAAATCAGCCACATCGCGATCCCGCAGATCGTGTGCAGGCTCTTAAATTTGCCTATTTCGATATTTGAGCACGGCGAGATCGAAAAAATCCTAAATCAAAACGAGGAGTGGCTAAAAAGGCTAGCCTTCGTAAATACGGTCGAGGGCATCGACGAGATTTTGCCGATAGTACCGAACGAGATAAAAACCGCGTTGCTTGAGATAAAAGAGCTAGCCCAAGCGGTAAAATATGAAAATTTAAGAATTGTTCCGTTATATTATTCAAAGATGCGGTATTATGACAAGCTGTTTTTTAGATTTTTAGGCGGCAATGCCGTATTAAGCGGCGGCGGCAACTACGAGATAGAAGGCATCAAAAGCAGCGGATTTGGCGTATATACCGACGCGTTAATCGAAAATTTAGATCAAAAGGAGAGAGTATGAGCAAGGCTGACGTGATAGTGGGCGTGCAGTGGGGAGACGAAGGCAAGGGCAAGATCGTAGATCTGCTAAGCGGCGGCTACGATATGGTGTGCAGGTGTCAAGGCGGGCACAACGCGGGTCACACGATCGTCGTAGAGGGCAAGAAAATCGCGCTGCATCAGGTTCCATCAGGCATACTTCATAAAAATATAATCAACATCATCGGCAACGGCGTCGTGCTCTGCCCGGCCGAGATAATCGAAGAGCTAAAGCAGTTTGGAGACGTATCGGGGCGGCTGTTTATCAGCGACAAGGCGCATTTAAATTTGCCTTATCACGCTCAAATCGACCAAGCCAAAGAAAAGGCCAAAGGCGCACACGCTATCGGCACGACAGGCAAGGGCATAGGGCCTGCGTATAGCGACAAGATCAGCCGTAGCGGACACCGCGTAGGAGAGCTAAAAAATCCCGAAAAGCTTTGCGATGCGATCTTGGCCGATTTTGCGGCAAATAAAGCGTTTTTAGACGTTTTAGGCGTCAAAGCGCCTGCTCGCGAGGAGCTTTTGGGCGAGCTAAAGAGTTACGAGGCGGCGCTGGGTAAATTTATAGTAGATACCACGCACATGGTTTGGGAAGCTATAGACGCGGATAAGAAAATTTTACTCGAAGGAGCGCAGGGCACGCTGCTAGACATCGATCACGGCACGTATCCTTTCGTAACTAGCTCAAACACCGTAACCGCAGGCAGCTGCAGCGGTATCGGACTAAGCCATAAAAACGTCGGCGAGGTGATCGGTATCATCAAAGCCTACACCACGCGCGTTGGCAACGGCGCCTTCCCGACCGAGGATATGGGCGAGGACGGCGAAAAGATACGCGATATCGGACGCGAATACGGCGCAACGACTGGCAGACCGCGCCGTACGGGCTGGTTTGATGCAGTCGGCGTGAGATATGCGGCGAGGCTTGACGGCGTGGATAAATTTGCGTTGATGAAGCTTGACGTTTTAGACGGCTTTAAAAAGGTAAAAATTTGCAAAGCCTATGAGAAAAACGGCAAGATAATCGAGTATTTCCCAAGCGATTTGGAGGGCGTAAAGCCGGTCTACGAGGAGCTTGAGGGCTGGGATAAGGTAGAAGGGGCGCGTAAATTTGACGATCTTCCCGCAAATGCAAAGGCCTTTATCAAACGCATCGAGGAGATCACGGGCGTAAAAGTCGGCATAGTATCTACTAGCCCGGAGCGCGAAGACACGATAGTCCGCTAAGATGAAAAGCAAATTTACGCAAATCGTAAATATAAAAAAGCGAAATTTAGACAAAATCGAGCTAAATTTAGCAAGAACCAGAAACGAAGCGGCGATGATAGAGGGCTTCATAGCGCAGGCTACAGAGCAAATTTCAAAATTTGAAATGCCTTCAAGCGGCTCTGCGATCGATCTGCGCGGATCGCTCGAGCTTCTGGGCGCGATGCGGCGAGAAAAGAATCTGCTAACCGAGCGGCTCGAACTAATGAAAAAAAACATCGCACACCTCGAGCGGCAGTACAAGGCGGCCAATCTAGAGTACGAGAAGATGAAATACCTGCAAACGCAGGACTTTAGCGCGCAAATAGAAAAGATAAAAAAGGCCGAAGCGGCGGCTCTGGACGAGTTTGCGACGATGAATTTTACAAGGCAAAAAGAGGCGAAGGCTTGAAAAAATTTTTGATTTTAATAACTTTAAATTTATGCGTTTGGGGCGCAAACGGCGCAAATGTTCAAAGCCCGGCGCAAAGCGGCTTTAAGATCCCGGTGGACTGTGTTTCGATCTTTGAAACCAGAAAAGACGAGCTAAAAAGAGAGCTTGCTAAAATAGACGAAGCAAGGCAGGCTTTGGAGGCTTTTAGAGCGAGTTCGGCGGCGCTTTTTGAGGAGCGAAACGCCAAACTAGCCGTCAAAGAGGCCGAGATAAATGCGACTCTAGCCCGCGCGCAAGAGGAAAAAAAGCAGACCGAGCAGCTGATAAAGAAAAACGACGAAATCCTAAAAGAGCTAAAAACGATGACTAGCGACAAGGTCGGCGAAACCTACGGCAAGATGAAAGATCAAGCCGCCGCCGACGTGTTAAGCGCGATGGATAGGGCGGACGCGGCTAGCATCATGTACTCGCTAAGCCCTAAAAAAATCTCTGCGATAATGGCTAAAATGGAGCCTACCGCGGCGTCTGAGATCACGCTTTTAATCAAGCAAGGGCCGCCGTTTATAAAGGCTGAAAAAAACGTAACGCAAGAGGTCTCTCCGACCTCGCCAGACGGCCCGGCTGGAAATCTGCTAAATTTGTAAATTTAGAGCCGAGGTGCTCTAAATTTATCTTAGTTCGCGTCTAAATTTGACCTAAAATTTACTGCGGTCAAATTTAACGCTAAAGCCTAAATTTAACTAATATCCAGTCTTAAAAACGTCAAAATTGCTTTTATCCGCGCGTCAAATTTGGATTTAAGTTTTACTAAAAACAAACGCCCGCCAAAACAAAAACTCCGTGAGATTTTAGGTATTTCTTACCAAATTTTGGTTAAAATCAAGCCCAAAAAGAGAGGTAAAAATGCGTATAAAACTCCCACACACACCCTACATCGCGCACAAAATCGCTATTGATTTATTAAAGTCCGGATTCGTAAATTTAACGCGCGGAGTGGAGCCGGTAGCGGCATGCGCGAAAGAAATTTTAGATGACGATTTACAAAAAGAAAAAGCGCTTGAAGAGCGCGTAAACGAGGTACTAGCTCAAAACGAAGACGATATGGAGAGCATGCAAGTCGATAGAAAAAATATGTTTTGGCTCGTGAAAAAAAAGCTGGCCAAAGAGTACGGCGTCATCCTTTCTTACGAAGATCGCTTTAGCAACGTCGCTCATCTCGTGCTACAAAACGCTTGGAAAAAGGGACTCATCGACTACTCGGTCTCCGAAAATCGTATCAAAAATATCATCTATGGCTCAATCGAAGAGTACCTAAAAACGTATGAAATTTTACAAGACGTAGTTATCGATAAGATCGACGGCTACAAGCGCAAGCTGATCCCCGGCACCGAGGAGTACGACATCGTATTTGAGCGGCTCTACGAGGACGAGCTAAGAAAACGAGGCATGCTGTGAGAGCTTATATCTACTTTGAAAACGGCGTTTTTTTGCAGGCGAAGGCCTTTGGCGCGAGCGGTACGGCTAGCGGCGAAATGGTCTTTAATACAAGCCTAACCGGCTATCAAGAGATCATGAGCGATCCTAGCTACGCGGGGCAGTTTATCGTCTTTACGATGCCAGAAATCGGCATAGTAGGTGTAAACGAAGACGATATGGAGAGCACGAAAATTCACGCTAGCGGCGTTTTGATGAGGGATTTTAACTCTACGCCGTCAAATTTCCGCTCGCAAAAAAGCTTGGAAGAGTTTTTCAAAGAGCAAGGCAAATTTGGCATTTATGGTATCGACACGAGATTTTTAACCAAGATGCTACGCGATAACGGCGCGCTTCACGCAGTTATCTCGACTGAAATTTCAGACGAAAAAGAGCTAAAAAAACTGCTAGAAAACTCGCCTAGAATCTCAGAGATAAACTACGTCGCAAAGGTAAGCACCGAGCAAATTTACGCTCACGAAAATGGCGCTTGGGATCACGCGAGCAAAGCCTACTCCGCGCTAAAAGCAAACGGAAAAAAGGTCGCCGTCATCGACTACGGCGTGAAGCGAAACATCCTAAACGAGCTTTGCGAAACTGGTCTTGAGACGCAAATTTACCCGCACGACGTGCAAGCAGACGAGCTCATCGCTAAATTTAACAAAGGCGAGATAAACGGCGTGTTTCTCTCAAACGGCCCGGGCGAACCCAAAGCCCTAAAAAACGAGATCGCGCAGATAAAAAAGCTGATCGAGGCTAGGATGCCGATTTTTGGCATTTGCCTAGGTCATCAGCTGCTTAGCAATGCATTTGGCTTTGAGACGTACAAACTAAAATTCGGTCAGCACGGCGCAAATCACCCGGTTTTAAATTTGCAAACCAAAGCAGTCGAGATAACGGCGCAAAACCACAACTACAACGTTCCCGAGGAGATCTCACAGGTCGCCGAGATCACGCATAGAAATCTTTTCGACGGCACGATCGAAGGCGTGAAATACAAGGATTATCCGGTATTTTCGGTGCAGCATCACCCCGAGGCTAGCGGCGGACCGAGCGAGAGCAAATATATCTTTAAACAATTTTTAGAAATTTTATAGTTGCTAGTCGCGGTCAAATTTGAGCAAAATTTAGGGTTAAATTTGCGAGCCGAATTTAACCTCAGCGCGGCTAAAATTCGCAAATGAAATTTGACGGTCAAATTTGATGAGCGGCGCGGAGTTTGTTTCGATTTTGAGCGTCGCGGCGCTTAGCTCGGTAGGCCACTGCGCGGGTATGTGCGGCGGTTTTGCTCTCTTGCTCGCGCGGTTTTTGAGCGGCAAAGGTAAAATTTTTAGCGCGGCGATGATAGCGGGATATAACCTAGCTAGAATTTGCGCTTATATGCTACTTGGCTTTATTTTCGGGTCGTTTGGCGGCGTATTTACGCTATCTCTTGCGGCGCGAGGCTACCTGTTTTTTGCTATCGGCGTTTTTATGGCGGTTTTGGGCGTCGCGCTCATTGGGCGCGGAGCGGTGTTAAATTTCATCGAGAAAAACGCATTTTTATCCAAAATTTTAAACGAAAAAATGAAAGCTGCGATCGCTAAAAATAGCGTGCCGGGGTTTTTAGCGCTCGGGTTTTTAAACGGGCTGCTGCCGTGCGGAATGGTTTATTATTTTTTAGCTTTAGCAGTAGCTAGCGGCAGCGGGGCAAAGGGCGCGGCGATCGCGGCTACGTTTGGCGCGGTTAGCTTTTTTGCGATGAGTTTTTACGCGCTGGTTTTAAAGGCTGTGAGCGAAAAATTTAAAAAACATGCGTTAAATTTAAGCGGTGCGGCGATAATAATTTACGGAATTTATCTATCTTTTATAGGATTTACGGCGAGCAATGGATAACATCAAAGAAAGATTCAGGCAGTATCAAGAGGCTATCGAGACCAGCAATATCGTCTCAAAAACCGACACCAACGGCACTATCACCTTCGTAAACGACGAGTTTTGCAAGATGTCTGGCTTTACGCGCGAGGAGCTAATCGGCGCAAATCACAACATCGTGCGTCATTCCGAGGTGCCAAAGGAGGTTTTTGCGCGGCTTTGGGATACGATTTTAGCCAAAAAAGTACACAAAGGTACGATAAGAAATCGCACCAAGGATGGCCGCGACGTCTATCTAAACACGACTATCATACCGATTTTGGATTTAAGCGGGCAGATCGAGGAGTTTCTTGCGATTAGATACGACGTGACGGACGTGATAAATTTAAACAACGAGCTTGAAAAGACGAAAAAAGAGCTGTTAAATTTAAACGAAAGTCTCGAAAACAGGGTCGCCGAGCAGACGGCCAAGCTCGTAAATTTAAATCAAAATCTAGAAAATTTGGTAAAAGCCCAGATCAAGAAAAACGAGGAAAAGACCAAAATGCTCTTTTTGCAGTCGCGTCTAGCTTCGATGGGCGAGATGATCGCAAACATCGCTCACCAGTGGCGCCAGCCGCTAAACGAGCTTAGCATCACGCTTTTTAAACTAAAAGAGAGCGTCAAAGCAAACGAGAAATTCGAGGCCGGCTACGAGCACGCAAAACGCGTGATAAAAGGCATGTCGCAGACGATCGAGGATTTTAGAAGCTTTTTTAGCGTCGAGCGCGAGAGGGGACTTTTCTTGCCCTCGTCTGCGGTAGAAAACGCGCTAAAGATGGTGCAGGGAACCTACGAAAAAGAGGGCATAGACGTAAATTTAGAGCTAAAAAGCGAGGGTCAAATTTACGGATTTGAGTCGCAGCTGTGTCAGGCCGTGATTATCCTGCTTTCTAACGCAAAAGATGCGCTGGCAAATAAAAAAGACGATAAAAAAGTAACGCTAACGTTAGAAACAAAGGATAAATTTGCTATCATAAGAGTAACGGATAACGCCGGCGGTATAAAAGAGGAGATAATGGATAAGATTTTCGAGCCGTATTTTACCACGAAGCACCCGAGCGCGGGTACTGGCATCGGTCTATATATGCTAAAAAGCATAGTCAAAAATCACGGCGGAAGCACCGGCGCTAAAAACGTAAAATTTGGAGCGGAATTTGAGATAAAACTGCCGCTAAAGGATGGAAAATGAAAAATTTTAAAGAGCTAACGCTACTGCTAGTCGAGGACGAGGATAGTATAAGGGAGTCTATGCAAGAGGTTTTCGGCGGCGTATTTCAAAAGGTCATATCGGCCTCAAACGGCGACGAAGGTCTTAAGAAATTTAAAAAATTTAGCCCCGACATCGTGATAGCTGATATCATGATGCCTATCATGGACGGGCTTGAGATGTCAAGGCAGATAAAAGAGTTCTCAAAAAACACGCCGGTAGTGATCCTAAGCGCGTATAGCGAAAAGGAAAAACTGCTCAAAGCTATCGACGTTGGCATCGATAAATACGTCATCAAGCCTATCGATATGGATGAGCTTTTCGTCGTGCTGGAACAGATCGTAAAAACTAAAATCATAGGCGCCGATATCATCGATATTTCGGGCGGATATTCGTTTAATCAAACCAAAAAAGTGCTCGTAAAAAACGGCGTCGAGATTGCGCTAACCAAAAAAGAGCTGGCCTTTATCTCGCTTTTGGTTAAACGTATCGGCACGCTTGTTTTAACCGAGGAGATCAGAAACGTGGTATGGTTTGGCGAAAAGGTAAACGATCCGGCCGTTAGGACATTTATCAAACGAATACGCGATAAAGTGGGCGCCGGTCTCATCAAAAACTCGCCGGGTCTTGGCTATAAAATCGAGCTGAAAAAGTAAAATTTGAAACGCAAATTTAGGTCGGTTAAGCGATTTTACACTAAAAATCTAATAAAATAACAATCTAATAACAAAATAAACAAAGGAGGATATCAATGCGACTAGACAGGGCGCTAAGCTACGACTACACGGTCGCCAAGTATTTTATGTTCGCGACGATACTGTTTGGGATAGTCGGTATGAGCGTCGGCGTTTTCATAGCTTTTCAGATGGCGTACCCGGACTTAAACTATCTCGCGGGCGAATACGGCACCTTTAGCCGCCTAAGACCGCTACACACGGCGGGCGTGATATTTGGATTTATGCTTTCGGGCGTTTTTGCGACGTGGTACTACATCGGACAGAGGGTTTTGAAGGTCTCGATGAGCGAGTCGCCGTTTTTGATGGCGGTAGGCAAGCTGCACTTTTGGATATATATGCTGGTGATGGCAGGCGGCGTGTTTAGCCTACTTGCCGGCGTTAGCACGTCAAAAGAGTACGCCGAGCTAGAGTGGCCGCTAGATATCGGCGTGGTCGTGCTTTGGGTGCTTTGGGGCGTTAGTATATTCGGTCTTATCGGTATCCGCCGCGAGAGGACGCTTTATATCTCGGTTTGGTATTTTATCGCGACGTTTTTAGGTATCGCGATGCTTTATTTGTTTAACAACATGGCCGTACCGACCAAGCTGGTTTCGGGATATGGCAACTGGTGGCACTCGGTTTCTATGTATGCGGGCGCGAACGATGCGCTAGTGCAGTGGTGGTACGGGCATAACGCCGTGGCGTTCGTGTTTACCGTGCCGATAATCGCTCAAATTTACTACTTCCTCCCTAAAGAGAGCGGTCAGCCGATATTTTCCTACAAGCTTTCTATTTTCTCGTTTTGGAGCCTCATGTTCCTTTATCTTTGGGCGGGCGGACACCATCTGATCTACTCTGCGGTGCCTGATTGGATGCAGACGATGGGCTCCGTGTTTTCGGTGGTTTTGATACTGCCGTCTTGGGGATCTGCGATAAATATGCTTCTAACGATGCGCGGCGAGTGGCAGCAGCTTAGAGAAAATCCTCTTATCAAATTTATGATTTTAGGCTCAACGTTTTATATGTTTTCGACTCTTGAAGGACCGATTTTAGCGATCAAATCAGTAAACGCTCTAGCGCACTTTACCGACTGGGTGCCGGGCCACGTGCACGACGGTACGCTAGGCTGGGTCGGCTTTATGACGATGGCGGCGCTTTATCACATGACGCCTCGCGTATTTAAACGCGAAATTTACTCGAAATCCTTGATGGAAACTCAGTTTTGGATACAGACTATCGGCATAGTGCTTTATTTTTCATCGATGTGGATCGCGGGCATCACTCAGGGTATGATGTGGCGCGCGACGGATGAATACGGAAATTTAGCCTATTCATTTATCGATACGGTGATAAACATAGTGCCGTACTACTGGATCAGAGCCGTGGGCGGACTGCTATATCTGCTTGGATTTTTTATCTTTGTTTATAATATTTACAAGAGTTTTGGCGCCAAATTGCTCGAAAAAGAGCCGCTAAGCGCGAGTCCTGCGGGCATAAAGGAGGTTGCTAATGTTTAGTTGGTTAGAAAAAAATCCCTTCTTTTTCGCGGTTATGGTTTTTATATTTATCGCCTATGCGGGCGTGATCGAGATCTTGCCTGATTTTGCCAACAGAGCTAGGCCGCTTGAGGGCACCAAGCCGCCGACGGTTTTACAGCTTGCGGGCAAACACGTGTATATGAAAGATAGCTGTAACGCCTGCCATACGCAGCAAATTCGCCCTTTTAAGGCCGAGACCGATAGATACGGCATGTATTCGCTTAGCGGCGAGTATGCGTTTGACCGCCCGCATCTTTGGGGTTCAAAGAGGACCGGCCCCGACCTTTGGCGCGTGGGTAACTACCGCACCACCGACTGGCACGAAAATCACATGAAAGAGCCGACCTCTGTGGTGCCGGGCTCTATAATGCCTTCTTATAAGCATCACTTTAGCAACAACGCCGACATCGAGACGGCATACGGCGAAGCGGTAACGACGAAAAAGGTATTTGGCGTACCGTACGACGTAGAGGGCATGCCAAAACTCGGCACCTACGAGGAAGCGCAAGCGGCCGCCAAAGAAGAAGCCGCCGCTATAGTTGAAGAGATGAAGGATGAAGAGGTCAAAAAGGCCTTTGAGCGCGGAGAGATCCGCGAGATAGTGGCGCTCATAGCCTATCTAAATAGCTTAAAATAGGCAAATTTATGGATGCGCAGACTCTAAGAGATATCCAAGGATACGGAGCTTTTATCTTTCTAGCCGTGTGCGCCGCGCTTCTTTACGGGTACTATTTTCATCTGTATAGATCCGAAAAGAGCGGCAGGCGAAACTACGAAAGATACTCCGACCTCGCCCTAAAAGACGGTATCGACGAGGAAATTTTAGAGTCTGCGTCCATAGAGCAAAACGCTAAAAAGGAAAAATAATGCAATGGTTTAATTTAGAAGATAACGTAAATTTACTGGGGCTTATCGGAGCTATTGCCATCGTTTTGGCCACGGTTTTCATCGTGAGTCGCTTGGTCGGGCAGATGAAGGTAGCAAAACCGGATGCCGAGCTAAGCGAGCATAGCTGGGACGGCATAGGCGAGTACAAAAATCCCGTACCGCTGGGCTGGGCGATAGTTTATGCGATATGCATCGTCTGGGCCTTGTGGTATATGATCGCCGGCTATCCGGTAAACTCCTACTCGCAAATCGGCGAATACAACGAAGAAGTCGCCGCCGCAAACGCTAAATTTGAAAAGAGTTTCGCAAATCCGGACGCCAAGACGCTTCACGCGATGGGCGAGAGCGTGTTTTTGGTGCAGTGTTCCTCCTGCCACGGCATAACCGGCGACGGTATAAACGGCAAGGCCGCAGACCTTTCCAAATGGGGTAGCGAAGAGGGGATATATGATACGATAATGAACGGCTCAAAAGGCCTTGAGTACCCGATGGGCGAGATGCCTGCGGGTATGGCGGACGAAGAAGGCGCAAAGGCGATCGCGGCCTACATCGCTAAGGAAATTTCGGGTATAAAAAAGACTAAAAACGAAAATTTGGTAGCTAGCGGCAAGGAGCTTTTTGCGACCTGCGCAGCCTGCCACGGCGAGGACGGCAAAGGCATGGAGGGTAACTCTCCCGATCTATCTAAATACGGCACGGCCGAGTTTGTCGAGGACGTGTTGCAGCGCGGTAAAAAGGGCGCTATCGGTACGATGCCTAAATTTAGCGACGGCAGGCTAAACGCTTTGCAGCAAAAAGCCGTCGGCGAGTACGTCATCTCGCTTTCTAAAGGAGAATAAATGGAAAACACGAATCGAAATGTTTTTGGCCTACACGGAGTGACCGGGCTGCTCATCGCGACCGGACTGCTGCTAGCGATCCTGGCGGCACTCACGTACTACGCGATCAAGCTGCAGCAAGAAGTCGCGCAAAAGCCTTACTCGCTAAACGCCTCCGAGCTAAAGATGAAAAGCGCGGATAACGCCAAACAAGTGCGCGTAAAGGAGTAAATATGCAAGCGATTTTGGAGAAATTTATCGTCGCGGGACTCATTGCGGCGGCGGTATTTACGGCGTGGGCGGTGCTAACGCCAAATCATCTTTTTGTGGGATGAAATTTGATAAATCAAGAGGCGCAAACTCGGCCGCCTCTTTTCAAATTTTACGCCTAAATCCTAGCGACGCGCTTTGCTTTTTGCTCGAAAATGCTCAACTTGGCCGATGAAGCTTATAAATTCTACTCGCTCAAATTTAACTATCCTTTGCCGCTTCCTCGCGCTCAAATTTGCAAATTTGGCGCGCGCCTTTTTTATCTTTTTACTTTTTCTTTTTTACGGCGCGGCGACTTTGCAGGGTTCAAATTTGCCTCGCGAGATAGTTTTAGTAAATCAAAACATCCTAAGCCAGGCCGTGAGCGAGAAAATCGCGGTTTTAGGCGAGGAGCTAGCGAGCAAAAGCGGCGTATTTGCGGGGGTCGCGGTTTATGAGAACCTAGGGGGCAAAACGCTAAAAGAAGCGGCCGCGCAGCTAAATTTGACTCCGCCTTACGCGCTTTTGATGCTTGCTAAAACGGAGCATAAGGTGGAAATTTTTGCCGACTCCGAGACGCTAAAGCTTTTTGATAAAGAGAAAATTTTAAGCCCGTATCCAAGCTCCGGCTCTATTTTGCCGATTTTAGCGTCCAAAAACGGCAAAGATATCTTTAACGCCGCCGTGCTAAACGGCTACGCCGATCTTGCCGAACAGATCGCGGCGAGCAAAGGCGTGAGCTTGCAAAACGCGGTCGGTAGCCAAAACCGCCGTACGCTAGATGCGTTTAGAATTTTCATCTACGGCTCTATCGCTCTCGTCGTTTGCGTCGCTGCGTTTAGAAAATTTAGGAGGAAAAATGGCTAAAAACTACTGGCCTCACGCTATCGTTACCGCGCTTATTTTGATAGTCGCCTCCTGCGTAGCGACCATTATTCTGGCCGTCAAAAACCCCGTAGAGATGGACGGTTTTTACTTTGAGCGCTACCAAAACGTCGATGAAAATATAAACGAGATCGAGGCTAGTCAGCGCAGGTTTGACGCCAAATACGATCTTAATTTCAATCCCGAATTTGACGGACTAAACGGATATTTTGGTATCGCCGTCGCGCCTAAAAACGGCTCGGTAGCGCCAAATTTCACGCACGAGATTTTACTAACCAGACCCGCGACGAACGAGCAAAATCAAAATTTAGACGTCAAATTTGACGGGCAAATTTTAAAAACGCAGCCCGTAACGCTCCCAAAAAAAGGCAGATGGCAAATTTTACTAAAAATCTCCGACGCAAACGACACCGGCTTTTATAAATTTAACTTCGAAGCGCGCTAGTTTTCTTTGATTTTCAGCCGCTCTGGGCTATCATTTCGCCAAAAAACAAAGAGCTTCTATGCAAAATTTAGACAAACTTTATATCTTTACCAACTCGCGAAAAATTCGCGAATTTAACGCGCAATTTCAAAACGAACTCGTGCCAAAAGCCATGACGATAGCGCAGTTTGAGCAAAAAGCCGTGCTGGTGCCGGGGCGCTTTGAGGCGGACGAGGCGTACGCGCTGGTGCTGATGCAGCGAGCCTGCGCGAGCGTGAGAGAGGCCTCCGAGCGGTTGCGTATCCCGTCGGAGTTTTTCGCGTTTTTGAAAAACAACGACTATCTTTTTAGCTTTTTTAAGGAGCTAGCCATCAGCAAAAAGAGCGTGGCGGATCTAAAATTTAGCGACATTTACGCCGATTACGAGGAGCATTTGGGTATCCTCGAGGCGGTGCTCGCGCGCTATAAGGAGCTGCTCGCGGCCGAAAATCTATACGACGGTATCGTGCTGCCTGAGATTTATGAGTTAAACGGCGGATTTGTGAGGGAATTTCGCGAGATAAATCTCGAAGTGGACGGCTTTTTAAGCGAATTTGAGTGGGAGCTGTTTGGCGAGATCGCAAAACTAACGACGCTAAAAATCATCTTTCAAACCAGCAAATTTAACAAAAAACTGATCTCAAAACTGGCTGAAATTTCTGGCATTGAGGCGAGCGAGTTTAGCCTTTACTGCGAATTTGAGCTAAATTTGAGCACGCGCGAGCTAAGAAAAACTGGCTCCGTGCGCAAAAATCCGCTCGTTTTAAAAAGAAGCTTTAGCGCTAGAAGCCTGCAAGCGGCCTATGCGATGGCAAAGGCTAGCGAGTTCGTCGCTGAGGGTATCAAGCCCGAAAACATCGCCGTTATCTTGCCTGACGAGAGTTTTGCCGAGATCTTGCGCCTGCACGACCGCGGCAAGATGTTTAACTTCGCGATGGGCGAGAGCTTTACCCGCACGCGGTTTTTTCAAATTTTAAAGTGCATAGCAACCGCGATAAACGACAAAATCCGCGTAAATTTGAGCAAAGATAACTATAAAAATTTCAACGAATTTGAGTTTAATCTGCATGAATTTGGCGTTAGCGGCGAGCTGTTTGAGAAATTTAAAAACGGTTTTGAAGTGCCTTGTTCGTTTGAGGATTTTAGGGCGCTTATGGAGGATATTTTGGCGCTTGAAAGCGACTACGCCGCCGCGCAAAAAACGCGCGAGGAGCTATTTTACGCTCAGAGTTTGGCGCGATATTTTAGCTTTACGCTACGTCAAATTTGCGAGATATTTTTGATAAAGCTAGCTAGGCTTAGGCTTGATCACGTAGGTGGCGGCAAGATCGGCGTCATGGGCGTTTTAGAGAGTCGCGGGTTAAAATTTGATGGCGTCATAGTGCTTGATTTTAACGACGATTTGGTGCCAAAGCGCAGCGTAAACGAGATGTTTTTGAGCTCGCGCGTGCGCCAAAAGGCGGGCCTCATCGGCTACGTCGACCGCGAAAATTTGCAGAGATTTTACTACGAGAGCCTAATTGGCGGCGCGAAAAAAGCGGCGATATGCTACGCGGCAAACGAGGAGAAAATCGCGTCGAGATTTCTCGGCGAATTTAACGCCGTGGAGGACGCGAGATTTAGCGACGAGAGCTATGCGGCGCTGTTTAACGGCGAATTTGACGCAAAGGTCGGTTTTGCAGATGAGCAAAAATTTGAGGCCGAGATGAGCCCGCATCTTGACGAAAGGAACGAGGCTAAACCTAAACAAGCAAAAATCGCCAAAGAGCGGAGTTTGTTTGAATTTGACGCGGAGGGCGAGCTAAATTCGGACGCAAATTCTACCGATAAATTTGACGAAAACGCTGCGCAAAACGAAACGCCGAGCCAAAACCCACGAGCGCTAAATTTTATAAAATTTACTCGAAAAACGCCCGCAAAGCCTAAAATTTTCGAGCAGGATATCATCGTAAAGCACGATTTTTTCGCTATCCCGCTCTCGTTTAGCAGACTAAATACCTATTTACAGTGCCCGCGGCGGTATTATTACAGATATATTTTGAACGTAAAGCCGTCCGTAATGCCGCAAACGACGTCCACGGCGGACTTTGGCAACTCGCTACATAGGGCGCTTTTTGAGTATTACTCTAAATTTGAGAGGTTTGACCTCGCTAAATTTGAAACGGTGCTAAGGGAACTAAACATGCCGCCGCTAGAGCGCGAGATAACGATGATAAAGATGGAGAAATTTAAGCAGCTAGAGGACGCCAGATATGAGGCGGGATGGCGCGTGCAGGGGCTTGAAAAAGAGCTTGATAGCGTCTTTGCGGGCGTGCGCATAACGGGCAAAATCGACCGTATAGACCAGCGCGGCGGCGAGCTAGCGGTGATTGATTATAAAAGCGGAAAATTTGACGCCAAATCCTTGCAGCTGCCCTTTTACGAGGCGCTCGTGGGTAGGCCTTGCGAGGGGTACTTTTACGATCTAAAAGATAACATGAACCTAGTCGCTAGCGAAGCCGATCTAGACGTGCTTGCGGAGGCGATCGAGCAGCTAAAATCCATCAACAACACGCCGATAAATTTTGGGGAGGCCAAGGGCGCGATGAGCGAATACGAAGACTATAAAATTTTAGTGAAAGGCGAGCTATGAAGCCGTTTTTGGCCCTTGAGGCGAGTGCGGGCAGCGGCAAGACCTTTGCGCTTAGCGTGCGTTTTATCGCGATTTTGCTATTAGGCGCCGACGCGCGCGAGATCACGGCGCTAACCTTTACCAAAAAGGCCGCAAACGAGATGAAAGAGCGCATCGTGCAGACCTTTTTGCGGCTCGAGGAAAAGGGCGCAGAGCTAGCCGAGTTGGAGCAAATTTTGGGCGCGGGCAGGGATGAAATTTTAGCCATGCGCGACGCTCGGGCGACTCATTTTTTAGAAAGTGATCTAAAAATTGGCACGTTTGACTCGTTTTTCGTTGGCATCCTGCGCAGCTTTTGCTTAAATTTGGGACTAAGCGCGGATTTTGAAGTGAGCGAAAATTTAAACGAACTGCAACGGGGCGAGTTCGTTGCGAGCGTGAGCAAGGATATGCGGTTGCTAAAAGCGCTTGCAAATTTGATAGCGACGGCCGAGCGCAGCCAGAGTAGTTTTTTTGAGAGTTTGGAGATGTTTTATGAAAATTTCGGCGAGCTAAAAAGCAGCGAAAATGCGGCGTTTCCAAACGAAAGCGGCGTTGCAGAAGCGCTAAAAAATATGCGCGAATACGTCCTAGCTAGAGGCGGCGGCAAAGATGCCCAAAGCGCCGTGAAAGAGGGCAGCCCGAGCGAAATATTGGCTCGCTCGTTTATGTCGCGCGCGAGCCTTGATTATCGCACGTTTTCTAAAATTTATACGCCGGAGCTTGATGGGATGTTTTTTGAGTTAAAAGCGCGGTTAAAACAGTATTTTGACGAGCTAGAGGAGTATAAAATCGCCGAACTGGCTAGATTTTTAAAAATCTATAAAGAGTGCAAAATCTCGCTAAACAAAAGACTAAATTCGCTTGCATTTAGCGACGTGACGCGCCTAGTTTACGAGCTTTTAAGGGGCGGCGAGACGGACGCGCAGATGCTTTATTTTAGGCTCGACGGACGGATAAATCACCTGCTCATCGACGAGTTTCAAGACACCAACGTCGCGCAGTACGAGATCATGCGTCCGCTCATCGAAGAAATCGTCGCCGGATACGGACAAAACGGGCTTGGCAGCTTTTTTTACGTCGGCGACGTAAAGCAGAGTATTTATCGTTTCCGCGGCGGCAAAAAGGAGCTTTTCGGCAAGCTGATGCGCGATTTTCCTCAGATCAAAGCTCAAAATTTGGAGGTAAATTACCGTAGTAAAAAGGCGTTGGTTAGATTTACGAACGCCGTATTTGCGGGCAAGATCGAAAATTTTAAACCGCAAAGAACGCCCGAAAAAGAGGGCGAGCGGGTAAATTTGGTAGGCGAGATGCCGTATTTTGAGGCACAGGAGGACGATCTTGGCTTCGTGCGGGTAAGCAGCGGCGATGACGTGGCGGTAGAGGCGGCGCAGCAGGTTAAATTTCTGCTTGAAAAAGGGGTCCGAGAAGATGATATCACCGTGCTTTGCTGGAAAAACGACGATATAAATAAAATCTCAAATTTGCTGAGCGAGGTGGGCGTAAAAAGCGTGAGCGAGGGTGTGATGCCGCTACTAGCGAGCAAAAACGCGCGCGCAGTAGTGGAATACGCTAAATTTTGCCTATTCGGCGAGCGAATTTACAAGCTAAATACCGAGGCGATCCTTGACGTAAATGCCGTAAAACTAAGCGTAAATCCGCAAAAATCGGCGCTTGAGAGCTTGCACTATCTAGCGGGCAGGCTCGGCGTAGATATGAGCGACGCGGACGTTTTGCGACTACTTGAGCTAGCACAGCCGTATTCAAATTTGACCGAGTTTATCTATAATCTTGATAGATTTGAGGCAAAAGCGAGCGCAAAAAGCGGCGAGGGTGTGAAAATAATGACCGTCCACAAGTCAAAGGGGCTGGAGTTTGAAAACGTGATCGTGTGCGATAAAATGGGCGCTGGGCGGCACGATGGGTCAAATTTCATCGCGGAATACGATGCGGGTACGGGCTCCTGGCAGGTGCGCCACAACGTCAAAAAACAGTGTATCGACGAGGAGTTTGCAAGGCTAAAAGAAAAAGCGGCGCGGCTCGAGCGCGAAGAGGATATGAATAAGCTCTACGTCGCGCTAACTCGGGCGATCAGCGGACTAATCATCATCAAAAAAACTGGCGCCAACGGCAGAAATCCGAGCTTTTTTGGGGCGTATGAGAGTAGCGGCGAGGTTATAGAGTATCTTGATTTGATCGATTTTAGCTTTGGCGAACCGACTCCTAGCAAGGTGCGAAATTTAAGTGTAGCTGGCAAATTTGAGCCTATTAAACTAGCTCAAATTTCAAAACAAATCGTAGATGAAACGCCAAAATCCGAGGGTAAAAATCAAAAGGCGATTTATTTCGGGCTGGCGCTGCACTATCTGCTAGAAATGGCGGAAAAATTTGACGAGAGTTCGCTAAAAACGGCACAAATTTCGATGCGAAACGCATTTTATAAATTTTTAGACGAGGGCGAGCTGGATGAAATTTACGCACGCGGGCTAAATTTGATAAACGAGCCTAAATTTAAGCAAATGACGCAGGGGAAGAGGACATTTAAAGAGCAGCCGTTGCGCTTTGAGGGTGCGTTAAAACAGCTTGACCTGCTCTGCGTTGGCGAAGCTGAAATATGCGTGATCGACTATAAAACGAGCGATAAAAATATAGATGAAAACATCGCGCAGGTTGAGGAGTATAAAAAAATATTGGCTCAAATTTACCCGAATTTGAGTGTGAGGGCGGCGATATTTTACGCTTTGCGGGACGAAATTCGAAGCATTGATATTTAAATATAGCTTAAATTAAGCTATATGTAAGGTGCATTTGAATACAATCACGACCTAAAATTATCTAAAGGGTAAGAAAATGACGAAAATAACAAAACCAAACGAAGTGGAGCGCGAGTGGATCGTGCTTGACGCGGCAGGCAAGCGTTTTGGTAGATTGCTAACCGAGGTAGCTACGCTGCTTCGCGGTAAGCATAAACCAAATTTCACTCCGAATGTCGATTGCGGCGATTACGTTATCATAATCAACGCTTCTAAAGCCGAATTTACGGGCAACAATAAAGCCGAGCAAAAGCTTTATCACCGCCATTCGGGATATTTTGGTAGCACGAAAAGCGAGAAATTCGGCGAGCTTTTAGCAGATAAGCCGGAAAAACTGTTTAAGCTAGCCGTTCGCGGAATGCTTCCAAAAACAAAACTTGGCAGAGAGATGATAAAAAAACTAAAAGTTTACGCCGGCAGCGAGCACCCGCACACGGCTCAAATAGCTAAAAAAGAAGGAAAATAATCATGGCGAAAGTTTATGCAACCGGTAAAAGAAAAACTGCCGTAGCAAAAGTCTGGATAAAACCGGGCAGCGGTAAAATTTTAGTAAACGGACTTGATCTAAATACTTGGCTCGGCGGACATGAAGCTATCAAGCTAAAAGTAGTTCAACCTCTACTTTTAACAAAACAAGAGGGTTCTATAGACGTAACCGCAACGACTCTAGGCGGAGGATATTCTGCTCAGGCTGAGGCGCTAAGACACGGCATATCAAGAGCATTGGCTCTATTTGACGCCGACTTTAGAGCGACTCTAAAACCAAAAGGTCTACTAACTCGCGACTCACGCGTCGTCGAGCGTAAGAAATTCGGTAGAAGAAAAGCTAGAAGAAGCCCGCAATTCTCTAAACGCTAATAGTTTGCTAAAGCCGTTTCGTCGGCTTTTAGATTTTGGAGATGAGGTATATAATTTGGAAAGACTGATATGTCTCAAGTTGTATGTTAAATTTAGATTTATAAATTAGTGATAAAATCAAAAAATAGTCTTGTGAAAAAACGGGACAAAAGAAAGGATAACTTATGAAAAAGATTGCTCTTGCTTTAGTTGCTGCTACTGCGCTTTTTGCCGCTGATTCAGCTTACAATTACGAACTAACTCCGACAATAGGCGGCGTTCATCCTGAAGGAAATTTGGGAACAAATGAACAATCAGCTATCGGTTTAAGAATCGGAAGAAACCTTGAAAATTTCTTTATAGACCACGTAGAACTCGGTCTTAGCCACACTAACAAGATAAGAGAGTATGGCGTAGACGGAAAGGCTACTAGATATTTTGTTAATGCTATTAAAGATTTTGGTCTAACTGAAAAACTATCTCTTTACGGCTTACTTGGTGCGGGATATGAGGATGTCTCAAAAAAATTCGTCAAAAATGATGACGGCGGCTTCGGTCAATACGGCCTTGGTTTGAGATATCAAATTACCGATAACTTTGCTCTACGCGCTGAGGCCGTAGATGCTATTAAATTTGAGCATGCAGATCACAACCTATTCTATACGCTAGGTTTTGCAGTAGGCTTTGGTGCTAAAAATGCTCCTGTAGTAGCTGAAGTGGTTGAGGTTAAAGAGCAAGCCGTCGTAGTGCTTGACGACGATAACGACGGCGTTTTAAACGATGTTGATCAATGCCCAAATACACCGGCTGGGGTAGTAGTTGACGAGACCGGTTGCGAGAAGGTTATCGTTCTCAGAGATATCGGCGTAAATTTTGCATTCGATAGCTACAAAGTAACTCCAAAATATCTTGAGGAGATCAAGAAAGTAGCTAACTTTATGGGTGAAAACCCGGGCTACCGCGTAGTTCTAAGCGGACATACAGACAGTATTGGTGCTGAGGCTTACAATCAAAAACTATCTGAAAAAAGAGCAAATGCAGTTGCTAAAGCTCTTGAAGAACTTGGCGTAAGCGCAGACAAGATCACTGCTGTAGGATACGGTGAGCTTAAACCTGTCGCTTCAAATAAAACAAAAGAAGGACGCGCTGAAAATAGACGCGTTGAAGCTAGATTTAATAAATAATTAGCCTAGCTTAATAATGTATGGATGAGATTAAATTCGAACTTATTTGGTCGTTAATCTCATCCTATTCTTTAAAAATTTTAGGTTCTATCGCCATCTTGCTTATCGGCAAATGGCTAGTAGCTAAAATCTCAAATCTTATATCAAAATTAATCATTTCCTCTAGACTTGACGAAACTCTTTCGAGTTTTTTACTAAATATCATCAAAACGCTTCTCATGGCTTTTGTAATTATAGCTGCGATCGCAAATTTGGGCGTAGAGACATCTATGTTTGTTGCTGCGCTAGGTGCCATCGGTCTTGCTATCGGTATGGCGTTTAAAGATACCTTTTCAAATATCGGCGCAGGGTTTTTGATAATATTTTTTAGGCCGTTTAAACTCAAAGATCACATAGAAGTCGCAGGCGTGCAAGGCGCAGTCAAAGAGATCAATATGTTTAGCACCGTTTTACGTACAGCCGATCACAAAACCATCATTATCCCAAACGGACGCATCATAAGCAGCAACATAATAAACTTCTCAAAAGAGGGCACCAGGCGGGTTGAGCTCGTATTTTCCATAGATTATAAAGACGATTTAAAGCTTGCAAAAGAGATTATTTTAAACCTAGCTGACAAAAACAAAAAGATCCTAAAAGAGCCAAAGCCATTCGTCGGGGTCGGGAGTCTGGGTGAAAATAGCGTAAATTTGACAGCTAGATTTTGGTGTGCGAGCGATGATTTTTCGGATGTACAGTTTGCTATGCTAGAAAGCGCCAAGCTCGCATTTGACGCCAAAGGCATCTCTATACCATCGCCGCAGCTTAGCATCCGATATCAAGACAAAAAGCAAGACGAGCAAATTTAATTACTCGGTTTTCTTGCATATTTTATGCTCGCGTACTCGCATGGTTGATAGGTTAAATTTGACCCGACATCCCGTGCTGTTAAATTTGTGTAAAAATACATAACTATAAGAAATTTCGTCTGCAATATTTTAAAATTTTCGTCTAAAAAGTTTATATTTTAAAGTGCAATTTTTTATTCGAAAGCCATATTTGATATCGCGGATATTTTAAGCGAATGGTAATTTTAATCCTTAGACTACAACAGTATAAATTTAAATCAAAGCCCATAATGATAAAAATTTGAAATTAAAAAAAGCCGACTTAAGGCAAATTTTAAAATACAAAAAGTAAAATCAAAGTTTACTAAAATGCAAATTTGACGCGAAAATGCCGTCAAATTTATGCTGTCACAATTAAAAAAACGAAAGAAGCAAGATGAAAAAAACCATACTTTTTGACCTAGACGGTACGCTTATCGACTCGACGCCCGCGATCCTTGATGGATTCGGTGCGGCATTTCGCGCTCACGGCGAGCCTGCTCCAAAGCCCGAGGCGGTCAAGACCCTAGTCGGTCATCCCCTTGACGTCATGTTTGCCGGACTTGGCGCGCCGACGCAGCTCGTGCCTGATTATATCGCCGCGTATAAGGCGCGTTATGAGCAGATTTTTTTGGAACAAACTTCGCTTCTTGATGGCGCGGCGGGTGCATTGGCGCTTGCTAGCGAGGTGGCGGACGTGGGTGTCGTGACAACGAAAACGTCGAAATTTTCGGTCATTTTGCTTGAACACTTGGGCGTTATGAAGTTTGTCAAAACCGTGATCGGCAGAGATGACGTCGTAAATCCAAAGCCCGATCCTGAGCCTATAAACAAGGCTCTTGAGCGCCTGGGTAAGACAAGCGCGCAAGATAGGGCGAACGCCTTTATGATCGGCGATACGACGATGGATCTGGAGGCGGCGAAGCGTGCCGGGATTGCGGGCATCGGGCTAGTTTGCGGCTACGGCAATGAGGCTGATTTGCGCGAGCATTCAAATTTGATCTTTAAAAACGCATTTGAGGCGGTTAAATTTATAGCGTAGAGGTGAGTTTGGCCGATAAATTTAGATTTTAGAGCGATCAAAAACCTATATTAGCTCGATAAACGGCTATTTTTAGCATTCGATTGAGTTGGCGAATTTAACCGTATATAAAGCGTAGCGACAAGTACAGTAAGCCAAATTTAAATCAAATTTGCCGCAAAAACCAGGGTAAAGAGGCAAATTTTGCCTTAACCAACACGCTTGCTTTTTTCTCAAAGCGCTCAAGTACATTGATTACATTTAAGATAAATACCGCCCATGATTTTTACCAATTAGTTGTTGCCCAAATAGCTGTAAAATAGCGACTAGGCGTCCGTGACCAAGATGGCTCGTATATAGCCGGTGGCGGCTCATTTTCCTGCTGTGCCGTCTAAACTCAATCCTATTTTGGGCGATGACGAAGCAACGCATCTGCTTGCCGCAAATTTGCTTTGTTTGCGATTTTTTATTCGCTGTGGCATAAAGGCATAAGACGGAAATCGCGGCTAACGCGGATAAAAACCTTACGCACGGCTTCTTCGTTTTTAAAATTTATCGCTTAAATTTGAGTAGTTTTTAAAATCGGCCACCAGGTCAAATTTAGGGCCTTAGATTATTAAATTTGAGCTTTTTTGAAAATGTAACTTAGCTGATTAATTAGATATTTTGGAAACTAGCTCTATAATAAAAGATTTTTAAAAATCGCAAGAAAATTTAAGGCGGAAAAATGGCTAAAATAATGAAAACTATGGACGGAAACGAGGCTGCGGCGCACGCATCGTACGCATTTACTGAGGTTGCGGGCATTTACCCGATCACCCCTAGCTCGCCGATGGCTGACTACACCGATATGTGGGCGGCCCAGGGCAAGAAAAATCTATTTGGCATGCCGGTTAAAGTCGTCGAAATGCAAAGCGAGGGCGGAGCTGCGGGCACCGTACACGGTTCGCTGCAAGTAGGCGCGCTAACTACGACGTACACGGCTTCGCAAGGACTTTTGCTAAAAATCCCCAATATGTACAAAATCGCAGGCCAGCTGCTGCCGGGCGTCATCCACGTGAGCGCGCGCTCTATCGCGGCCCAGGCACTTTCTATCTTTGGCGATCATCAGGATATCTATGCCTGTCGCCAAACGGGATTTGCGATGCTGGCAAGCGGCTCTGTGCAAGAGGTCATGGATATCGCCGGCGTCGCGCACCTAGCTGCGATCAAGGGTCGCGTGCCGTTTTTGCATTTTTTTGACGGATTTCGCACGAGCCACGAGATACAAAAGGTCGAGGTGCTTGACTACGCGCACTTTGATAGGCTTCTTGACCGTGAGGCGCTGCAAAAATTTAGAGACGAGGCGCTAAGTCCCGAAAGTCCGAAAACTCGCGGTACGGCGCAAAACGACGACATCTACTTTCAGACGCGCGAGCTAGCCAACCGTTACTACGATGCGGTGCCTGATATCGTGGCCGAGTATCTAAAAGAAATTTCAAAAATCACGGGACGCGATTATAAGCCGTTTAATTATTACGGCGATCCGCACGCTACGCGCATCGTGGTCGCGATGGGTTCGGTAACGCAAACTCTAGAAGAAGTCGTCGATCACCTACGCGCAAAGGGCGAAAAAGTAGGCGTGCTAAAAGTGCATCTATACCGCCCGTTTAGCCTAAAATACCTCTTTGACGTGATGCCTGAGACGGTAGAAAAGATCGCTGTGCTAGACCGCACGAAAGAGCCGGGAAGCCTCGGCGAGCCGCTATATCTGGACGTCAAGGCTGCGTTTTACGGACACAAAAATCAGCCCGTGATCGTGGGCGGACGCTACGGTCTGAGCTCAAAAGACGTCGATCCTGCACAAATGCTAGCCGTCTTTGAAAACTTAAATTTAGAGGGGCCTAAAAATGGCTTTACCGTCGGTATCGAGGATGACGTGACATTTACGTCGCTAAAAGTCGGCGAGAAAATTTCGCTAAGCGACGTAAGCGTGAAAGAGTGTCTATTTTACGGACTTGGCGCGGACGGTACTGTGGGAGCGAATAAAAACTCAATCAAAATCATCGGCGATAAAACCGAGCTTTACGCGCAGGCGTATTTTGCCTACGATAGTAAAAAATCGGGCGGCTACACGCGATCGCACCTGCGTTTTGGTAAAAACCCGATCCGCTCGACCTACCTCGTCTCAAATCCGCACTTCGTAGCCTGCTCGGTCGCGGCGTATCTTGAAATTTATGACGTCATAGACGGTATCCGCGAGGGCGGGACGTTCCTGCTAAACTCGATCTGGGACGCCGAGCAGACGGTCGCTAAACTGCCGAATAAAGTAAAGAAAATTTTAGCCGCTAAAAAGGTAAATTTCTACATCATCAACGCCACCAAGCTAGCTCGCGAGATCGGGCTAAAAAACCGCACGAACACCATCATGCAGTCGGCGTTTTTTAAGCTGGCTGATATCATCCCGTTTGCCGACGCGCAAAAATACATGAAAGAGTACGCACACAAAGCCTACGCCAAAAAGGGCGAAGCGATCGTGGAGATGAACTACAAGGCTATCGATATGGGTGCGGACGGGCTGGTTAAGGTCGCGGTCGACCCTAGCTGGGCAAATTTGACGGATGACGCCGCTAACGATGAAAAATACGTCGGCGACGAATTTATAGAAAAAATCGTTAAGCCTATCAATGCCGCTAGGGGCGATAGCCTGCCTGTTTCGGCATTTGTAGGCTTTGAAGACGGACACTTTAAATCAGGCACGACAGCCTACGAAAAACGCGGCATCGGCGTAATGGTGCCTAAGTGGATCGAGGAAAACTGTATCCAGTGCAACCAGTGCGCCTTCGTCTGCCCGCACGCGGTCATCAGGCCGTTTCTCATCGATGAAAACGAGCTCGCCGCCGCTCCGCAAACCGTGCAAGATCACGTCCTAGACGCCAAAGGCAAAGAGGTAAAAGGGCTAAAATATAAAATCCAGGTCAGTCCTCTAGACTGCACCGGCTGCGAGCTGTGCGCTCAAAACTGCCCGAGCAAGGAAAAATCGCTCGTCATGGTGCCTCTAGCTGAGGAGATGGAGAAAAACGAGCAGGAAAACGCCGATTATTTATTTAAAAAGGTAACCTACAAAGACGACCTGATGAGCAAAGATAGCGTCAAGGGCGTGGGATTTGCGCAGCCGTTATTTGAGTTTCACGGCGCATGCCCCGGATGCGGCGAGACGCCTTATATCGGGCTTGTTACGAGACTATTCGGCGACCGTATGATCGTGGCAAACGCGACCGGATGTAGCTCGATCTACGGCGGTAGCGCGCCTTCGACGCCTTATACGACGAACAAAGAGGGCAAGGGCGTAGCGTGGGCAAATTCGCTGTTTGAGGATAACGCAGAGTTTGGCATGGGTATGAACGTCGCAGTAGAGACGCTACGCCACCGTATCGAGGACGTCATGCTACGCACCAAAGACGCCGCGCCAAATGCCCTAGCCGCGCTATACTCCGACTGGATCGCGCACAAAAACGACGGCGAGAAAACGACGCAAATCGCTAAAATTTTAACGCCGATTTTGGAGCAAAATTTAGACGTAGAGGGCGTAAAAGAAATTTTAGAGCTAAAAAGATACCTCGTCAAAAAATCCCAATGGATCATCGGCGGCGACGGCTGGGCTTACGATATCGGCTTTGGCGGTCTTGATCACGTGCTAGCTAGCGGCGAGAACGTAAACGTGCTCGTGCTTGACACCGAGGTCTACTCAAACACCGGCGGCCAGAGCTCAAAATCAAGCCGCGCTGGCTCCATAGCGCAGTTTACCGCTAGCGGTAAGCCGATGCAGAAAAAAGACCTAGGCTATATCGCGATGACTTACGGAAATATTTTTGTAGCGCAGATCAACTCAAACGCGAGCCAAGCAAATACGATAAAAGCCATCGCCGCAGCCGAGGCCTACGACGGTCCGAGTCTCGTGATCGCGTATTCGCCTTGTATCGCGCACGGTATAAAAGGCGGTATGGCCTACTCCGGCGATCAAGGCGAGTTAGCGACTAAATGCGGCTACTGGCCGACCTACGTCTACGATCCGCGCCTAATCAAAGAGGGTAAAAATCCGCTCAAAATGACCTCAAAAGAGCCTGATTGGTCGCTTTACGAGGAGTTTTTGCTAAACGAGGTTCGCTACAACTCGCTTAAGAAAACCAACCCGCAGCACGCGGACGAGCTGCTGGCTAAAAACAAGGCCGACGCGCAAAGACGCTACCGCCAGCTAAAACGCCTAAGCTTGGCTGACTTTAGCGATGAGATCGAGTCTGGCTCGGAACAGGCTAACGAAAACGCCGAGTAGGGCGAAAATTTCTCTCGCCTAAATTTGACGGGCGATGGAAAATATCTGTAAATTTAGCCGCTCGTTCGGGTGGTTAAATTTGCGCGGTGTCGTTTGTAAGGTTATATTCGGTTTCCAGATAAACGCTTACTTAAATTTTTAGACAGGTAATTTTTAAGTTTTTAAGTAAATTTAAGTCTTAACAAGCAATAATCGCGCATTCTAATGCAATTAAAAAAGGAGTAAAATGTTTATCACTATAATCGTTGTTGTGGTTGCTTTGGCGGCTTATATTATTAAAATATATAATAAATTGCAGTCAATGATGCAAAATATAAGAGAAAGCTTTGCAAACATCCAAGCTACGCTTAAAAAACGCCTAGACCTTTCAAATCAAATTATAGACATAGCTAAAGATTACGCAAGCGGCGAGCAAATGGTGCAACTTGGTATTTCTGGAAACGGAGTTGCAAAAGTGGCTGCTTTAGCGCAGGCTTTTCCAGAGCTAAAAGCCAATGAAACATACCAAATGTTAATGTCGCAATTGGAAAAAATCGAAGGCGAGCTTTTGAATAGACGCGAAAACTATAATGCCGAGGTTAAAAGTTATAATGCCTATAAAAATGCTTTTCCTCAAGTTTTAATAGCTTCAAAGTTGTCTTTTGAGTCAGTGGCTTATTTTGATATTAACGATGAGGATTTTAGCGAAAATTTAAAAATATTTAAAAAGGACGATTCGGCAAAGATACAAGAGATTTTAAGCGACTCCAATAAGAAAATCACCGATATTGCAATGAATGCAAAAAAGATGATTAATGATAAAATTTCAAATAATTCTGATAAAAAAGATTAGTTCTTATAAAATATGTAAATAATATGAACGGTTTAGATGATGGGGAATATGAATTAATTTCAAAGGCATAAAATGAGCCAAACCCATCCTTTTAAACCGATTTTTGATAAAAACTCTAAAATTTTAATCCTCGGCTCCTTTCCTTCCGTCGTTTCTCGCAAGCTGGGCTTTTACTACGCAAATCCGCAAAATCGCTTCTGGCGCGTGCTGGCCGGGATTTTAAACGCTCCGTTGCCAGAAGGCACGGACGAAAAGATAAATTTTCTGCTCGCTCACCGCATCGCTATCTACGACGCTGCGATCTCGTGCGAGATAAAGGGCTCGAGCGACGCCAAAATGACCGCCGTCACACCCGCAAATTTAGAGCCGATCTTTAGCGGAGCGCGCGTCGTGCAGGTGTTCGCCAATGGCGGCAAAGCACACGAAATCTGCAAAAAATATCTAAAAACTCAAATTTTAAACAAAACTGGTAAACCGCCCGTCAAACTACCTTCGACTAGCTCCGCAAACGCAAATTTTAGCTTTGAAAAGCTCGTGCAAGAGTGGATGATCGTCGCGGAGGCGCTAAAAGACGGCTAAATTTATCTATATAAATTTAGCTAATTTACCTGTCTATTATCGCAAATGGCAAAATCTAAAATAAAGGCGCCGCCAAATTTCGCAAACATCTATTTAATAAGCGAGCAAAAATAAAAAGGCTTGTTCGCTTTATTGCCACTAATAGCCACATAAACCTCTAGCTAGGCACGACCGAGTTTTTGCGTGCGGTTTTCGTGAGCGAATAAACGACTAATAGCATGATGAAGCCATACAGCAAGTTTGCGCTTTTTTGCGTTGATTGCATTATTTCGTCGTATTTTAGAGCGGCTAGAGCCTTTGCATACGGCTTTTTGATTTTATTATTAAGGTTGCTATAGACGGTCTCATCGGTATTTTGTGCGCATTTATTTTTGGATTTAATTAATAATGTTTTATCGCAATCCAACTCTTCTAAAATCGTTTTTCTATTTTCGACTATAAAATCTAGTTTATTGTCTTTTTTGGTGTTAGTGAGATTTGCATCTAGGAGCATATCGTCCAGACCATTTTCATTATATCTTATGGTATATTCTTTAAATTTGTTTTGAGCCGCTTGTTCTGACGTAAATACGCCTATAAACGGCGCTATTAAAAATGGTTTGCTTAAAAATATAAATATGCAAATCAAGTAAGTCAAAATTTTTGCAAGTATAAACTCGTGTAAATAAAAAAACACAAAGTATAGTGTCAGATACAAAAATATAAAATAGATAGTAAAAATAGGATAATATTTGCCTATACCGTAAAAGACGCATATAATGGTTGCTATCACCGCTACCGCACTTTGTTTAATGCTAAGATTAGCCATGTACGCTATTAATCCTACTATATAACATAGTATTATAGAAAATACTAGCGCTTTAGGATTGGCAACAATCGTTTCCAATAAAAAAATATCAAAAATATAAAAACATAGCCCATATACCGCGATAGTTAAAGCCATAAAATTTATAATTCGTAGTAAATTCGTATGATGGTCGCTAGTGCTTCTATATAATTTTAGCGTCATCAAATCTAATAAAATCTCGATACGATTTTCGCTTTTAGGCTTGGCTTCTACTTTATCGGCAGATTCTACTTCTTTATTATTTTTACTTTTTTTATCCTTTGTCTTTTTAAGAGTAAATTCTAATTCTAGTTCTTTACAGTATAGTTCTAGACAGCGATATAAGCTTGCATCTAGTGCATTGCCTTTGTCGTTCAAGGTGTGCTTTATAAGTCTAAAACCATCTCTGAAATCATTTGTTATATTTATGCATTTGTCAATATGGTTAATTTTATGATTTTTTGGATACATATCATTTGTGCTTTTGTCTTTGATAATATTTTTAAGCTCTTCATAGGTCAAATATGTAAAATTGGTTTTTACATTTGTAAAATTTAAAGTCCCGTCAAAAACACTTGATGCAAAATTAGTTAAATTTTTAAAATCTGCGTTATAAAAATAAGCATTTTTTTCAAAATTCGTCTCGCCAAAATCGACAATATCTTTAAATAA
>NZ_CAJPQR010000024.1 GCF_905372745.1 uncultured Campylobacter sp. | reverse complement strand
TTAAAAGAACGCATAGCAGAAAGAGAAACGATTAAGACTCCTCCTGTTAAAAAACGCATTGGAAATATCATTGATATGAACACCAATGCCAAGGTCAAAGAGAGCAAAGGTTATGAATACTGGGCAACGAAACATAATCTGAATACGATGGCGGAATCCGTTATTTTCATCAGAGAACATGGGATTAAATCCGTTCAGCAGCTTGATGAATACATTCAAAGAGCAGCTGATGAAAGACAACATCTGCAAGATAAAATCAAAGCGATTGATAAGGAAATGGAACAGTTATCCGCTACGATGGAACAAGTCCATACCGTCAAAAAATATCGTGGACACTACAAAGAATATCGCTCTAATCCATCTGATAAGGCATTTTTTGAGGAATACAAAGCTCAGATTACCCACTATGAAAATGCTCTTTCCGAGCTTAAAAAGTCCTATTCCAAGCTACCAAATTCCAAGAACATTTTGGATAGGCTTGATGAACTAAGTGAAAAAAAGAATACCCTTATGCAAGAGTATTCTTCCTCAAAGTCTGCTATGGACGAGCTTTACAAGATACGCAGAAACTACGGAATCTACATGGGTAAGGAGATGCAGAGATAGCCATCTCCTTTACATTAACACAATTCAAATTCTTTCAATAATTTTCTATAATGATTTCATCAACACTTTTTATTTCAGTGTAACCTCTATAGAAAATAGGAATATCTCCTTTTTTAAAATTAGGTGAAATATAAATATAAATTTTTTTATTCAAAGCATCTGCATATCCAAGTTCCCATGGACACCACTGCGATTTAAATGTTGATTCCGTTAAAAAGATTATAAAAATCTTACTTTGCTGTATTCTTAGTTTAATAATTTCTGATGTTGAAGCATTACACCATTCTCGTTTCAAATCATATTTATCATTAACCCAATCTATATAAGCCACATATCCTTTTGTATTTAAATTTTTATATAATTCAACTATTTGATTCATATCACTAGAGTTATGAGATATAAAAACATCAAATCTTTTCACCTTTTCTAAATCATCTACGTACAGTCTCTGTTTTAAAACTTCAGGACCTGAATTGTTTTTTACAATTTCGTTATCAATATAATTTTTCTTACCTTTTTTCTTACGTCTTAACATAAATGGTAATCCAATAGATTGAATATAGTTTTGGGCTTCTTTTTTTAAAGAAAAATTTCTCGTACATGAATTAACCTTGTAAAAAAACTCCGTAATATTTGATGATTTATATTTTGAAAGTTCTTTCATTATCTCTAGTTTTTGATGCAAGTCGTAAGTATTAAAATATCTATCTATAAAAAATGATGTATATGATGGTTCTATTTCTTGAATAAATCTTAATGTTCCGTCAACTTTTTGTTTTCTTTTATCAAGTTTGGATTTTGATAGCTGTTTTATTTCATTCTTTAAACTTTCCACCTCATCTTTTTCCAAAATAATTCTGTTCTTATCTTTTCTAAGTTTATTCACGCTATGAAAAGCACAATCTAAAATAAAATTATATGGTTTTCTAAAATTATATCTGCTCTTTTTCCCATACCTAAGCAGAACCATATTTTTATTATGCCAAAAATCATACTGTTTATTCAAATCATCCCACATATCTGGATATAACTCTTTAAATGTATTAACAATATCATCGTCTGAAAAAGTATATGGCATTAACATCAAAACTTGTTGAATTGGCTTTTTAAATTTCTTTTTATAATCAATATAAATTTTATTAAATTGCCTTGCTGTTTTTCCCATAACCAATTACTCTTTTAGCCAACTTGAAAGTGGAATTATAGATTTTTTATCTTTAGATTTTGTCATAACATAATATCCTTCCTTCACTTTTTTCCCTGAATCATATTCCTCTCGCCCATCGAAATAAGTTATATACGAATATATTTCCATATACTCATTTCCTTTATAATTACTCCCCTTCTCTTTCATAGGAAAAAGTACAGCTTTTTTCCTTTAATCGCATCAGCAAATCCCAACTCCCAATTACACCATTTTGATTCGACTGCTCCATCAGTGGCTAATAAAATAAACCTTTTGCATTTTTTTATTCTATCTTTAATTTTTTCAGCAGTCTCTCCAGATGTTATTTTAGGCATAGATAAATCTCTACTATCAATATATGCAACAACATTAAAAATTTTTTCAAGAAATCCTATAATACCCTTTAAATCATCTAAATCATCATGTTTATGTGATATAAAGACAGAAACTTTTTCCTCAAAAAAAGTAAAAGACTCGTTAATAACACCCATAGATTTTTCTAAGTTATTAATCCTATATTCACTAAATTCTCCTTGCTCAAAAATCTCTTTCATAACCCATCACCTCACTATTTTTATCAACTTACTACAGTTATTTTCCTTTTTTTCGTGCTGCTTTTTCAATCCAACTTCCCAAATTATAATATCCATTGTCTTGCGAATAGTCATACAAACCATCACAAATAGAGTCAAAATACGCAGGTGTATCATCATTATAGTATCCAATAACAGTATGTGAATTGCCCTTTACTGATGTTCTTTGAGTTCTCATATCTCTAATGTTATGTATATAAATCCCAATTATTGCATTTCCTCTTTCAATGCTTTTTCGTATTTCATATTGGACAAATGGACGTTTTAATGTTTCTTTGCCAATTAGGACTACAGTAACTGAAGTTCCTTCTAGTTGCTTATCTATCCATTTGCAAACAGCATTTTCACCATTCCTTTTAACCTTTTCAAATTCCGCCTTATCAATAAAACCTGTAGCTTCTTTGCCTTGAGTAACCCAACTATTTCTCACTGTCATTGATCTATTAATATCCTCATCATAATGAAAGCTAAAAAATACTCTTCTTGCCATATTAACATTCCTCCTTATTGTTAAGTCTATTTATCATTTTAATTATTTTATCAACATTAGTGTCTATATCATAAAAATTAGCAATATACTCAATTTCATCATTATTTAAAACATTTTCAACCATATCACCATTTTCAGAATATAATTCCTGAGCCATAGACCCAGTAAATGCTAATGGTATATTCACTAATTGATATGATTCAGCAATATTAAATTCTCTTTTTACGCCATCAGCTTTAATAATTTCTCCATCCTTTTGTTTATTACCAAACATATATATTGCTATACCACATTGGGAAATCATTTCTTCTCTATATTTTTCCCAAGTTGTCCGAAGTTGCTCACTATTTATTGCACTTAATGGGAATGGCATTAGTTTTAAACTATCTTCAATTTTAATATTCCTGTGGTCATAGCAATATTCAGTGATTCCATTTATTACATAAGTCCCTACACCTAATCCATATCCATTAACAACTTTATATCCGTTCTTAACAAGTTCAAAAGATAGTTTCCTGATAAAATCCTTAGCTACTTGTATATCTAACGGAGCATAAGTTTCTGCACTTCCTGAAAGGAACACAGTTTTTCTTTTATATCTATTTAATATAATTTCTAATATCTCCGTGATTTCTTCATAGCTATCAATCAAGCATATTTTTATTCCATATCTGTCTAAATCTGCAATCCGCAGTTCTTGTTTAATTAAATCATATTTGTATTCTTCTAGTGCTTTTTTGTATTCTTCGTCTTCAAAATTGTCTCTATTAGGTTCAGTAATTTTTTTTAATATATAATAATGCGGTCTATTATCATCCCCCAATAAAACTCTCATTTTGCTGAGTACAAAATTAAAATTAGGATCACTAAAACTGAATCCTAAAAATAGAAAAGTCTTTGTTAGCAATGTTCCTTCTAAAACATCTCTAAATAATTTTCTACTATTAACTCCATATTCTTCGTAATCATCTCTAGTTATTACTGCCTCAGATGGGCTTTGAATATCTCCATGCATTTTATATACAACTGAATCATAATTTTTATATGAAAGCTGTAAATCCTTATCAGCCTTTCTGACTGAAACATTCTTATTATTTTCTTTCAACGCATCTTCAATTAATGTATCAAAATTTGTTGTCCAATATGTGGAAATTGGAAGCTGTGATAATATCTTATGGTTTTCAGTTGGTTTTTTATTAGATGGAAATGAATCTGATAAAAGTTCATTAATAGCACTTCTTTTATTTTTATTGCAATAAAACTGAGCCAAAGAAATCAAATCATGCTTTTCTTTGGCTATGTCTAATTTCAACTTCTCTGCAGGTTTTTCCAATAACTTTTCCCAATTATAGTATCCAGCATTTATAGAAAGTCCTGCACCAGCAAAAATTGCTAATTCGTCACTATATAATGCCTGTTCAACAATTTCAATCAATTCTTTTTTATCAATTATATTGTTCATTTTTTCTCCTCCACAATAGAAATTAGTTCCCCAAAATTAGTCTCTAAAGAAATACATATTCTGTACAAAATTTCCATACTAACAAATTCGCCTTTTCCCATCTTTGCTATCGTTGCTGGAGCAATCCCGACTTTCTCCTGTAAATCTTTTTTGTTCATATTTTTATCTATCAAAAGTTTCCATAAACCATTATAGTTTATTTTCATATTACCATCCTTAATATTCATATAATTGAATTTTTTTTCTTCGTATATTATACCATAGTTTTACCAAATAAAAAAGAGTCGGTGCAGTCCTAAGACCACACCGATCATAAGTTTATCTCTCAGCTTCTTTGTTTGCTTCTTTCTTTTCCTTTGGCTTTTCCTTATCTTCAGCTTAATATTTCTTGATAGCTCCAAGTACAGATTCTTTCTTTTCTTCTTGTCCTTTCATATGCTCCTTTGCCTTTAGTAGCTTTGAAGAAAGTATTCTGATATTACTATGCTCCTTTCCGTTATCATCAATAGATGTCCTGATCTGCCCAAAGAGCTTAACAAAATCTCCCTGCTTAAATTATCACTCTTTTCTCCATAAGCGGAGCAATTATGATATATCTTATTTCCGTCATCGTCTTTGGATACAACGGAGAAGTTCGCTGCCTTAAAGGTTTCTCCGTTCTTATTTTCCCTTTCAATGACATCGACCTTGCCTACAACATTTCCAACGATATTTATAAGGTCATCCCCCCCCTGAACATAAGGCAGGTCTTTTATCCGTCCTTGTTCTCGTAAATCCTCAATCATATAGTCGAATTCCTCATGCAGCAAATTAACGGTGTCATTATCCATATAAGCATCATAGAGCTTATCCAAAGCACTTTCATCGTTGATACCTTTTTCCATGCTGATAACCGCCTTAACAAAATCCTTGTGGTTATCACTTACCATATCTTCAATTTTATCTCTCATTGTTTTGTAATCCATGTTTTTATCTCCCTTCATGGTAAAAGGGAGGCCCCCTTATCTTAAAAATTCCTTGTCTTCTTATGTTGGCTTGTTCTTAATAGGGCTAATGGGGTTAATAGGGCGAGCATACTCTACGTGGCCACAAAAACGTTACCGTTTTTGGCTTACGTAGAGGCTCGCAAGGAGAGCTTGCAGCTCCCTTGACCCACGCTTTTGCCCCGAGTGTATTTATTGAAAACAGCTGAACCGAGTAGGCTGTTTTCAATAAATATTTAAACTTATGGACATATTTCCGTAAGAGCTCGGAGTGATTGTAGGTTAATTTTTTATTTTGTTTCTTGCTTAAAAAACAATCCATCTATTCTCTCTATTGGCTGCTAGTACCATAAACTTAAAATATGTTTTTCTATACGTTATTATCATGTGAGCCAAAGTAAAAACCGAATTAAGCTAAATTTAATCAAACTCATAGTGTAAAGTGCCCTATAGCCCATAAAATACGTTTTTTAAAGTTTTCTTATAGTATGTAGCTAAAATACTCGCTTGTTTCTTTTTTCGATCCCGTACCTATTTAACATGTATAAATACGTTTATATGCTATTGCTGTCAAAATATTCAGAATTTTTATTTGCGATCCTAGCTTTAACTTGACCTATCGCCCTTAAATATATATCATGCATTTTATCAAGACGCGGAGATATTTATGAATCAGAATTTTCACAAAAAAAGAAAAATCACTAAAACTATATTCAAAAGACTTAGGCTTACGCCCGACGAATGGTCGGCTATCGAAAAGAAGCTAAAAGAAACAGGGATGACCTTTTCAAAATTTGCCCTAAGTTCAATGCTGTCCAGGCGAATTAGACTTCCTATTGAAAGGGAGCTTTTAGCTGAGTTAGCTAAACAAGGAAACAACCTAAACCAAGTGGCTGCCAGGTTAAACCGCGACGAAAGTTTAGATAGGGTAGGTCTTAGAATTCTCGCCGACACCAATACTATCTTGCGTCGAATTTACGAGATGTTGGGCAAGTAATGGAACCTATCGGTAAAGTTTATCGTTTTTCGGTTTTATACTTTTGCTATGCAAAGAGAGACGTTGGTAACGATGCTAGTTAAATTCCTTCCTACATATACCGGTGGCGGTCTTGGGAGCATAAACTACCTTTTAAACGAAAGAAGAAAAGCGGCCGGAACGGCTAGGGTCATAAAGGGTGACGAAAATTTAACTAGAGCCGTGATAAAAGGGGTTACTTATAAACAAAAGACCTGTTTCGGAGTTCTATCATTTGAGGAGAAGCATGATTTTTTGGATGAAGAGCAAAAGCTAAAAATCATAAAAGATTTCGAGCTCGCATTGCTCGGGGATTATATGTTAGAGCGGGTAAATGTGCTCTGGGTCGAGCATTCGGACAAGGACGGTCGGTTGGAACTAAATTTCTTGATCCCAAAGATCGACATGTCGACAGGCAAATCGTTTAATCCATACTTTGACAAGTATGATCAAAGTAGAATCGATCTGTTTAAAAGAATCGTTAATGACGAGTATAATCTTTCAAGCCCCGACGATCCCGCAAGAGAGCAAACTATATCGGCCAGCAAGAAAAATATCGGGCACTATAAAAATTTAGAAGAACTCGATAAAAAGCTACACGATCTAGTCGGACAAGGCTATATCAAAAATAGAGATCATATGATTGAGCTTCTGGGTCAAAGCGGTATTGAAGTAACCAGATCGACCAAAAAAAGTATAACCGTAATGTTGCCTAATCAAAAAACAAAAAATCGTTTAAAAGGAGGAATATACGATGCAAATTTCACAGGCGCTCAAGGACTTGGAGAGCTCGGCCAAAGCTCAAGCAGAAGAATTCGAGAATTCCACAATAGAGACACACAAGCAGAGCGCGAAAGAAATAGGCGAAAGCTTGAAGAACTTGTTAAAAAACGAGATAAATTCAATAGGCAAAAATTTGGAATCCAGCCTTCAAGAAATTATATCGAACCAAAGCAAGAACAAAAGATGGATATCGGCACTCATAGCTACGGCGGCACTGATAATAGGAATAGTATCGGGCCATCAGATACACTCTTATATGGCGGAACCACAAATCAAAAAAACGAGATCGGATGTAATCAAGGAGCTGCAGGTGCTTTTGGACGAACAAACAAAAGAGATGGAATCAATGAGAGTTTGGACGATACCGCAAGCATGGAGACATTCCGAGACGGAAGCGGACGGAAGGATGCGGTACTACATATCGATCCCTCAGAGCAAGGAGATAATCAAGCGCGACAGCAAATACTATATACCTATGAGAACGGAGTAGAAGATGACGACATTAGAAGAAGCATTGCTCGAAGAAAACGAGAGCTTGACGCAAATTATCAAGAGCGAGAGGAGCGAATACGAATCGCAGAAGAAGACCTTGATCGAAAAATACGAGAAAGAGGTAACGAATTTGCAACAAGACAAAATGAATTTGATAGATCGAATGCAACATTTGATGAACGATTGCGAGAACAAGATACACGAATCGTCGCAAGCGCAAAAAGAAAGATACGAGAAATCTTTGGAGTCTTTAAGAAAGAAACTAATAAGTTTGCAAGAAGAATTAAAAGAACTATCAAAAAAATACGAATCTTTGAAAGAGAAGTGTCAAGAATAGCGGCCAATAGGCAAAATTTTAAAAGCACAGAGGAAATGACACTGGATGTGGATGAAGAATTGTTGGAAAGCCCAGATAATACCTGGGGGATGAGCATGTAGTCTTATGGGAGCCAATCAGCCTTGTTCTCTTTAGTGCTCTAGGCCTTAATGGGAATCAAAAGGCAGATTTTGCTCAGTTGCTTTGACGAGATATGGATAGCCTACTTCTTGGACTTATCTAAGGATACTGCGGTTGTATTTTTAATATCAAATAGGTTCAATATCTAAAATATACTGCACTTGATCTCCAGCCACTTCGTGTTTGGCTATCCATTTTTCTATCTTTTCTCTATCGTATAGAACTTTTCTGCCGCCTAGCTTTATGTATGGTAATATACCTTTCGATCTCCAAATCGATTGGGCATCGGTACCGACACTAAAGAGAGCTTCAAATTCCACGGGCGTTATAAACTTTTTTTGACAAGGATTTATTTGCATTTTTTCCCTTTTACAAAATTTTGTATCCATCCTAGCATGTTACAAGCCTTAAGTCCAGCAAAAAGCCGGTTCGCCAAAAGATAATTTACTGTTTTTTTGTTTTGTGGTACTAGAGGAGCGGTCGGATGCTTAGACAAATTTACAAAAAAGTTTAATATCTTTTATGATATAATCAGCCCAAAGGATAAAGTTTGTGGGAAATTACATTTTTGGACGATCGAGTAGCTGAAGATTTTAAAGCCCTGCCTCCTAAAATTTCCGCTAACATGACCCATATATTTAAGCTCTTACGTCTTTATGGCAACCAAGTGGGCTAGCCTCAAACTAAAAACCTAGACGATATAAGGGTTAAGTTTGGAAGGTATGTAATTAATGGTATCATGCAACCACTATAGCTAAATTTTATACAAAGATTTATTATCTTAAAAGCTATAACAACGGTTATTGCGTTTCAATAATAACCCGCAAGAATTTATATTGAAGTCGGATACAAATTTTGGGCTCAATGGAACTTAAGTGAATTTTTGGTTATGACTAAGTTTTGCTACGCATGAGACCTCTTGTTAATTTTAGTAGAATATGATAGGACTCTTATTTAGAATAGTTATACATCACGTCTATTTGCTAAAAATGCAAGAAGCCTTGATGCTTCATTCAACTTATTATCAGCATCTTTCCCAAATAACTCTGTAGCCCAAATGTGATCTATGTCTCTTATAATAGGATTTTTAAGTTCTAAAAATGAAATGTTTGGCAACTCAGCTTGAATCTTTGTATACAACGTGTCAGAGAGAGTATCGAAGTTTGGAACTAATGTGGTGAGAATATCTTTCACCTCCATCTTTCTCATTCCCACCTCATCCTTCGAAGAAACTTCACATATTAGTTGATAGAATATAGTAGTCATCCATGTTGATAGTAGAATTGCCTGTTCAATATTAGCCATACTGCATACAACAAAATTAGTGGAAACAAACATACGGTTTTTAGAATAATATGCTCTTCCTTTGGTTCTTATAGCACGAGGAATTAATACCGTGTTTCCTGGAAAAGCCCCCCTGCTTTCGCGGTCTAGAATGCGTTTCCACTCTATAATATTTTTTGAATTTCTCGTCTGCCTACCTATATTAATTGGTAAAGATACATAGTCTCTTAAAATTGAATCAATAATCGCCGAAGAATTTATCGAAGAATCTAAAATTTTACTATCTCCCCCTTGTATATCCACAGTATCAATGCGTGCATTACGCAACCCCAATCCTAACTTTACACGCTTTCGGTAACTATTAAAAAGTGAAGGATTAGAGTCTAAGAAAAGCAGATCACTTCCTCCATTATTTCCTGCTCCTCCTCTTTTCACTGGGAAATTATAGGTATCCATTTGAATCAATTTGGGAGATGATGCCAATTCTGCTTGAACAAAGGATATTGAATCTATCATATCTATATTAAATTCTCGCCAGCCATCTTCTATGCTATTAATGAGAGTTATTCTGTTAACTGTCTTTCCCTCTATTCCAGGAATAATTGTTGTAAAATAATTAGCAAGATTTCTACTCAACGCAACCTTAAAAGTATCCGCATCAATATCGGGAATATTATCCATGCTTGTTATTATATCAATATTTTCATTCAATCTTTTTATAGAGCCGACAAGCACACAAGTATCTTTTGTAACATCCTCAAAAATTCCTACACCTGGATAGATAAAAATCTTTTTCAATCCGAATTTGGACGTAAGCAATCTGCGAATTATAACTGCTTCATTTCCGCGAGCAATCAAATGCGTCTTCGGGAAAACACAAGCGATAGTAGTCTCTTTAGGTAATAATTCGGTCAGCAGCTCCAGAAACACCGCTTCTAATGGCATCTGTCCAACATTAGTTATTGCTTCCTCTCCTGTAATTCTTCGTATTGCTTGATAAAGAGATTGCTTACGGGGGATACAATATATCCCTGCAACAAATGGGGGATTTACTAATAAAACTTTAGTATTTAAAAAATATGTGGAATCCAAATTCGAAATATTATGACATGTAATATTAGGTGCAACATTAACATTTATACTACTGGCAAAATTCAATCCAAGTCTTAAAGAGAGGAGTTCTAAAAGCTGTTTATTAGCATCATTAGCAATTATCTGATTTGACCTGAGATTATATACTGAAATTGCCGAACTAATCAGATTTCCACTTCCTGCGGCGGGATCGCATACACAATCACTTATATCCAAATCTCCGCTAACACTATGTGCAAGGATTGCAACAATCTTAGCCAACTCTAAATCGGTAGGAACCTCTCCCTCATGCTCATGACCTGCTGATACTATCTGGTGCAAAGTGTCGGCTATTGAGTCTCCCGTTACATTTTGATTGCCATAATTAAAAAGTTCAGTAAGCAGAGTATTTTCGACAGTAACCGTAGGGTCAAATAATGTAGTGCAATAATTAAAAATCCCAGCGAAATCAACACGACTACCCTCATTGCATATTTGCTGAATATTTCCACGAAAAACGCGAATGTCATGAAGATCGTTCCTTCCAACATATTGGAACGACCCTCGAATATATTCGTACAGCATTAAAGCAAGATTACTTTTCCATTTTGAATAATCGCATCTGATTGGTTCAATTTCAGCAACAAAATCATCTAAAGTCAAAAAATAGCTATAATTATCCGTTAATATAGCGTCAATCGTATTTTTAAAATAGATTGAAAGGCCATCACAAAGAGCATTTTCGTTATCAAAAGATTGAAAATCACCTATAATCGAAAGTCCTGGCTGGAGCATCTGTTGATAAGTGCGTTGTCTCGCACTATCATATCTAAACAAAATAGCTCTTTCGAGATTAGTTAGAATATAATACGGTTTCTCCGTTATACCTACATTACTCTGAACATATGACATTGCCTGAAATTGATGCCTAGTGCTGTTAACCGCTGCAGGTGTTCTTTTAACCTCAATGACACAAAGATATTTGTGAGTTGTGATATTTTCAATAACAAAATCCATCTCCAAAGAGCCAGTATATCGGTGGTGCACAACTCTATAATTTCTCTCCTGTCCAAGAAGTCTAAGCGCATTATTAAGGGCGTTTTCACATATAGGATGATATACGCCCACTTCTGAATCGTTGTAATTAATCATAAACTTTCCTCACAAATATTTTTTTAATTCTCTTGCAATCACCTCAGCGAGTAACGGTGGAACGGCATTTCCAACAATCAAATTTCTTCCTTGTTTGCTACTGGAAATAATCTGATATGAATCCGGGAAAGATTGTAACCGTAACGCTTCTCTCACTGTTATCAATCTATCCTGACTATAGTGGATATTACATCCAACATTCGGTCGATTGAAATATGTGTTAATAGTATATGATGGTTCATCAGGTAACATGCGACCATAACAAGTAGTATGTCCTCCTTCTCGCTGTAATCTTTTGATCCTTTTAGATGGAACATCCTTTGGAATATCATTATAATTTCCACCAGGTTTGACATGTGAGCATATATATTTGTCTAATTCGCTCATTCTTGGCATGAAATGTTCCGTTACTAAATCTTTTGAACGCATTACTTTCTGATATTCATTTTGTGGTGGATATTTATATTCTGCAACCCCATTTTCATCATATACAGGCACTCCTAAATCATCTAAAGCCTGTCTAACACTTATATATGGAATCAAGCCCTCACTGAGATCTCCGTGAGTCGGTGCAGGGAAAATAAAATTTCCTTTTTTAAGTCCAACAATGATAACCCTCCGTCTTTTTTGAGGCACGCCATAATCTGCTGCGTTCATAACCTGCATTTCCACATTATATCCAATTTCCCTAAATGCCGTCCTAAGCTGATCTACAATTTTTTCTCCACTTTTATTTTTTGCAGATAAAAGCCCAGTTACATTTTCAAAAACGAAGGCTTTAGGCTGAACTTTTTTTAGAATTTTCATATATTGCCAAATAAGTTGCCCTCTGACATCTTCTATATTTCTCATTCCTGCAAGAGAAAATGATTGACATGGCGGTCCACCAATAATAACATCTGCACGAGGAATATCATTTAATTCTTCTTTAATTATATCAGCACATTTGATGTGAGCACCGATATTTTTTTTATATGTTTTTACTGCATTTTCGTTATTATCAATAGCCCATAAGATTTTATAGCCTGCATTAATAAAGCCTAAATCCAATCCACCCCCTCCAGAAAATAAACTAACAATATTTGTCATTTATACATTCTCCAATCTATTAGTAACTAGTTTCTCGTATTCGTTTGAAATTTCTTCAAAACCTATATCTGAATATTGAGAAAGTACCTTTGTTATTCCCGATATGATTTTTTTCGTACCATTATTAATAAGTTTCTTTGACAAATCCCTTAGAATGTAGGCATCCTCTTCTGAAAAGTCACAAAAATTGGGAATCTGTAAGTTTTCTAAGTCATATCGTTGCAATTTTAGTAATCCAGCACCATATTTTTTCCCATAGCATTCCAGTTGATAAAATGTATAGTAGTTATTTAGTAGTGCGAAACATATAAATTCATCTATTATCGGATAGATAATGTAAAAATTGTCGCGAACAATGTTGCCAGATCTGTTAAATACAAACTTCATATCATTTCTTACAAAATAACTAAAAATGATTCCATCACATTCAAAAAGATTGAGCTTATACCATTCATCACCTTTAATAATTTTATTAACCAGAGTTTTTGGTTTTTTATCTTTAAGAATCTTATCCTGCCAAGAGCCAAAGTAATTATCTATACTTGGTTCATTAAAATCATCATGGCTAACAACGAGCAATTTATCATATTTCGAACCTGCTGTCGTATATCCATTCACTTGCTTTGGTGATGATATAATGTTTTTAGTATACTTCTCATCACAATTAATAACTGGATTAATAAACATGGAATTGCATCCGGTTGTCAAACCCCTACGAATGTTGCCAATATCCTTAAGCTTTTTAGCAAAGCTGATATGAAGACTATTGGCTTCTCTAACAATGGGTACAAAAGTATCATTTATTAATTTTAGATACTCTGGAATAATCGACTTCTGTTCTCTTTGTGTTTTCCTTAATTTAAGGATAATAACATCGACAAGGGCAGTCTTTTCAAAGACATCACCAGAGATGTTTATTTGACGATCAACAACACAGCTTTTATACAAAGTTTCTCTAAAACGATCACCATTTTTTGCGAGTAGCCAGCTTCCAGGAAATATTACTATCAATTCACCATTTTCTTTCAAAACAGAAATTGCTTTTATGATGAAATACATGTATAGGTTTGCGCTTGTTGGCAAACATGAGAAAATGGAATTTGCTAACAAGATATCTTTGCTGACACCAAGCTGTGACAATTCGTTTATTTTTTCTTGTCTAACATATGGAGGGTTCATAATAACTCCGTCATATTGGCTGCATTGCTTAGATGACAGAAAATCTTCATTTTTTAATTTATGTTTCTGATATTTATTTTTGCATTTTTCATACAGGGCTGAGTCTATTTCATATCCATAAATATGATTCCATCCATCATTTGCCAAAGCAGAGAGAAAAGCTCCTTCGCCAAAACAAGGATCAAGGATTTTAGACTCTTTATTTATAGAGAAGAGTGATGTCATGTATCTTGCAACTGGAAGTCTTGTAAATACTTGTCCTAAATCCATCTCATTTATCTTTCTTATGTTTACTGTTATCAATGACTTTTGTTGTTTCCATAAGTGCAGTTTGCCTTATAAATTAGCTATATGGAGTATATATCACAAACCGTGTAATCTGTCTGAATTTCACAAAATTTCTTTTCTGAAATTAGGGAATGGGCTATTTATATACTTATTTTTTAACTTCGCTACGCTCGTTACTTTTCAAGAGCGCCAGCAAGATCATGGTTAAAAACTCCTTTGAAGGTTTTTAACTTACCTTGAGCTTATTTTATTATATCATATTTTATATATTTAACTTCTCGTATATCTTGTAGGTATTTTGCCGCAAACGTCATTTCCGCCCCAATCTTTTAGGGGCTACTAAATTTTCTATCACTTGCGAACTTTTTTGGGTTGCCTTGTAGGTATCTACGCCTAAATAATGCTGTAGCGTCGCCAGTTCTTCGTGTAGTAAAGTACCCGACATCGTATGGATATCCGCGCTAGCTTCCGCAAGAGCGCCTACTACTATATCTCGCGCCATATGCAGGTGAAAATTTTCAACTCCTGAGAGTTCTCTGATCTTTTTGACTTGCCTGTCTAGATTAACTATCGTCTCGCCGCTTACGGGACTGGCAAACACTAGCTCGGCCATCCTCGGTATCTCTTGTAGTTTGGATGCTATAAAATTTGGGATAGCCACGATATAGTCGTTGGAGTTTTTCGTTCTCTCTAAAAGCATCGTGTTGTTACCGAAATTTATGTTTTTCCATTTTAAGTTTAAAATTTCGGACTTTCGCCTGCCCGTAAAAATCAGGGCAAAAAGCGTCCAGTAAAAAACGTCGTCGTCGTAAAGTTCATTAATAGCGGAAAATAAATTTCTAAGCTTATTAGAGCAATTGATGACTTTTGATTTTTTCTCGATCTTGTCCAACTTTAAACCAAACGTCGGCTCGAAAGCTAGAGCCCTATGAATAAGCGCGTACTTAAACATAGGACGTAAAATTTCTTTTATCGTTTTATTGTATGTTTTTGGCGATAGCCCTTTGCTTCGCATAGAGTTATAAAAAATTTGAATATGATCAAGCGTTACCTTTTCTATAGCCAGCGAGCCTAGCGGGCTGTTTTTGATATGATTGTTAAACATCGCCGCTAGCCCGGTCGTAGCTTTGGTTTTGGCTCTAGTTTCCATATATAAATCCCAAAGCTGCTTAACTTTGATGTTTGGCTGGATTCTAGAAACATTAGATGCCGCCATATCTTTGCCTTTTGCCCACTCCGCAAAAACTGCCATAGCTTCTTGTAAATATTCCCGCCCGGTCCATTTTTCTCTTACAGCTATTTCTACTACTTTAGTGGCTCGCCTTCCGTCGCTACTTCTTTTTCTGAATAAAAACTTATTCGTATGATTTTTACTCACGTATATATTTGGAACTTTCGTCTTTTTGTATTCGCTTAGACTGATTGACATTTGAGTCCTTTTTAAAATCCTTTGTGCCGCTTTGGGTAACCCACTGGGTAACCCATTTGGCGATAGGATTATAATTCTAAAAAAGTTATAATCAGCTTAAAATATCGTATTTTAGGACTATATAAACTTATATAATCCTTAATAAATCTGCGGCGTATTTTTTCAAGTCCTTTCATCCGCACCATAACACTCTCGAATACGAAAACTTTCCCCAAAGTACATGCTTTTGACGTAGTCCGTAATGGGACTTATTGCGATAAATTTCCTATTTTTGCTCTTTTACTCACTAAAAACTACTCACTAGCTAAGATTAGTGAGTTTTTTAAGACTTAACATGATGGCATCGCTCCGTTTTCTGATAATTAATTTAGAAATCCACAATTCGGAGCTGAATATGAAGTTGGCAAAAACCTCTAACCCTAAGTTGCGCGACACTGCTAAATTTCGCGTTAATCCCGATAAAGCTATACGAGATTATCGTCTAGAAAAGGACGTAAAAACAAGCCGCCAAAGTCCTAAAAAGAGCTCTATTCCTTAATCAAAAAGGCTTTATCTACGATTCCGTTTTTGGTTGCGCGGGTTTTTGAGAGCCGCAAAAATAAAAGCCCGCATATTTACGCTTTGCTTTTTGTTCCGATACGCGATCTAGCCCAAGCCGTCCAGAAATATAAATCCATATAACAAAAGTGCCGTGAAAATAAACGCTTTAAGCCCCGCCTATATTTTCAAGGGTAAAAGCGGCGCTACGCTTTGATAGAGCCGCTTTTATGAGATGCGATTACTTTTGTTGGCGGCGGATTTATAAATTTAGCCCAAGGCTTTTTTGGGCGGATTTATTCGGGTCGCTCGCGCCGTAAATTTAAAGTAGCAAAGCGCATTTTTAAATTCCTAGTAGCCGGCAAAAGCGTAAACCAAACTCCGGGCTTACTGCTCATATTTTTTCATTATCCTTTTTGCGACGGTTTTGCCGATGTTTTTGTAGCGTTTTTCGTTAAAGGCTAGAGACTTTAGATACTCCGTATCGCTCGTGTCGCCCAAAGCCTCAAAGCAAATCGCCGCATGTTCGGCCACGATTTCGTCCTTCGTACCGATCGTTGCTGCGATGAGTCCCTTTAAAATAGGCGCGAAAGCATCATGCGTCCGCGCACCGATTTTTTGACTTTTTATACCGCAAGAAAAGTTCATAAGCGTGTAGATATAGCACTTTGCAAAGCTCTTTTTCTTAGGCGGGATACCGTGCGCGAACTCCTCTCCCAGCTGCAAAAACGCATCCAAGGCCTCGTGCGGCGGTAGCTCCTCTATGGTGCCAAAAACTATGCCGAAAAACTGCTTTGGGCGGTTTATCGCTTTGATCAGTCCTGCTACGCCGCCTTCTAGATAGATGCAGATCGCATCGACCCACGCAGCCATCGGTACCACTAAGTCGTCGTTCATCGGCTGCCAGTCGTACTGCCTAGACATCTCGCGCAGAGGCTCTATGAGAGCCGGGTCCGGTATCTTTAGCGCTTTTAGCAGATGCTCGACCTCCAGATCGCCGCTTTTTTCCAGGCGGTGGAGCTTTTTTATAAATTTTTCTACTTCGGTCATATTTTTCCTTGGATTTGATTTGGCCGATTTTATATTATTTTGGCTAAATTTATACCACAAAGTCGCCTGCTAGGTCGGCATCAGAGCCGGATACGGTTTGCCTGGAGCAAAGGCGCGGGCCTGCCAAAAGGCGCGGGCCTGCCAAAGGGATAAATTTACGCCGTTTTATCGCAGGCTAAATTTGCTTTTTGCGTTCCAGCGCCCTAAAGCTTGCTTGCCGCTTTAAGCCGTAAATACGGCGAAAAACGCTAAATTTACGGCTATTTGGCGTTTAAATTCGCTTATTTTTGCATTTGGGTTTTGGCAAAATCGCAAACTAAAGCTTGACACGGAGCTAAATTTAACGCCAGGCGGCGCATTTTCGGGTTAAATTTGCGGCTTTATAAACGGCTATAAAACGGCTTGACGGCTGTTTTTGTCTTTGCTTGGCGCCTGGCTTTGAGCTTGTTTTTGCAGCGTGCCTATGCTCGCTAAGAAGCGGACGCTAGCAGCCTCACAAGGCATGCGCCTAAAATGCCGAGTGCAAACTAAAATCACCATCTAGGGAGGTTAAATTTTGGTTTTTAAAAGGCGAGTTTGATCTAAATATGGCCCGAAAAATCAAGATAAAATCTCAAATTTGACCCGTTCGTTTTCCTCCGCTAGGTCGGTAAAAACGGCGATCAAATCGTCCGCATAACCCCCTAGCGCGGCAAGAGCGGAATGATTTTTTAGTTTGATTTGAGTAGGTTCGTTTATCTCGCCGAGCGCGTCGTAAAGCGCGTCGAGGTTTTTTATCTCGGGGTCAAGGCCGAATTTTCGCGCCAGATACTCAAAGGCCGCCGTTTTCTCGCGCATTTTCGCGCCGTTTAGAGTTATGATTTTCACTGCCGCCTCCGCTCATAAAGTAGATAAAAGTTCTCGTAATGATCGGGCGTGTAGTAGATCAGCCCGTCGTTAGAAAATACGATGCGCTCGGCTCCGCGTCGCCCTCCGCCATATCCGATATCGCACTCAAACCACTTGCGACCGCTAGCCTCGGGTAGCCTTTTTTCTCTGTTTGAAAAGCGGTCGCCGCCGATGCTTTTTTTGTCCGCGACCTGCCACAGATTGCCGCTTTTAGCGTCCCATCCGAGCGCAAGGGCTTCTTTTTTGGTGATGAAGTTTCGCGGCAACCCGCCGAATCTATAAATATACGCCGCAACCTCGTCTTTTGAGGTGTAGATGCCGTCTTTTACGACGTTTGCGGAAGGCGCGGCGACTACGTTTTTGCCTGCGCCGTTTTCTATAAACTCGCTTTGCGGCTGATTTTGTTTCGGGGCGGCCGAGTTATCCGGGATGATAAATTTAAACAGCGCCACGAGCAATAAAACAGCCAGCGGCAAGATGACGTTTCTAAGTAGTTGTTTGTTCAAAAAAGACCTTTTGGAATAAATTTGAAGCACTTGCTTCGGCGGTAAATTTGACGTCAAATTTGTACGGACAAAATCCAAATTTGATAATTTAGCACCGTAAAGACGAGAGTAAATTTGCGTCAAATTTGACTCGGAAAAAGCCGAATCTAACCACATAGATCACAGTCAAATTCGGTCAAATTTACGGCACAAAAAGCTAAATTTGCCGTCCGAGTTCGTCAAATTTAAAGCGTATTAAACACCCTGTCCCCCGCATCGCCAAGACCCGGCACGATGTAGTTTTTTTCGTTTAGCCTCTCGTCGATCGCGGCGGTATAAACGCTCACGTCCGGATAAATCTCGCTAAATCTTTTTAAACCCTCGGGCGCGGCGATAACGGAGATAAATTTAATCCGCCTTACGCCTTTTTCGCATAAAAATTTGACCGCGTCTATCGCCGTGCCGCCGGTAGCAAACATCGGATCGATGACGATAGCGACGCGCTCGCTGGCGTCTGCGGGCAGTTTAGCGTAGAAAAATTCGGCTTGCGCGGTTTTTTCGTTTCGCTGAAAGCCTAAAAATCCGACGCTGGCGTTTGGGATGATTTTAAAAACGCTCTCTAACATCCCCAGTGCGGCGCGCAAAATAGGGCAGATCATGACCTTCGTTGCTAGCTTTTTAGCCTGCGCCTGTGCGACCGGGGTCTGCACGCTCACGTCTTTTAGCGCCAGGTCGCGCGTCGCCTCGAAAATCATCAGGTGGCTGATCTCATCGACTAGCATCCTAAACTGAAAGGTCGGCGTCGAGGCATCTCGCAAAATAGCTAGTTTATGCTCGATGAGCGGGTGAGAGACTAGGCGGACGTTTGGTAGCTCGGCGGCATCGGCGGCGGTGAAATTTTTCATAAAGATCCTTAAAATTTAGCGGATAAAATTTAAAAAACGCTAAGCTAGGGCTTTTTAAATTTTACCGTTTTGAGTCGTAAAAATCGCAAATCGCTAGTTTCGCGCATAAGGCCTGCTCGCGGATAAGACGCTATTAGCGGGCAAAATTTAGCTCCCCGTTAGACGGGCTTGCGCGCTTAGGGCGTTTGGCTTGGAGCAAAACCCGCGCGCGATAAAACAAGGCTAAATTTAGCCCGGCAAGTCGCTATAAATTTTAGACTTTTTAATAAAGCCAAAGCGCGTAGCAAAATTAATAAATTTAGCATAGGTCTAGTCTTGCTCGCCGCGCTATAGCCGTTAAAAGCTAAGAACGGCGGGGCAAAGCGCCCCGTAAATTTAACTAAAATAACTTCGCTAGACTCGCTCTATACGCTTCTACGTCAAAATTTTTTACTCTAGCTACGCCGTCATCGACCGCGGCCTGGGCTACCGCAGGAGCCACGGCTAAAAGCACGCGATTGTCAAACGGTTTTGGTATAATGTAGTCTTTGCCGAATTTTAGCTCTTTTACGCCAAACGCCGCGCAAACCTCCGCAGGCACGGGCTCTTTAGCTAAATTTGCAAGCGCGCGCGCCGCAGCCATTTTCATATTTTCGGTGATTTTTTTAGCTCTGACGTCAAGCGCTCCGCGGAATATAAACGGAAAGCCAAGAACGTTATTTACCTGGTTTGGATAGTCGCTGCGGCCGGTACCCATCATCACGTCGTTTCGCACGCTAGCTACGTCTTCAGGGAAGATTTCCGGAGTCGGGTTAGCAAGCGCGAAAATAATCGGCTCGTCGTTCATCGACGCGACCATTTCCTTGGTCACGACGCCTGGTTTTGATAGACCCAGGAACATATCAGCGCCCTTCATCGCGTCCGCTAGCGTTCTATCTGCTGTTTCTAGGGCGAATTCGACCTTTTCCGGAGTTAGATCGGTGCGGCCTTTATGGATCACGCCTTTGCTATCGATCATTACGATATTTTTCGCGCCCAGAGCCTTGTACATCTTCGCGCATGCGATGCCCGCCGCGCCCGCGCCGCTAACTACGATTTTGATTTTAGAGATATCTTTGCCCGAAATCTCCATCGCGTTTATCATGCCCGCACTCGTTATCATCGCCGTGCCGTGCTGATCGTCGTGCATGACCGGGATATCGACGGCTTCTTGTAGCTTGCGCTCGATCTCAAAGCACTTCGGAGCGCGGATATCTTCTAAATTTATACCGCCGAAGGTCGGAGCTAGAGCCTTGCAGATCTCTACGATCTTATCCGGATCATGCTCGTCTAGCTCGATATCAAACGCATCTACGTTTGCAAATTTTTTAAACAAAACCGCCTTGCCTTCCATCACGGGTTTGCCGGCTACCGCGCCGATGTCGCCTAGACCGAGCACGGCCGTACCGTCGGTGATGACGGCTACTAAATTTGCCTTGTTGGTGTATTTGTAGGCTAGTTCGTTGTCGGCCTCGATCTCTTTACAAGGCACCGCAACGCCCGGCGTATAGGCCATAGATAGGTCTCTAGCCGTCGCGCATGGGGTTTTTACTTTTATCTCTATCTTGCCGCCCTCGTGATACGCGAGCGCCTCTTCGTTGGTTACGTGTGTCATTTGTTCTCCTTTAAAATATTTTTTATTCTTTTTTTCGTCTCGTCCGCGCCCAAAACTTCGAGCACCTCAAATATCCCCGGGCTTACGCTATTTCCAGTTAGCGCGACGCGAAGCGCCTGAGCTAGGTCTTTTAGCTTTAAGCCGTTTGCTTCTAAAAATTTACCCGTCATCTCCTCGTAGCCTTTGGCGTCTAAATTTTCGCCTAAAATTTCGGCAAATTTAGCCAAATTATCCTTGCTTTCGGGCGTGATAAATTTAGCGTAGGCTTTCTCGTCGTATGCGCTTGGAGCGTTTATGATCGTCCTTGCGCTCTGACTCATCTCGACAAGCGTTTTTGAGCGCTCGCGCAATGAATTTAGCAGCACCTCGCCCTTTGGCATCGCTTTAAAATCTATCTCAAAGCTAAGCATCTCTTTTGCCAGCCTCTCGTAGGGCAGGGTCTTGATATAGTGGGCGTTTAGCCACTCTAGTTTGCTTGCGTTATAGGTGCTTGAGCTTTTGTTTATATCGTGCGGATCGAAGTACTTTAGCATATCGTCCATGCCGAAAATTTCGTCGTTTCCGTGGCTCCAGCCTAGGCGAACGAGGAAATTTAAAAGAGCCTCAGGTAGATAACCCATGCGCTTATACTCCATAACGTCGGTTGCGCCGTGGCGTTTGCTTAGTTTGCTGCCGTCCTCGCCGTTTATCATCGCGACGTGATAAAATTTAGGCGCCTTAAAGCCTAGCGCATCGTATAGCACGATTTGTTTCGGGGTATTTGAGAGGTGATCGTCTCCGCGGATGACGTCGGTTACGCCCATTAAAGCGTCATCTATCACGACCGTGAAGTTATAGGTCGGCGTGCCGTCAGAGCGCGCGATGATAAAATCATCCAGGATATCTTCGACTCTAAATTTAACCTCGCCTTTTATGCCGTCGTCGATCACGATCTCGCCGCTTAGAGGCGCTTTGATACGGATGACTGGCTCGACTCCCGCAGGCGGAGTACCTGTAAATTCGCGGTAGCGATTGTCGTATTTGGGCCTCTCTTTTCTCGCTTCTTGCTCGGCGCGCAGAGCGTCTAGCTCGTCTTTGCTCATGTAGCATTTATAGGCTTTGCCTTCGGCTAGCAGCTTTTGTACGTACTCTTTATAAACGTCGAATCTACGCGACTGATACGTCACCTCACCGTCGTGATCCAGCCCGCACCAGGCAAAGGCCTCTTTTATCGCTTGCACAGCTTCTTCGGAGTTGCGTTTTAGATCGGTATCTTCGATACGCAGCAGAAATTTTCCGCCGTTTTTGCGCGCGTAGAGATAGTTATATAGCGCGGTTCTTAGTCCGCCGATGTGCAAGTAGCCCGTCGGGGATGGCGCAAATCTGGTTACTATTTTTGGATTTTGCATTAAATTTTACCTTTATAGCTTGCGCTTAAATTTAAAATGTTATAATGCTCAAATTATATTTACTTTAGACTTAAACAAAGGTTTTATATGTTAAAAAAGATCTCGTTTGCCGCGTTTTTACTCAGTTTTTGTCTGGCTAACGCTAGCCAGATATCAAACGGCATCGCCGCCATTATCGAAAACGAACCCATCACGATAAACGAACTACGCAAAGCCGCCGCACAGCTAAAAACGGATGAGACGACCGCTCTAAATTTACTAATCCGCGATAGGCTAGAAACCGCGCAGATCAAAAATCTAAAAATCGAAGCTAGCGACTACGAAGTAAATCAAAGGCTAGAAAAAATAGCAAACGACAGCGGTATGAACGTAGCAGGCCTTCGCTCCGCCGTAACGTCAAAGGGCGGCGACTACGCGCAGTTTAAGGACGACGTCGCAAAAAGCATAAAGCAAGAAAAGCTATATCAAAGCATATTTTCTGAGGCTAAAATCAATATTTCAGAAAATGCCGCTAGAGCGTATTTTGAGCAAAATCCTAGCGCATTTGCCCGCTTTAGCGATATTAGCGTGACTAGATACGTAGCCCCGTCGGCTGATTTTTTGGAGGTCGCTAGAAAAAGCTCCCCGATGAACACCAACCACAGCGTACATATGGACGTGCTAGATCTAAAAAGCGAGCAAATACCGCCGCAGCTAAGAGAGATATTTCAACAGACCGCAGACGGCACTTTCACGCAGATTTTTCAGACTCCGGAGGGCTTTGAGATGTTTTACGTAGCGGCTAAAAAAGGGCAGGTCGTACCGTCTTTTGACGAGGTAAAAAACGAGGCTATGAACGCGGTTTACAGACTAGAACAGGAGCGCGTCATAGGCGAATACTTCAACAAACTCCTCGCAAAAGCTAACGTCAAACATCTGCGCTAAACTCAAATTTAAGCGCGAAGTTAAGCCGATTTGATTCGGCTTAACTTCTTTTATTTTAGGCCAAATTTGACAGATTTTTCTTTAAAATTTATTTGCTTACTCGCCCAAACCCGCACCTTTAGGCGCAAATTTAGTTAAAATTCGCTCCAAAAGTAAAATCCTAAAAGGCAAAATTTGAACATAAACGAAGCGATAGAGGCAACCGTAAAAAAGCAAAAAGAGTGCAGTCTGGCATTTGCAAAGTATCTGTTTTTAGGGGTTTTATTTATAGTTATCTTGCCCGTGGGCGGTGCATTCGCCGCAAAGTATCTCTTGGATAGCGACCTTGCTTCGCTATTTTTCATCATTATCTATATTCCATTTTTTCTCGTCGCGCTAGTTACGAACGGAGGCAGAGCAATCGACATCCCAGAGGATTACAAGGCATTTTATAAAGACGTTTTCGTCCGTGCCGCTATCCGCGAGGTAGATCCAAATTTTAGCTACGATCCGTTTGCCGGTATCAGCCGTAAAGAATTTCGCAAAATCGGCATCTATTCGCCCGATGAGTTTCGCGCCGAAGATCAAATCAGCGGTATTTATAAAGGCGTCAAATTTAGCCTCAGCGAAGCGATCGATATACCAAACGACGCAAAGCTAAATTTCGGCGACTCGGCGGCGCTAAATTTGCTATCCGCGATAGTTTTTGCCTGGGAGACGATGAAAGATATGCAAGCCTTTAGCGGTTCGGTTTTAGTCTGCGAGTTTTACAAGAAATTTAGCGGGCAAACGATAGTGGCGAGCCGCACTCTAAATACTAAATTTTTAGGCGAAAAAGAGCAGATGGACGATACTCTTTTTAACGATGAATTTAGGGTTTTTACGGACGACAAGGTCGAGGCGAGGTATCTTTTGACGCCCGCATTCATGAAGCGCTTGAGAGAGTTAAAGATAAAATTTGCAGGAGAGATGGGTGTGAGCGCTGCGTTTATGGACGATAAATTTTACCTATTTTTAAACGGAGCGAAAAATAGATTTGAAACTACGCTGTTTTCGCCGCCGCCTAGCCTTGAGGACGCCGCGCTGATAAAAAAGGAAATTTCAGAGCTTTTATCTATCATAGACGAGTTAAATTTAGGCCTTGATATTTTTAAGCTAGGATAAAATTTAGGCTTTTAATTTAGTCGCCGCAAAATCTAAATTTAGACTAAAAGCGGCGTTTTACCGCAAGCCTTTGAAAAACGGCCGCAAATCGCCTGTCTTACCTAAACCGCCGCGCCGATTTTTTCTCGAATTTATTTTAGGCGCGGCGGGGCAAAAGCTAGGCAAAATCATACGGGTTTTTGCGGCGCCGTTTTGCCACGGATAAAGTAATGCCTATAACCGAATTTGCGTTTTTAGGGTTTGGCGGATTTGCGGCTAAATTTAAAACTCAAAATCGCTTTAAAGCTTATGCGTCAAATTCCGCCCGTTAAAACGATTTTAGAAGGCGCAAGATAAATTTGGTTATCTCTCGGCGGAGGCGCCCGGCAAACTCTAAATTTAGCGTAAATGAAATTGGATTGATTTTAAGTCGCCGATTTTGCCGGGATAAATTTGATTTTGCCTGACATCGCCGCGGTAAGCGCCGTAAAGTTTATAAATAAAACGTATCGGCAAATTTATCCGTCCGCCCCAAAATGTCTCAGTCTGTTTTTAAATAAAGCGAATTTGAGCCAGGTTTACCTAGCCCGCAGCCTTTTGACCGCTGGGCAAGGTAAAAATACATATCCGTCCGGCCCGTAAATTTAATGGCGGGAGAGGTAGTTAGTATCGTAGTTGTTTTCGATGAAATCGCGATTTTCCATCATCGCTATATGAAAGTCTCGCGTGGTTTTGATGCCGCTTATAACGAGCTGTTCTAGCGCGACCTTCATTTTGCGTATCGCGCGGTTGCGGTCGGTATCCCAGACGATGAGTTTGCCGATCATACTGTCGTAGTACGGCGGGATCGAGTAGTCCTGATAGATGTGGCTATCCATACGCACGTTTCGGCCGCCGGGGCAGACGTATTTTGTTATCTTGCCTGGACTTGGCGTAAACGTATTTGGATCCTCGGCCGTGATGCGGCACTCGATGGCGTGGCCTTTTAGCGTGATGCTCTCTTGCGGCGGTAGCGCCTCGCCCTGGGCTACTTTTATCATTAGCTCGATGATGTCTAGGCCGCTTACCATCTCGCTCACGCAGTGCTCGACTTGCAGGCGCGTGTTCATTTCGATGAAGTAAAAATCCAAATTTTTATCGACTAAAAACTCAAACGTTCCCGCACCCTCGTAACCGATAGCTTTTGCCGCTTTTATCGCGGTTTCGTGTAGCCTCTCTCGCGTCGCTTCGTCCAGTAGTATCGCGGGACTTTCTTCGATCAGTTTTTGGTGGCGACGCTGCATAGAGCAGTCGCGCTCGCCGATATGCAGGACGTTGCCGTGGCTGTCGCCGATGATCTGAACCTCGATGTGGCGCGGGTTTAGGATGTATTTTTCCATATACATCGTTCCATCGCCAAACGCGCTCATCGCCTCGCTCTCGGCCGACCAAAACGCCTTTTCGATATCCTCTTCGCGCTCGACCACGCGCATGCCGCGTCCGCCGCCGCCGGCTGCTGCTTTTAGGATGACTGGATAGCCGATTTTTTTAGCTAGCTCTTTGGCCGCTTTGGTGTCGGCTACCGCGCCGTCAGAGCCGGGGATCACGGGAACGCCCGCGCGCTGCATAACTTGCTTTGCTTTGCTTTTATCGCTCATCAGCGCCATCGCGGCTACGCTAGGACCGATAAATTTTAGCTTATGGTGCGAGCAAATTTCGACGAAATTTTGATTTTCGCTTAAAAATCCGTAGCCCGGAAATATCGCGTCGGCTTCACTGATTTCGGCCGCGCTAATGATTGCGGGGATATTTAGGTAGCTGTCGCTTGAGCGCTCCTTGCCGATGCAAATCGCCACGTCGGCGTATTTGACGTAGAGCGCGTCTTTATCGGCCGTGGAGTAGACCACGACTGCTTCTTTGCCCATTTCCTTTATCGTTCGCAAGGCTCGCAGCGCGATTTCGCCGCGATTTGCGATTAAAATTCTTTTTATTTCCATCAAATTTTCTCCACGCCAAATAGCGGCAAGCCAAACTCGACCGGCTGACCGTCGGAAACGAGCAGTTCGGTGATCTGGCAGTCAAATTCGGCCTCGATCTCGTTCATGATCTTCATCGCTTCTATGATGCCTACGACGTCGCCTTTTCTCACGCGCTGGCCTACTTTGACAAACGGTGCCGCGCCGGGGCTTGGAGCAGCGTAGAAAGTACCTACCATAGGCGATTTTATGCTGTCTTTTGGAGAATTAGCAGGAGCTTTGACCTCTGAGTTTACCACCACGTTTACAGGAGTCGGAGTCGGGGCGGGAGCCTGGATGACGGGCTTTGGCAGCTCGCAGCAGTCGGCGAATTTTTCAAGCTCGACCTCGAAATCCCCGCTTTTTATCTTTATGCGGTTCATATCCATGTCGTTAAAAAACTCGATCAGCTCTTTTATGTCTTCTTTTTTCATAGAAATTTCTCCTAAATTTTTGTAGATTTTAAAAATTCTAATTGTAGCAAAAAATTGATAAATTTAGGCATTTTTTAGGTTTTTGGGCGGCTTTGATGCGCTTAAATCGCCAAAGCTAGTTTGATTTTGATTAAATTTAACCAAAACGCCTAAGCTAAATTTAGCTTGCCTAAATTTACCGCTTTGCGCGTTTATGACGACGGACGCGGCTTTTACGGCGATTTTTATGCGCGCGACGTTTTGCTTATTTGCCTGCGATAAATTAGCCGCCGTTTACGTGGCAAATGAAGTTTTACAATAAACGTAAATTTAAGCATCGCTTTGCGCGGCGCATAAATTTATCGCCCTAGCTTAAATCTAGCTCCAAACTAGCCCCTCATAAGGCACATCTTCGCAGATACATTTTTTGATCTGATTTGCCTCGCGGCGGATCACCTGCCGCCATGTGAGATCGCGCCCGCCCAGCGAGACCGTTTCGCCAAGCCTTGCGATCATTTTTAGCTCGATCTTTTGCACGGCGTCGTTGCTAAATTTTATCCGACCGGCGTCGGTTTGAAAGTCCTTTGCGGTGATCTCTTTTTTATTTAGCATGCTAAAAATCAGCGTATCGCCCAAAATCGGCTTAAAAATCTCGGCAAGATCGAGGTGTAAGCTCAGCGCGCGGTAGTTTGGCTCGTGCAAAAAGCCGATGCGCGGATCAAGCTCGGTTTTGTAAATTTCGCTGAGGCAGACGTTGTAAATGCGCGTATTTACGTAGCTTATGAAGCTGTTGATTTTATCGGCGGGCGGGCGCTTGGAGCGGACGGTAAATTTAAAGCTTTTTTGATCCGCGATTATCTCGTTCCATTTTTCGTAGTAGAGCTTTTGAAACGCCCCTTCCACTGCCATTATCGCAGGCACGTCCTCTGCGGCGTTTAGCGCCTCTATGTGGGGCGAGACGTCAAATTTCACGCCGTGCCTTTTACAGTTTGCTGCGTCGTTTAGGATGTGTGCGCGAGTGATCTCGCGGGCGATGTAGGCGCGCTTAAGCGGATCGTCAAAAGCGCGAACCTGATTTAGCAGCACAAAGCCGCTTTTATTGACCGAGTTTGAGGTGTTTGGATAAAAGTTGCCGCGAAAGCTCTGATGCGGGCTAAAAACGTGCAAAAGGATGTTATTATCGGCCAAAAACGCCATAGTGTAGGTGTCGATCTGCACTTTTGCCAGCACGTAAATTTCATCGATCGCGTTTATCGGCAAAATTTTGCTGGCGACGACCGCGCCCTCATCGTCAAATTTATCAAAATAGATATTGTTATCTTGCCTGCGAAGCCTGCCTGCGCTCAAAATAAAATGCGTCCTGTCGCTTTTTTGCATCTCTTTCCTTAAATTTAGCCTAGATTTCAAGCGCTGCCGTCAAATTCGGCAAATTTACGCGAGCAAATTTAACTAAACAGCGCGCCGCTTTTATCCTGCCCGATTACGATACGCTTGGAGTATTTCAGCGAATTAAACGTGTAAATCACGATAGAATCAAGCTGCGTAATGCACTCTTTTTGCAAAACCGCGCTTAGTTTTTTAAAATCGCTCTCGCGAATCTCGCCTTCAAAAACGGAAAACTGCACGCGCGGCAAAAACTTCTCGACCGCCTTTCTGATGCGGTTTGCGTTGTTTTTCTCTTTTTGCTCGGTGCCGGCGATGTCGTAAAATAAAATCACGTACATTTTTCTAAATTTTAACTCGCGCAATATCCGCTATAAGCGCAGTTTGCACAAAATTTGCCCTGCGTAAATTTCGGCGGTCGCTCTAGGTTCGCAAGCGACGTTATCTCGCCTAAAATTTGCTCGATTAGAGCGAAATTTTCGCTACTATCCTCTACCAAAATCACCTTTTTACCGCTGATTAGTTTGCCTTTTACCTCTTTTAAATTTAAGCCCGTTTTTAAAAGATAGATGTAAAAAAGTAGCTGCATCTTGCCCGCAAGCTCGTTTTTTAGGCTCTTTTTGTATTCGGTGATGAGATAATGTCCGCGCTGCTTGGAAAGTTTGTCGAATTTCAAATTTGAAAATGCAAACTCCTGCAAATCGCTCTCTTTGATCTCCGCCAGCGCCTTGCCCATCAGCACGTTTTCATCCTCTTGATCTGCGTGGATATGGTGTGCGTAAAGCCACGCCTCACGTTTGCAGGTAACGTAATAATTCACGAGCGTACCGGTGATTTGGTCTTTGCAAAACATTAGTCAAATACCTCGTCTGCTGCCGTTAGCTCAGGCATGAATCCGTCAAATTTATTATAAAAATCGCTAGGCGCTAAAACATATCTGCCAAAAAACTCTCTTGTGTATGGCTTTATATTTTCAAGCATATTTTTGCCAACTGCAATGGTATATAGCGCTAGCTCCTTTTCAAGCTCTTTGATATTTGCCAAGATGATAAATTTATCTTTGTCAGAAGCTAAAAGCGCCTCTCGTTTTTCTAAAAATTCATTAAAATGACCATCATGCTGTTCTATAAAGAGCGACACTTTGTAGTCTTGTTTTGGCATGAAGTTGGTATTAAATTTATCAAATAGAGTTTGAAATTTTAACTCTTTAGCAAGGCTTAGTAGATCTATGCTCGTCGTTTCGTCTTTGGTGCTCTGAAAATAGCTCTCTAAAATTTGATAAATTTCGCTCTCTTTTATGGAGCGAACTAAAATTTCTTTTACCTTATCTTCTTGCAGATCTATATCGTGATACGGAAATGGTTTGCCGTCTAAATAGTCAAAAACCACGACCTTTGCCGGCTTGCTAGATGTGGCGTTGCGATTTACTCTACCGGCGGCCTGGATGATGGCGCCAATGGGTGCAAATTCGCGAAATCCCACGTCGAAACTAAGATCAACTCCAGCTTCTATGAGCTGAGTGGCGACTAGGGTAATTTTCTCGCCACTTTCAAGTTTTTCTTTTATCTCGTCTATTATTTGTACTCTGTGAAGTGGGATCTGGTGTGTCGTCAAAAGATATATGCTGTTTTCACTGCTATTTTTTAGAGCTTCGTATAGCTTTTTGGCTTTTGAAATGGTATTTACAACGCAAAGCGCGCTCTCTTCTTGATGCTTTAAAATTTCATTTATCAAGTCAGCAAACCCCTTTATCTCAGGCTTATAAATAATATTATATCTATCTTTTTCGCGCCTATATAATATGGGCTCCGAAAGCTCGGTAAAACTCTCTAACTCAGCTGCGATATGAGGCATAGTTGCCGACATGATTATAAAATGGATATCGTATCTTTTTGAAAATTCGTTAAAGGCAGCTGCGATGGATTTTAGCAGCACTCGCGGAATATTTTGTATCTCGTCTATTATAACGACGCTATCTCGAAGGGTTTCAAGCTTGAGATTGTCTTTATTATGGTTTGAAAAAAAAGTAAAAAATAGCTGGTTAAAAGTCGTAACTATAAAATTTTCATGCCAGACGTCGGCTAAGAATACCTTTTGCATAAACTGCTCTTGTTCATCGTCGTTTTGGCTTTTATAGCTTGTTAGATGGTGATACTTTAAAACGTCTTGATCTGCTATGATTTTTTGATACTCGGCGTGCGTTTGATCTATGATAGATGTAAAAGGTATAGCCGTTATGATGCGCCTTTTGTTGCCGTTTCTAGCTATTTCTAAGGCTAAATTTAATGCCAAAAATGTTTTGCCGATACCTGTTGGCGCCTTTATAAGAAATGTTTTCTTGTCTTTATTGGAGTTAAAATTTTTAAATATAATCTCTCTCGCCTTGTCTTTATAATCATCTTGCTTTTTGGCGGCTATTATTCTCTTTATTTGGTTTATGTAAAGATCTATCTTTTTGGCATTTAAAACGGCTAAATTTTGATAGCTTTCTGAAAAAATAGCTTCAAATTTATCGGCTAAAATGAGCCTTGAGTATCTTTTTTTAAAAATAAAAAAGCTCTCCAAACCGTAATATTTTGGTAGTTCATTTTCCAAGTCTAAAAAATAATCCACAAAGTCGTAGAGATCTATATCGATATCCAAATTTGCTCTTTGAGCTATCTCGTCTATCTTTTTGAGTCTATCTGTTGCTTTTGCTTTTGTAGATCCTGTATTTGAGAGAAAGTAGTCTATATCCGGCAAATCAGAGTGGTGCTTTAAGATAGCAAAGAAATTTGCCAAGAAATTTATATCTTTGTTAGCTCTAGTAAAAAAGTATATAAAAGCGCTTTCTAGCGTGTGCGTAGTTTTTAGCTTTTGCCGCGCTTTTTCAAATTCATCTGCCGAGGTAAAATTTTTAGCGTCTAAATTTATATAGTCTTGAAATTTTTGTGAAATTTTGGCTAGATCGTGAAAAGATGCAGCCTCCTTGTGCTCATCGTCATCAAAGCTGTCGGCTATATTTTTAATGTGCGAGTTGTATGATTTTTGCGGGTGGGAGTTAAAAGCGTCTGAAATTTGCATCATACAAATATGCAGCGATAAGTTTTTTGGGCGCAAATCACCTCGCAAGCCTCTATATTTTTTGCCTTTATTTGGTTGTTTGAAAATATCAAATTTATGTGCGTTTTTGGAGATCTATCGTTATCTAGGCTTCCGGCAAAGCAGATTGGCGAGTATAAAATATTTTCGTCAAAGCATATATTATGCGCCTTGCTTTGCGGTACAAACGAGTCAATACTTACCTCATCAAAATTTTTGTTTGTAAAATTTACTATCTCCATAAACTCAAAATTCCCGGCAAATTCGCTATTGCCAAGATAAAAAGGGAATTTGGAAATTCGATTTTTTAGATTATAAATCGCTTCGTCTTCGAGCTTAAATTTATCAATAAAAATTATATACTTCGGATAAATCAAGAGTTCTCTATTTATTGGTTTTTGAGGAGCCTTATTGTCACGCAAACCAAGCGAGATTTTTTGCATATCAAATTTGAGCAAACTATTTAGATGAGACTTTGTAAATTTCGTATAGTCGTTTATATAATTTTGCGAAAAACTCTTTTTTAAAATAGGAGCATCTAGGATTACGCTATATTTAAAGTCGTCAAATCTATCATCGTTTAAATAATTATCTATGCCGAGTAAAGCCGCCAACATACCGCAAATCGTAGTCTTTGGCGGGATAGGTAAAGTGATATTTTGACTAATCCCCAAAGGATCTCTAAAACAAGCAAATTTACCCCAAATTTTAAATGCAAACATTATAGCTCTCTTGCGTCTATTTCTAGCCCCGGCTCTTTAAACTGATCCACATACTCCCTAAGGGAGTCATCGTAAAAGATTACAACCTTTTCTATCTTTTGGCTCATATTTTTTAGCGATCTAGTAAGAGCTGTAAAATTTAACTCGCACTCGTCAATGCTTCTGATCTGATCGGAATCTTTATTGTCTAGCTTTACAAGCTCGTCAAGTAAGCCTATCATATAAGCGTCTTTATAGATCACTCTAATAAGCATTCTTGGCTTTTGACCGACCTTACTTCTTGTGTTTAGTAGCTTTGTACCTTGCCACATCGAGTCAAGCATTTGTGCGACATCTTCTTCGCTAGCGTTTGATTTGGCAGCATTTAGTGAATTTATAGTGCCATACATGGCAAATAAGCCATACGGTATGTAGTTGTCGGTTCTAAGTGATTTAGACTTAGCTGTATCGCCACCGAATGCTGCTGTGCCTTGTGAAAAAACAGTCTCTGTCTCGTTTAGCGATTTAGCCCAAGAAAATTGCACTGCGCCTATGATTTGTATATTGCTTCTTGGTGCCACGCCTCCAAAAAGTCTATTGTCTATGCAGCTTAAAAATGCCTTTTTATCGTCTAATTCGCCTAAAATTTTCTTTACTTCGGCAAATCTAGTTTCTGCCGACTGTACCTGTTCGGCATTATTTACAAATATGGTTTGAGACTTTCTGTGTTGCAGATCATCCCTGATGGTTCGCTTTACTCTTACGTCGCTCACGATAGCTTTTCTGTCGCTCTCATCGTATCTTGGCGCATTGTCGTTTAACATATCTCCGTTAGGATTTGTCATCTTTGCGTCCCATAAAAACAAAATTTCGCTATGTTTTGCTATCTCACTCATTATTTTCTCCTGATTGTTGATTATCTTTTTTAAATTTAACGTAGTCGTTCATGCCTCGTATAAATGCAAATGAAATTTCATAGCGAGAAACGCTCTTACCTTTTTCATTGCAAAAATGCGTAGTTATCAGCTGCGACAGATCACTATTTGTCGCACTACCTAGCTTTAGTTTTCTTTCAAATTCATTTGCTTTATTAAAAATTTTCTTTAAATTCGGCGCTATTACTTTTTGATTTGAAAGCCACTTTTCAAACGTCTTATTTTCTTTAGAAACTTCTGATGTAAAAGAACTATTTATAATACTCTTTGAATAAGCGCCTATCAAATAAGCACCCTTGATTAGATCATCTTTAAAATAATCAGACTGTTTTTCTAGTAGCCCCTCAAAATAATCAGAAAAAAGTTTCATTCTACATCCTTATCGCGTTTATCTCTTGTAAAAACTCTAAAATTTTATTTTCATTTTCGACAAATTGATTAGGATAGGCTATCCAATCTTTAATGCCGTTATCATCTATTC
>NZ_CAJPQR010000023.1 GCF_905372745.1 uncultured Campylobacter sp. | reverse complement strand
ATTAAAATAAAACAAGAAAGAAAAACTCCTACCGGTATATAAAAAATTGATGTTAATGCTTTTAGTGTTAACTCAAAGTCTTTTACGGGCAAATTTAGAGTTTGGGCAATTATAAATCTAGACAAAAATTCTGATATTAAATAAGTTGGTATATTTAATAATATCAAAAATATTTTTGCTACATTGATAATCCATCTTTTTTTTAATAAGTCATAACACCAAAACATAAAACCTAGGCAAAATAGTGTTATGCCTGCAGACAGTACAATTAAAGTAATAATATTGTTTTGGGGATTGGGCATTAAAATAGCTGAAAAAACTATTGTCGAAATTCCAAAAAGATAGAACCTAGCTTCAAGGCTTTTAATTTTAGCCTTGAAGTAATTTAAAATTTTATTTAAAAGCTCTTGAACAAAATTCATAATTAGACTTCATACCTCTCGCCGGGTTTCATTTCGATTATCTCCCACGGCAAGCCCTGCTTATTTAGCTCATCCATGAAAGGCTTAGCGTCGAAATTTTCCATATTAAAGACGCCTTTTCCGCTCCAGATGCCCTTTGCGACCATCATCGAGCCGATCATCGCAGGCACGCCCGTCGTGTAGCTCACGGCCTGCGCGCCCGTCTCGGCGTAGCAAGCCTCGTGGTCGCAGACGTTATAGATGTAGACTTGGCGCTCTTTACCGTCTTTTAAGCCGCGTATTACGCAGCCGATGTTGGTTTTGCCCTTCGTTCGAGGGCCGAGGCTCGCAGGATCAGGCAGTAGCGTCTTTAAAAACTGTATCGGCACGATTTTTACGCCGTTATGCTCGACCTCGTCGATGCGTAGCATGCCGACGTTTTCTAGGCATTTCATATGAGTGAGGTAGCTCTGCCCGAACGTCATAAAAAAGCGGATTCGCTTTAGCCCCTTGATGTTTTTTACTAAGCTTTCAAGCTCTTCGTGATAGAGCAGGTAGCTGTCTTTGACGCCTACTTTCGGGTAGTCCCATTTGAACATTATTTCCATCGGCTCGGTCTCTTTCCACTCGCCACGCTCCCAGTAGCGGCCCTTTGCGCTTACTTCGCGCAGGTTGATTTCTGGGTTGAAATTCGTCGCGAACGGATATCCGTGATCGCCCGCGTTGCAGTCTAGGATGTCGATCTCGCCGATCTCGTCAAAGAGATTTTGCTGCGCGTAAGCGCAAAATACGTTCGTCACGCCCGGATCAAAGCCAGAGCCAAGAAGCGCCATGGTGCCCACCTTTTTAAAATCCTCGTCCTTCGCCCACTGCAGCTTGTATTCAAATTTAGCGGTATCCGGGTGCTCGTAGTTTGCGGTGTCGATGTATGGGATGCCGGCGCGAGAGCACGCGTCCATGAGGGTTAGGTCTTGATACGGCAGCGCGACGTTTAAAAGCAAATCGGCGCCCGTTTTTTTGATGAGCGCGACTACGGCATCGGTGTCATCCGCGTCGATCTGGGCGGTGTCGATAGCCACGCCTAGGCGGTCTTTGATAAATTTAGCGATCGCGTCGCACTTGCTTTTGGTGCGGCTAGCAAGGGTGATCTTGCTAAAAACGTCCGCGTTCATCGCGCATTTTACGGTCGCGACTTGGCTCACGCCGCCCGCGCCTATGATTAAGATATTTGACATTTTGGCTCCTTTAAATTTTAAATTATAATCTTATCGCTATTTCGTTTAAATTTCTATTCTTAAATTTCTCTAGCTGCAACGCTAAAATAGTTTAGTCCACCCCATGCATCCTTGTCGCCGACGATATAGATATACTCTTTGGCGCGCGTTAGAGCTACGTTTAGTAAATTCGGCTTTGCCGACGCCCATGCTCTTGCGCCCGCGCTAGCTCCGCCTAGGATAAAGATAACGACTTTGGCTTCTTGACCTTGCATGGTGTGGATGGTGTTTGCCCTGATTCGTATCTTGCCTTGTTTTTGCAAGGCCGCGCTTTGCTTTACGACGTCGGTAAACGGCGTTATGATTTTTATATGTTCGCTTGCGTTTGCGCCGATTAGCGTTTTTAGCGATTCGTAAATTTGATCCGCCGCCGCTAGCTCAGCCTCGCTGCCGTTGCCGCTCCAAACGCTCGTTTTTATATCTATCCAGCAGCTTGTCGCTTTGGCGAGCGAGTTTTTATTTTTGCCTTTACCCCAGACCATAGCGCCGTCGTACGTCGTCTCGTTTGCGACGTTAAACATAGGATTATCGCAGCGTCTATGCACGATGAGCAGCGAGCCGACCCAGGTTTGACCGATATAAGCGCCTATTTTTTGAGTTTTATCCGCGCATGCTTGCAGCGAAGTTGTCGCTACGTTAAACTCCCTAGACGCCTCGGTATAGCCAAGCAGCACGTCGTTTAAATTTTCGGGTAGAGTTACTACCGGTTCTAGTTGCAACGGGTCGCCTACTATTACCGCCGTTTTAGAGCGATATAGCGCGCCTACGGCGTTTGAGATATTTGCCTGACCGGACTCGTCTACTAATAAAAGCCCGATATCGTTTTCGCCAAAATCGCTAAAAAACCGCCCAAAAGAGGCAAACGTCGAGCTAACGACGGGAACGACGAAAAATAGCGATTTTAAAATTTCCCTTACCTGCTCTTTCTTTTTAAATTTACCCAGCTCGCAAAACGCCGCCAAATTTGCGCCCAATTTCGCCTTTTGCGACCAGATAGCGGCTTTATGTAAATTTAGCGCTTTTATAAAGACGTTTATCCTAGCCTGCGCGACGGCGGTTTTTATGCCGTTTTCCGCCATAAAAGGCGAGCTATTTTCGCGTTCCTCTTTACTCTGCTGCGCGCTTAGCGACTTTTGCGTAGAGAAATCCAGTAGAGCTAGTAGCGTATTTACGGTATTCAGCGCTTCGTTAAATTCTTTTTGCGCTAGTTTAAAATCATAGCTTTGTTTGCCGAATTTGAGTAAATTTACGAGCCCGTCGACCTTAAATTTATCGTTAAAGCTCGTTATCGCGCCTTGCGTTTTTAAAACGTCGAATTCCGGGTGGTTTTGATTGATAAAAAAGTCGTTTAGGCAGTTTTCTTTAAAATCGCTTACGTTGCCGCTATTGCCTAGCGTGGCGCAGATTAGCCCCCAGGCAGGCTGCGAAATTTGGCTTTTTTGGCACTCTACTAAGGCGCCCGCCGACAGCAGCCTCGTAGCCTGCATCCTAAAATAATCAAGCTCGCCCAAATACGCCTTATCTACGCTATCAAGCTTAGGCAACTCTGCGCTAATGTTTTCTACGGCTTTATTATTGCACGAGGCTACGACGATCTCAAAGCCTTTTAGCTTGGGATTTAGCGGATAAAAGTCTGGATACTGGCTACCGTCTAGCTTGACGCCGCGCTCGAAAATTTCGTCTTCTTTTAGCGTAGATAAAACCTTTGCTCGCTCCACGATCACGCCTGCAACCACGTCTTTTAAGAGCGTCGTTTTGCCCGTGCCCGGAGGCCCGTTTACGCTATAAATGCCGCCTTTTTTCTCGTTAAAAAGCTTCATTATATTATTTACGGCGATTTGTTGCGAGTAAATTAGCATATATTCGCTAGCAAACGCGCCTATCGGGTAGTTTTTGGCTTCTAGCATCGAAAAAACGGTACCAAAATTCGCGCTATCTCTCATATCTATGCGCCCTATTTTTATATCGCTTGCGCCCGTTTCGTCAAAAATCGTTTGCAAATTTTTATTATTTAAGCCCTCATTTAGAGCCAGACTAATCTCGCCCAAATAAAAACTATTAAGCAAGTCGCTGCTACTTTTTACGCCGCTTTCTAGGCAGATATTTACGCGAAGATCGTTGCTTACTAGCGGCGAATTCAACTGCTTTTTAAACTCGCCGTGGATAAATTTTACCATTTCGCTCAGACTTCGTTCGTTTTTGCCTAGCGCTTCTATCTGGGCTTTTATGCTATCTTTTAGAGCTTCAAAATTTTTATAATCTAAATTTTGCGGTTTGCTAAAATTTGCCGTCGCCCAAGGCGCGGTGGATAAAAATACGCTATTTAAATCAACGTTAAATCCGCTATTTTCGCCGCATACGGGCTCTAATTTTTTAGTATCTTGCTCGCTAAAATCGGACTCGCTAACGAGCGTGCTTAATTTAACTTTTTCCTCTTTGTTTTTGACGGACAAATCGCCCGTAAATTTTATAAAATAAGTCGTGGCTTTTTGATTTTGACTTTGACGAAATTGGCTAGTTTGTAAATTCGGATTTTGTTTTATTATCTCGTTTGCTATCTCGTCCAGCTCGAAAATCCCGCCGTAAATTTCGATGCTTAACTTCCTTTTGTTTCCGCTTTTTGCAAGCTCCGAGACGCTTTTCATTTGCTTTAAATGATGCCAAAAATCATCGGTAAATTTATCCGGCGTAGTTTCGTAGGCGTTTTTATATTTACTTTGTTCTTTGTTTAATTTTTGTAACGTTTGCGGATTTAGATATTCGCTTAAAAGCAGATAGTGCAGAGTGTTTCGTAGCGCCACGGCCGTTCCTTTCGTATTTTTGTCGCTAAAAAACGATTTTAGCGAAGTTAATATAAATTTTCGGTTTTAACGGCTATGATAACGCGAAAATTTAAAGGGATTCCATGCGTAAAATTTTACTTTTTCGCTTGTCGATTTGATTGCTCGAAAAAGCTGCGAAATGCGATACGGCTTTGCAAGGCAAATACGGCGATTTGTTTTATTCGGAGGGTTAAATTCGGCACTATTTAGGCAAAATTCTACGGCGATAAAACAAGCCGAATTTAATCCGTAAAATAAACCTACTCCGGATCGTCGCTAAACTCGTTATCTCTAAAAATTTTATAAAAATCTATAAACCAAAGTGCGAAAGCTACGGCGATGAGAGTTGCCGGTAGATGGATGTAAAATCCGCTCCAAACGTAAGCTAAAAAGCCTCTGCAAACACCCGCTACAATAGCAAGCGCGAAGGCGATCTTGCTCAGGCGCAAAAACTCAAGCTCCTGCCCGCTGTGGCGCAGACCGGCGATGTTAAAGATAAGCATAATGCTAAAAATAATGCCGTTTAGCGCGATAACGTGCAGCATATTTGTCTCTAGCCCCAGCCCCAAAATCCCGCTCGCGCCGTAAAGGATATAGCCCGCGGCCAGCAAAAGCTGCATCAGGTAGTAATAAATCACGAAGCTATGACGCAAAAGCTCCTTGTAGTGCCACTCTTTTAGCTTGGCTAAAATCGCGCTACCGCAGGCTATCGCGGCGAAATTTACAGCCTTGCTGCCTTCAAAAAACAGGCTAACTAACAAAAACGCGCTAACGCTAACGATCGCGATGTTTTTATAAACGAAATTTGGCACAAAGGCCGCGTCTTGCATGCCGGGCTCGCGGTTTAGCGCCTCCTTGCCAAGCACGACGCTAACGCGAAAAGATATAAGCAAAATCGCGATTACGTGTAGGTGGATTTGTAAATTTAAAAATCTCTCCTCGCCGCTAAGCAAATAATAAATCTCAAAACCCAAAATGCCGAGTAAAAATGCTAAAACGCCCAGCTGATCGTCGTTTCTATCAAGCCAGATCATATAAACGCAAAGCCCCGCCAGATACGCCCAAAAAAGCGCCATAAAAAAGTGCGCCGCAAACAGGCTAAAAAACGCGCTAAAAAAACTCGCCGCAAAAAACGAAAACATAACGTAGGCGTGTTTTTTAAGCCCTCCGCCAAAATTCGTCCAATCGGTTAGCCCCGTCAGTAAAAATCCCGCATACGCAAGGGCCACAACCAGGTGCAAAAAGATAAATTTATGCCAGCTAACGAAATCCACGGGCGTAAAAAATATCGCCCCGCCTAGCACCGCGCAAACCGCGCTCGTAAGGAAAAAAATTCTCATCGGATGGGTGAAAAAGTCGTTAATCATAATAAATTTTTCCTTTAAAATTTTCGTCTATCACGCCGCTAGCGTAGACAAAATCCCGCTGCGAAAAGGCACGGTCTAGCTCCAGCTCTCGCTCGATCACCGCGCCCTTGCTCGCTAAAAAGCAAATTTTACTAGACATCCTAGCCGCTTCCATCCTGTCGTGGGTCACCAGCACTACGCTCATGCCCTCCTCCACGCGGCGCGTGACGATGTCTATCAGGATTTCTTTCATATCATAATCAAGCCCCGAAAACGGCTCGTCCATCAGCAGCAAATCAGGCTTTGTCACGATCGCCCGCACGAAGGCTACCCTTTGGCGCATGCCGCCGCTTAGCTCGTCAGGGTATTTTAGCACGTCTTTTTCCGTTAGTCCAAGTCTAGAAAATAGCTGTAGCACGGCCTTTTCATCGGGCTCATCCATCACGAGCAGTACGTTTTCGAGCGCATTTTTCCACTCGAGCAGGCGATTTTCCTGAAAGAGATAGGTCGTTTTATTAAATTTATTGATTATCTTGCCTTTGCGCGGATCAATGAGACCCGAGATCATGCGCAGGATCGTGGTTTTACCGCAGCCGCTCGCGCCAAATAGCGTCACTACTTCGCCCGCGCCGACCTTTAAACTAAAATCGCGCACGATCTTGTCGCGTAAAATTTCGTATTCTAAATTTTGAAGTTCTAGCATAGCAAACTACCTTTTCCACGGCATTAGCGTGATCTTTAGCGGCTCGATAACCAGATACTCAAAAAGCATAATGATAGCGATAGTAAGCACGACGTAGGCCATCACTTCGGTTGTATCCAGCATCACTCTAGCGCTCGCGATCTTAGCGCCCATACCGTCGTTTGCGCCTAGTAGCTCGCCCATGATGACGATCTTTACGCCCATGCCCACGGCGACGCTTAGAGAGCTGATGATATGGCTGGTTAGGTGCGGAACGTATAGGTGGCGGATCTTTTTGCAGATGCCTAGTTTATACGCGTCAAACATCTCCTTTAGCTCCTCGCTAACGCTCATCATACCGACCATCGAGCTAGCAAAAGTAAGCGGCAAAACCGTGATAATGATCGTAAAGATGGTGCTCGCGTTTCCAAACCCGAACCAAAATATAGCTAAAACGATCCAAATAATAGGCGGCATAGAAAGCAGCGTCGTGATCACGGGCTTTAAAAACGCGGCAAAGCTTTTATAAGCGCCGGCAACCAGCCCCAGCGTGATACCGATGGCACAGGCCGTACCGACTCCCACTAGCGAGCGCACGAGAGTGATGTTTATCTCGCTGTTTTTATAATCCACCAAAAGCTCGTAAGCCCGCACGAAAACCGCCTCGGGCGCGGGGAGTAAAAACTCCCCTCCCAGCTCGCTGCCGATCTGCCAAAGCGCGATAATAAGCGCTATCGTGGCAAGCCCGCTAAAGCCGCCCCAAAGGTAGTCCGCGACCTTTAAAAACGCGCCGCGGTCTTTTTTGACGTTATCGATAAGTATCATAAAAACAGGCTCTTATCAGGCATTTTGCCGCCCAGAAGCTTTGGATTAAACTCGAAAATTTGCTCAAAAAACGCCATCACGTCGTCTTGTAACTCATGCGCTTTTGTTACCGTTAAATTTGCCTTATCGAAAGCCCCGGCTAGCGCAGGCTCGGGCGCAGGCAGGTACTCGGCGCCGATTTTCGCCGCGCTTTGTTTGTTTTCCAGGATCCATTTTAGCGCGCTCGTTAGATCGGCGTGCAGAGTTTCAAAAAGCGCGCGATTTGCCTCGTAGTAGTCCACGTTTACGATGATGCCCGCCATCGGGATGTATGGTTTAGCACCAAAGCTCTCGCCCCAAGTTTTAGGAAAATCAAGCCCGTAATGCACAGCTACGCCCGCTTTTTTACCACGCAAAATCGTAGCTTCGCTAAGAGGCTGCGGCACGATAAGCACGTCGTAGTCCTTTTGGATAAACAGCCCCACCGCTTCAGGCGGCGTCTGAGTGTACGTGATATCAAGCTTGCTCGCGTCTATGCCGCGTTTCTTGCAAAGCGCGCGTAGCACGAGATCGGGCATATCGTTTTTAAACGGCATTATGATTTTTTTGCCGACGAAGTCCTCTAGCGTCTTGATGTTTTCATCCTTTATCATCGCGTTCATGACGCCAAGCGTGAGCAAATTTAACATCGCGAAATTTAACCCCTGGTTTCGCAGGTTCGCCGCGACGTTTGAGGGCGACATAGTGACCTTGATATCGCCGCTAGCCACGCCCGCGCGCAGGACGTCCGGAGTGTTCCAGATGCGCAGCTTCACGTCGTGCGTCTTAGCTAGCTCGCCTTGCATGCTTGCCACGGCCATTATCACGCTAGGGATCGCAGGCGCGCCCCACATCGTAAAGTTTTCCTTCGCAAAAAGGCTAGGAGCCATCGTCGTCGCGCCCAGCGCCGCGCCGAGTCCTAAAAATCCTCGTCTGTTCATAACTTTCTCCTTGTATTAAGATTTTAAATTTTATTTCGTTTCGCTTTTGTTCGCGGTTAAATTTGAGCTCAAATTTGCCGCGCCGCCCGCCAATTTTTACGCGCCGCGAAAATGCTAAATTTGCTCGAGGCAAATTTGACTTTACCTCAACTCATTTTTGATAATTATACCTAAGATTTAAATCAAAAATCTTGATTTAAATTTTGAAATTTTATTGATTTGGATTGCTAAATTTGAGCGTTAAATTTAAATACTCAAATTTTTAAAATCCGACTTTTTTGTAGCATACTAGCCCTGCGACGCGAGAAGATGCCGCACTGCGTATAGGCTAAATTTAGCGCTACCGCAGTGCAAATTTCAAATTTACATTTTTCAAGATGGGGGTCTCGGCGAGTCAAATTTATAAATTTGAGCGTAAAACGATAAGGCGAAGTATCGTGAGATGATTTTTGGGGTTGTGCAGATAAAATTTAGCGTAGGCTAGACATGTAGTCTGCCGAGCTAAATTTTATCAAACTCCGCAAAAAGCGCTCGCGAGACAAGCCGCCGCTCAAATTTTAAAAACTAGCGTGAAAGCTAACAAACACCGCCCTCTCCGGCGCACGCACCACAGGATCTGGATCTAGCGCTCCTACGTGCTCGCCGCTGATAAACTCGGCGTAATCTTTATCAAAGATATTCGTCACGCCAAGCCTCACGCCCCAGCTATTTTTAAACTCAAATCCGCCGTAAACGTCCATCGTCGTAAAGCTCTTTGCGGCTTCGCGCTTGTCGATGCCAAAGCCGGTGGATTTATCGAAATCTCCCCTATTTTGCTTTGCCACGTAGCGCACCGCGGTGCCGATGTTGTAGCTGCCAAAGCTCGCGTAGTCTTTGTAATCAAAGGCCAAATTCGCCTCAAACGGGCGGATCTGATAGAGCGGTCTGCCGTCGGTTTTGTTTTGTCCGTAGTTGTAAAATAACGATGTTTTTATCCCGAAATTTCGCGCGAAATTATACTCGCCGCGTAAATTTACGCTATAAATTCTAGCATCGACGTTGCGCGTGATGACGGCGTTTCTGTTTATTGGAGGTGTAGACGAAGCGGCATGGCGGCGATCGTAGATAACTAGATCCTGCGCGTCGTCTGCGATAAAGTACCCGCCCAGGCTAAAGCTATCCTCGCCCTGACGCGAGCTTAAATAATCTTTATAAAATTCACTCTTGTAAGTAAAGCCCAAATTTACGCGGTTGTGACGCTCGGGCTTTAGCAGCGGATTGCTCACCCAGCCGTTATTCATCGGACCGTAAAGCGTGTTAAATCGCTCCATGTTGCCGGGTATGCGCTGCAAGCTCTCAAGCGCTGCGTAGTAGCTATCTAGCTCGTTTGGAGTAAAGTCATATTTTAGGCTGGCGCTTAGGCCGTCTTGCTTGACACTACCGTCAAAATCATATCCATAAACGCTGCGGATAAGCCCTTTTACCGTCCTAAGCGGTGCAGCGGGCGCAAAATAAGGCTCGTTTAATCCCTTTAAATTTGACTTCATCCAGTCATAGTTTAGAGCAAGGCTAAGCTTGTGAGCGTCGCTAAATTTATAACTCAGCGTATCAAAAATTCTCGTTCGTTTATTTGTCACGTCGGCAAACCTATAGCCGTTAAAAACCCAGCCACTAGGCTGTTTTACGTACCTTTTTCCCTCGTGATTATCGTGCTGATAGCTGATACCTGCGAGATTATGAAAGTCGCCCAAGTCCGCGTCGTATTTTAGCTCGGCGTCCACGATTTTTCTATCCAGTTCGACCTTGACCGTCTGCGCCGCGCTTCTTAGGCGGTAGTTATCGGCGTTTCTGCTCACGTCGCGCAGCATCAGCTCGAAATTTAGCGTATTTGATAGATCCTCCGCGCCGATACGAGCGTTAAATTTACCGACGTATCGCTCGGTTTTGACGGCATCCATGAGATGGTGAGGCTGCTTGTCGTCGTCAATGTTATCGTGCACGAGCGTAAATCTAAACTCGCTCAGCTCGCTAGGCACGAAACCCACGACCGCGCTTTGCCCCTGCCTGGCGTAGCCGTAGTTCCACGTCCTGCCGCCGCCGTCTTTGTAGCGGTTGGCTTTAGAAAAGTTCGCGTTTAAAATCGTGTAGAAATTTGCGCCACGGTATTTAAAAAGTCCCGAACTATAAAACGTCCTCCCGTAAAAGCCGCCCGCGACGTGAAATTTATCCATAGAATTATCAAGCAAATCCGTCACAAAAAAATAATCGTCCCTTGGCGCGCGGTCGAATTGATTTTCGGGAAACGCGCTTTGGGCGATGTTTGGCGCATAAGGCGGCGGAGGCGTAAAATCCTTTATCGGCTTTATGACGTCGGGATTTGCGCCGTTTGCAAATAGCGCCGTCGCAGCCGCAGCCAGACTGATAGCTAATCTCATTTAAAATCCTTTATGATAATTTTGATTTTTCGTATCATAATTATATAGAAAGGTGTTAGAATATTTCTTGATTTTCATTAAGATAAGATTTATAAATTTCGCGCGGTTTTGTTTGTAGACGGCGACAAATTTTACGCACCGAGACCCGCACCTTTAAGATGCTAAATTTGGTTTGGTTAAATTTGGCGTTATGCATTAAATTTAATCTTTTTTGTTGAGAAGAAAGGGGCTTGAATTACGCTGCGCTAGCAGTTGCGAGCGAAGCTAGCAAAATAGCTCCCTTTTTCTTTTTTTTCGGGAGAGGAAGGGGATTCTACTTACGAAGCGTCGCCCCTTCCTCTCCCAAGCCCTCTCTAACCCCACTGCACGTGAGAGGTTGCTGCGCTATGCGCAGTTTTATCTGGTGCTGGAGCGCCGAAAATTTAAATTTGACGTTTTCAGGGTACGGGTCTCGGCGACCCAAATTTGTAAATTTGACTTCAAATTTAAATATAAAAAGATAAGGCGAAGTATTTTTTCGCTAGACAAGGCGGAATTTAAATTTTAAGCGTAGGCTAGACAGATAGTCTGCCGAGCTTAAAATTTAAATTTCAACGCAGTATAGCGGAAAAAGACAAGCCGTTAAGGATAAAAGAAACCAAGTATCTGCGTCGCCGCCTTCTCTTCTATGTATGGGATAATATAACTTGGCGAATAAAGATTCTGGCCGCTTTCGATCTCGAGATTGGTTCTTTGCTCGCTGCCGTTTGCGCGGATCATCACGCTGATAAAGGCTCTGTAAAGATAATAATCCGTCCTGTCGTAAAAATCGTCGTCAAACGGGTCGCCAAAAAGCATGCCAAAGCCCATACTTCGCGCGCGCCCGTAGCTGCCAAAGCCATAGCCCATGCTCATATACGCGCGCGGGCGTTCGCGTCGCTCAAGGCGCTGCAAACTCGCAAAATCGCCCATTATCACGATATCGGCGCTCTTTTGATCCATGCTTTGAGTAAAGCCGTTTTGAAGCAGTTTGTTTCGCACGGTATTTTCTAGCGTGTTTGCGTAGCCGCAGGAGTTTTTAAAGTAAACATAGACGCTGCGCGAGGCTTTTTTCACGTCGCCGTTAGTGATAAAAATAGGCACCGTGCTTCTAGCGTAAAGCTCGGGCGTGCGGGGTTCGCCGCAGCCTACGAAAAAAATCGCAAATAGCAAAATAGAGAAAATTTTGAGTTTCATTTCGCGTCTCCTCGCTCAAATTTGACCGCCGCAAATTTAACGCGGACGGGTCAAATTTAGGATCAAATTTAAGCGTATTTTACTACTAAATCTTTACGTTTGAGTAAATTTATAACACGAGCTTGATCTCGTTTTCAAGAGTGGCTTTTGGCGTGAGTCCGATGAAGCGCTTTTTGAGATTGCCCTCGCCGTCAAAGACGAAGATCGCAGGCACGCCCATCACGCCGCCCACTGCTTTGCTGAAATAATCGACCGAAACTTTATCGCTAATGACGTCGTAGGCGATGCCGTGGTGCTTCACCATGTCGATATCTTTATCAAATCCAAGGCTTGGTCCAAATATCCCGTAAACGCCGAATTTGTCCTTAAACTCGGAGTAAATTTCATTTACGATCGGAGCTTGCGCTACGCAGGCGCCGCAGGATGTGCCGAAGAAAAAGAGCATATAGGGCTTGCCGTCCGTTTTGAGCCGCCTGCCCTCGGGAAAATAGTGCGTATCAACGCCATTTGGCGAGTTTAGGCTGATGTGGTGCTTGTCAAAGCCGCTATTTCCGCAGCCTGCTATCATCGCCGCCGCAAAGACTAATAATATATATTTTTTTATCATAATTCTCCCAAATTTAAACCGTCGCAAAGGCGCTTTGACCCTTTGGCTCGCTTGCTAGCCTCTCGCATGCCTGAGCACGCTCGCCGTCGCTCACGTAGTGGATGTTTTCCATCTTGCCGTGCCTTAGATAGACGATCTTATCGCCAAACTGCCCAAGATCCGGGTTGTGCGTGATGAGAAGGATCGTTTTGCCCTCGCTTCGCAGCTTTTGAAATAGCTCTAAAACTACGCGTTCGTTTGCTTCATCGAGGTTGCCAGTCGGCTCGTCGGCTATCAAGATATCAGGATCGTTTATCAGGGCGCGCGCGATGCAAAGACGCTGCTGCTCGCCGCCGCTAAGCTGACTCGGACGGTGATCTAGCCTATGTCCTAGCCCCACTCGCTCGAGAGCCTTTTTAGCGTCCTCTTCGTCTACGCTGCTGTGATAGTACTGCGCTATCATCACGTTTTCGACGCAGTTTAGGTAGGGGATGAGGTGAAACTGCTGAAATATCAGCCCGATCTTTTCGCGGCGAAATTTGAGCGTCTCCTCGTCGCTAAGCCTACTAGCGTCGTCCCCGCCTAGCATGTACGTGCCTGCGGTTGGCTCGTCCATTAGCGAGAGTATATTTACCAGCGTACTTTTGCCGCTACCGCTTGGACCCATTATGCTGACCCACTCGCCGGCGTTTACGTCAAACGTAATGCTCTCTAGCGCTCTTACTTCGCCGAATCTTTTCTCTATCCCGTTTAATCTTATCGCGTACTGCATATTATTCTCCTCTTAAAATATCGGCCATCTTATTTTCTAGCGCCCGTTTGATCGGATAGATCGAGGCCACGCCCGCAAAAACGAGCGAGATCGCCATCGCTATGGGTATACTCATAAATCTAAAATCAATGCTCGAATCAAAAATCGCATAGCCTAAAATTTGCGCTAAGCCGTAGCCTAAAATAGCGCCCGCAAAAGCCGCCGCAAACGCCGTGACGAAGGTCTCGACGCCAAATAAATTTAACACGTTTTTCTTGCTGGCCCCCAGCGCTCTAAGCAGCGCGATCTCCCTTGAGCGCGAGAACAAAATCGCGCTTAGCGTCGTGTTCACACACATAGAAGTGATGAGCAAGATAACAAAGCTAACAAGCGCCATCAAAAGCTTAATCTTATCCAAAATTAGGCCCTCTGATTTTGAAATTTTAGCCACGGGTTTAACGGAAATTTGCTCGTCGCTAAGGCTTTTGCCAAGCTCGCTGATGTAGTCAAATTTACCCGTCACTACGGCCTCGGCGTAGTTTAGCGTGTTTGGCTCGTTTGCTATCTTTTGCGCTAGAGGCAGCGAGATGATGAGTAGCGAGTCCTCTTTGTCGCCGTCTTGCACGATGCCGCGGATCTTTACTTTTTCGCCCGAATTCGCGCCGATTTGCCTCACTTCGATCACGTCGCCGACCTTAAAGCCGCTTTGTTTGGCTAGATCGGTGCCGATTAGCGCGTTTCTCTCGTCAAAATCAAGCGTTATGCCTTGCCCCTCTTTGACCTCCAAAAACGGCTTAACCCGCGTTAGGTCGCTAAATTTGACGCCCATGGCGATCGCAGTCGTAGGGCCTATGTTTACCTGCGTGAAAAGATATCCGCTCTGTCCGAGTAGCTTGTCGCTCGGGATTTTGGCGATCTTTTCGTTAAATTTAGCCTCGTTTACCTCGTCGCTAACGGGGTCTGCGGGAGCGAAAACTACGTTAGCGCCGTAGCTTTTTAGTTCCTTCGTTACTTTTGAGTCGATATCCAGATATACGTTTACAAAGGCCGCCGTCACGCACGCACCAAGCAAGATAGAGACGATGATGACGCCCACTCTAGCCGCGCCAAAGCGCAGGCTTTTAAAGATAACGTTATAAAAAAAGCCCTTATTTGCGATCATATAGCACCTCCGCAGGCAAGAGTTTAACGACGCTTCTCATCGGCACGAGCGAGCCCGCGATCGAGATAAGAAGTGCGAAAGCGATACTAAGCGGAAGCACGATCCACGCGATGCCGATGCCGTAGCCAAAGATACTGTAAGCGATTATGTAGCTTAGCGCGTAGCCCAAAAACGCCCCCAAAATGCCTGCAAAAAACGCTACCACTAGGCTTTCGCTCGCAAAAAGGGCGTAAATTTCAAAGTTGCTGGCACCTATGGCTTTTAGCAGGCCGATCTCTTTTTTACGTCTGTAAATTTCGCTAGTCATCAGCGATGTAATGCCGATAGAAGAGACCGCAAGCGCGATGATGCTAACGATACCCATTAGGCTTTGGATTTTTTTCACGATGTTACTCTCGGCGTCGCTTACCTGCATCATCGCCTTGGCCGCTACGCCCGCGTAGTTCTCCTCGATCTGATAGGCTATGGAGCTAACGTAGGCCGAGCAGTACCACATATCGTATTCGGCGCTATCTAGGTTGTCTAGATTTCGCCTGGCCTTGACGGATAGATCGTTTTCTGGGATCGTCATCGCTGAAACCTCGGCTTTTGAGTACTGCCCGGGCTTGCCTAAAAGCTCCTGGGCGAGCTTTAGCGAGGTTACGATTTTATAGCTTTCTTCGCCGGCTCCTTTTAGTACGCCCGCGATTTTTACGCTACGACCGTTTAAATTTAGCTCGCCGCCAACGCTCAAATTTCGCTTCGCGGCTAAATTTTCGCCTACGAGTACGTTTTGCATATCGTCATCTTCTATCCATTTGCCATCGACCGCCCAAAAGCCAAACAGCGTTTTCACGCCCGTTTTAAACTCAGGCTCGTCGGCCACGTTTGCAAATTTATCAAACCAAGTACCCGTGATTTGATACTTCTCGCCGCTAGCATCTTTTACCTCGCCGTTTAAAAACGGCGCAAACGCTACGATGTTATTTCGCCAAAAAATTTCCTTTACCTTATGCAAATCTTCTTCGTTTAGGTAGTTTTGCGATTTTAGCGGGGTAAAATTTTTACCCTCGATCTCGATAGCTAGCGCTTCGCCCTTTGGCAAGACGACGATGTTTGAGCCGTAGCCACGCAGCTCGCTAGCGATCTGATCGCCGATTTTTAGCGTGATATTTAGCATACAAGCGATCAAAACCGTCGCCAAAAGTATGGTGATAAAGGCCATACCTTTTTGCACCTTTGAGCCGGTGATCGAGCTTTTTATAAGCCTTAGTTGCATATTTTTCATTTTAAAGTCCCGTTTATATCAACGTATTTTTCAGGGTTGGCTTCAAATTCCGCCTGAGTTTTTTCGTTTTCAAAGAAATACGTCCTGTTGTAGTATAAATAAGATTTCGAGCCGATATTGCTTACTTTTTTGCGGCTTACCGGATCTAGCACCATTTTTTCGACGACTTTTGAGAAATAGTTCGCACCACTTTGGATGGTGTCGAGCGTTACGGTTACGAATTTGCCGTCAAATTCAAAAGGCATAGGTATCGGGTTGCAGCCGCCCTCTTTGCCAACTGATGGCAAGAAAATGCGTACATTGCACGAGATGCAGATGAGATCGGTATCCTTTTTGATATAACCCATATCGCCACATATCGCGCACGCGTCAAAGACGATGGTCGGCGAAGCGCGGTCTGAAAAGCGGTTTAAAAGAAAAAACCTTATCTCCCTACCTTCGTCGTTTATGTAGGCGTAGCGGTGTAGTTCATTGTCGGCTAGCTCTTGGACGTCAAATTTAAACTCGTTATTTACAGGCTCAACAATGATAGGGTCTGAGATCTCAGGCGGTTTAGATGCGTGCAGGTCGTAGTAGAGTCCGAAAATCAGAGCCGTAACGACGATAGTTATGCTGCTTTTGGAGTTTGCCGCCATGAAATTTCTAGCCGCGTTGTTAAATCTAAATTTATTCGAGCCCACGACTGATTTTACGAGCGGAGCCGGACGTTTTTTGAAATTTATAGCCGCCAAAATCAAAACCGAAAAGATGAAAAAATACTGCGCAAACGTCGTATAGTAAATGCCTTTAGCCACGAGCGAGAGCGCCCACGGATATGTAGGTATCATACCCGCCCGCATAAACTCAAGCCCCGTGTTTGAAATAGCTTGCACTATCAAAACTGCAAAAAAAAGAAGCGAAAACGTCCATAACACGTGCTTGCAGAGGCATTCTTTTAAATTTGAAACGACGAAAAACAAAATCAGCAAGAGCAAAAACGCAAATATCATCAAAAATAGGCTGATGATAGACTGCGTATCGAGTAGCTCGCCGGCAAATACCGGAAAATTCGCGCTAGCGTGAGCATAGGTTAAGCCGTAGCCTGCGCCTAAGGCGAAAAACGTTATCATCTTTGCAGGGTTAAATTTGATAAAAATCCAAAGCGCACTAACTAGCAAAAATACCAAAGTAGCCGCGTCAAATACCATTTTAACGCCCGCGTCGTGAAGCGTGAGTCTAGCGATCTTAAAAACGACTATGCCCACTGCGATACCCAAAACCGAGGGTAAAAACAGCGCTTTTAGGCTCTTTTTGTCGTTGTTTAACGCTGCAAAAAGGACAAATCCCAGTAACGATGAGATAACTTGGACGAAATATATAGACATGATTAGCCCTAAAATTTGAGAATTTAAGTAAAATTTAGAGCGGGCTTGGCCGCTCTAAGCCCGAATTATTTAGCAGGCGCTCCAGTGTATTGGAATTTATAAGTCGTGGTGAAAGGCTCAAACCATTTACCTACGCCTGTTTCTTTATCCGCATGGCGACCGAAGCCTTGTTTTTCAGGATTTTCTATATGAAATTTTAGCTCGTAGTTGCCCACGCCCGTATCCATTTTTAGGTTGGCTCCGTAGTGAGGGCCGTCTTGAGCGACCATAGGCATAAACGTACCTTTTTTAACTTTGCCGTTATCTAGGTTTTTTAGCTCGTAATTAACTTTTAGATAAGGGATCCACTCGCCCGCCGCAAAGCCGTTTTTATTTCCCTCGATAGCGTGGATGTCGGCCTCTAGGTGGATGTCGGCTTTGCTAGGAGCTAGGTCGATGCCCTTTGGCTCCATGTCGATAGGCTCTAGATAAACGGCAGCTATCTCCATACCGTTGATTTCTACCGGATCGCCGATAGGAAACTCGCCTGCTAGGGCAACTGAAGCAGCAAGGCTGAATGCCAAAGCTGTTTTAACGAATTTGTTCATGTTCTCTCCTTTAATTGGTTTGTAAATTTACTTTTAAGCTTCGCGGCAACCCGCGAAGCCGGAAACGTCAAATTTAAGCCTCTTTGGCTTGCTTGTTTTTCATTATGATCACGCCGATGATTAGCGCCGCTACCATGATAGCCTGCGGTATCAAGCTCTCGTAATACGGATAAATGCCCAGCCACTCGATAGTAGGGAAGCCTTCGATCTTAGTCGGAACGAAAATTTTACCCTCGACGAACTCCATGAGCCCCTTGCCCACAAACACGATCGACATATAAAAGATGATCGCCGAAGTAACCAAGAAAAACGGTTTGATCGGGATTTTGATAGCAAAAACTTTAAACACGTAGTAAGTAACTAGCAAGACGACTAGCCCCACTACAAATCCCAGCGCTATCATCGAGTAACCTGCGCTATCTTTAGCGTCGAAAATCAGCGCCTGATAGAAAAGTACGGTCTCCGCGCCCTCTCTAAATACGGCTAAAAATACCGTCCACCAAAGCGCCTTAGCAGAGCCTGCGGATATCGACTCGCTGACGTGACTTTGGATATATTTGCTCCATTTTTTCGCGCCTGCGTTTGAAAGCAGCCAAAAACCTACGTAAAAGAGCAGTCCCACGGCGATAAGCATTACCGCGCCCTCCATCACCTCTCTTTTTTGACCTGCAGCGCCGGCAAATATCAAATTCATAATCCACGCCATAACAAAGCTTAGCACGACCGCTACGCCAAGCGAGCTGTAAACGATACTCATGCGCTTTTCGTTGCCGGTTTTTAGCAGATACGCCACGACGGCCGCCACGATGATAAGCGCCTCAAATCCCTCGCGCAGTATGACCGTAAGCGCGTAAACAAATAGCGCCCAAGGCGAGCTACTGCCGCTTGTTTTTTCTAGCGCAGCGTCTAAATTTGCACCTAGATTATCGGCTGCTTGCTGGAGTCTCTCGACGCTCACGCCCGCTTTCATCAGCGCGACTACTTCGCCGAAATTTCCTTCTATCTTAGTTTTTAGACCGACGTCTATCGCGCCTACTTTATTTTCCATGCCGCTACCTTCGAACTCGTCGAAGTAAATATCCTGCGCATCGCTCATAGCTTTATCTACGTCTTTTGCGGCGTAAAGTTTGATCGCATCGGCGATTTTTGCCTTTATGTTGGCAACGACGGGCGCAAAATCAGTAGCCGCGTCATCCTCGGCGCTATCAGGTAAAACTACGTTGGTAGCTAGCGAGCCCGAGTCCATAGGTAGCTTGGCGACGTTTTCGTATATCAGCGCATCAAGCTCTTCCAAATTTGACTTTAGTACGTCGGCGGCTACATCGTTGTTTATCGCTATTATCGCCGAACCCATGCGTTTTTGGATGTCGCCGTCGATACCCTGACCGCCGTCTATAAATCTACGGATAGCCTCTTCTAACTTCGTGTTGCGATATAGCTCAAATTTGGCTTTGTTGTTTATCTGCTGTTTTGCTGCGTCTTTATCGCCCTTTTCGTAAGCCGCGCCCGCAGCGCTAAGGGCTGTTTTTATGTCGTTATAAACCACTTGCCAGTGCGGCTCTATAGCGGCGATACTTGCAGGCTGAGCCGTAGCTTGGCTAGCCTCAGTAGCTTTAGCTGTCTGTGCGGCGTCTGCGTTTTTAGGATCTGAGTACTCGCCGACTAGCTTATGTCCGGTGTTTATAACCGGCAAAACCTCATCCATTTCTTTATTTAGATCGTCCATTATCGCTTGTATCTCTTCTACCGATTTTTTGGCGATGATGGCTTTGCGGATTTTGCCGAATTTAGACTCCATCGAGTAGGCTTTTTTCTGCCCCAAATTTACCCTGATCGCCGCTTCGATATTTTCAAAATGCCCAAAATAAGCATTTTGTGTAGCGGTTTTGGCTTCGTCGATCTTGCCCTCTTTATACTGCTGCATGATACTTACGAATGAATCTTTTATACTCTGTATCTCAGGCGTGTAGTCCGTATCCGCTGCATTTAGCACAAACGGGATAAACAAAGCGAATATAAATCTCAAAATTTTAGTCATAAAAACTCCAAAAAGATATGTTTCTTGTGCGTATTCTATCATTAAAAAACTTTAGCGAAAATAAAAACGGCTATCAAGTACCTATAGTATCAACAAGCTCTTTTTTTGATTATCAAATCTCTTTAAATTTTGATTTTAGCGAGTAGAAAAGTAACTAAATTTTAAAAATTTGGGATAATTATAGAAAAGAAATTTAGGAGCGAGATCGCTCCTAAATTTATTACGGCATCGCGACGGCTTGTCTTAGCATAACGCGCTTGCGATATACGTTTGAGACCTCAGTCGCGTCGCCCACAAGTAGAGCGTTCGTAGCGCAAACGGCGGCGCACATCGGCACTTTGCCCTCAGACATTCTGTTTTGTCCGTATAGCTCTCGCTCCTCGTGGGAGTTCGTCTCCTCCGGTCCTCCGGCGCACATAGTACATTTATCCATAGAGCCTTTGACGCCAAACGCCCCGTCTCTAGGAAACTGCGGCGCGCCAAACGGACATGCGTATAGGCAGTATCCGCAGCCTATGCATTTATTTTTATCGTGAAGCACTATACCGTCGGCTCTGATGTAAAAACAATCCACCGGACAAACCTGTTCACAAGGAGCGTCGGTGCAATGCTGGCAAGCTATCGTAGTAGATAGCTCTTTGCCCTCTATGCCGTCAAAAAGCGTGATAACCTTACGGCGATATAATCCCACAGGTAGCTCATGCGCAGAGGAACAAGCAACCTGGCATCCAAAACAACTGATGCATCTATTCGTATCTACGAAAAATTTCATTCTTGCCATTATTAAGCCTCCTCTTTACCTTGCGCATTGTTTTCGCCGTATTCGTGGAAGAAGGTCTTAAAGCCCTCTCCGTCGGCTTTTTCTATCCTACATAGACCGGCGTTAAACTCTGAAATTTGAGTTACCGGGTCAAAGCCGTAGTTGGTTACGGTATTAAAGCTCTCGCCGATAGTATAAGGCTTGGTGCCCTCTGGATAACGGTCTTCTAGGCTAACGCCTTGCATAACTCCGGCGAAGTTATACGGCATGCAAATTCTATCCGGAGTTACCATATAGCTGTGGTAGCAACGGACTTTGATCTTAGTACCTTGAGGCGAGTGTATCCACATCATGTCGCGATCTTGGATACCGTATTTTAAGGCAAGCTCAGGGTGAACGTTAGCAAACATCTCAGGCGTTATCGCCGCTAGATATTTACTGGTTCGCTCTATCATTCCAGCACCGCTTAAATTTACTACGCGCTGCGTACTAAACACGATAGGGAATTCCTTGCTCCAGTCTTTCGCCTGCTGTTCGGTTTTAAATTTAGTCTCTACGCGGAAATTTCTAGCCTGATCGTCGAAGGTCGGATACTTTTGAACGAGATCCCAGCGCGGAGAGTGGATAGGCTCGCGGTGTTTAGGGATCGGATCTAGGAATTCCCAAACGATCATTCTAGCTCTTGCGTTACCGTAAGGCACTACGCCTTTTTCGCGGCATTTTTCTAGTATAAGTCCGCTATAGTCCATACTCCAGCTAGCGCCCATTTTTGCTTTTTCTTCTTCGCTTAGCGTGATGCCTAGTACTTTTTCGATATTTTCTTTGGTTATTTGCGGATAGCCGCCTTTTACCTGCGAGCCGACTAAGGTTGCATCCTCGCTAGCTAGCTGGCTAACGCCGTTATGCTCTAAGCCGAAGCGATTTCTAAATCCGCTGCCGCCTTCGGCATAAGGCTTACTCATATCGTAAAGTATCGGCGTACCAGGGTGTTTAGTATCCCATGCAGGCCAAGGTTTACCGTAGTACTCGCCTTTTACTTCTCCGCCGATACCCATTAACGTATCGGGATCGAAATTTTGCCAGTTAGCCTGATGCCTTCTAAACATCTCCGCCGTTCTACCGCCGTATCCGATCGAATTTCCTATGCGAGCGATTTCGTTTGTCGCGTCGTCAGGCCATACAAAGTCATCTTTTACCTGCTTTATCTCGCGGTCCACGATGCCCATCTTCATGCCGCGGACGTATTCGTCGTAAAAGCCGAATTTTTTAGCGAATGCAAACATAACCTCTTGATCGGGCTTACTCTCGTAAAGCGGATCTACCACCTTAGTTCTCCATTGTCCGGAGCGATTCGTAGAGCTTAGGTGTCCCTCGTTTTCAAACGCAGTAGCGACCGGCAAGATATAAATTCCGTCTTTTCTATCGCTTAAAATCGCGACTTCGTTTACGAAAGGTTCGGCAACCACTAGCATATCTAGTTTATGGACGGCCTCTTGAATTTTAGCCAGATGCGCCATTGACGTAATACCCGTTCCTTGTACCCAAAGAACGCGAAGCTTACCGCTAGTATATGTTTTTTCCTCTTTTAAGACGCCTTGCCACCATTTTGATAGCGACCAGCCTTTTTCGTTACGCCAGTTTCTATCCTCCGGATTTTGCGGATCGTGATAAAAATACTCTTCAAATACGGTATTTTTTACCGGAGAGCCGCCTTGTTTAGGTTCTTTTGTTGAAACCGCAAATCTTTTGATAAATTCGTCGTAATCAACGCCCCAACCTTTGCAGTAGTATTTCCATGCAGCATCGGCTAAACCGTAATACATCGGCAAGCTGTCTGAGAGATTGCACATATCGGTAGAGCCTTGGACGTTGTCGTGACCGCGTAGGATATTACAGCCGCCGCCCGGTTTGCCCATGTTGCCTAAAATCAGCTGCATGATAGGCAAAATTCTCGTATTTGACGTGCCTACGGAGTGCTGAGTGATACCTAGCGCCCAGATAACCGTTCCCGGCTTATTGTGAGCCATTATGTGCGCTGCTTGCATTAGCCTATCTACAGGCACGCCCGTAACGTCCGAGGTTACCTCAGGCGTCCAGTGCTCAGCCTCTTTTCTAATTTCCTCGATACCGTAAGTTCTATTTTCTAAAAATTCCTTATCTTCCCAGCCGTTTTTAAGGATTATGTGGATTAATCCGTAGATTAACGCTACGTCCGTTCCCGAACGGTGCCTTAGATAAAGGTCTGCTTTTGCTGCAGATTTCGTAAAATTTGGATCTGCAACGATTAACTTTGCGTTATTTCTATCTTTAGCCTGAAGGGCATGCTTCATACCGCCGACCGGATTTGCGACGGCCGAATTTGCGCCTATCATAAAGATGGCTTTTGAGTTTGCAGCCATATCTCCGCAGTGGTTAGTCATAGCGCCGTAACCCCAAGTATTCGCCACACCGGCGACTGTTGCGCTATGTCAAATGCGTGCTACGTGATCGTTGCTGTTTGTACCCCAAAACGCTGCAAATTTGCGGAAATAATAGCTCTGCTCGTTGTTAAATTTGGCTGAACCTAGGAAAACTACGCTATCTGGACCGTCTTCTTTACGGATTTGTAGCATCTTATCGCCGATCTCGTTTACGGCTTGCTCCCAGCTTATTCTCTCCCATTTGCCGTTTACTTTTTTCATAGGGTATTTTATGCGCTGTTTGCTCTTGGTTAAGTCGATTTGATCGATACCTTTTGAGCAGTGGCTGCCTTGAGAGATCGGGTGAAACATCGCCATATCTTGGCGAACCCATACGCCGTCTTTTACCTCGGCTTCGATACCACAGCCTGCAGAACAAATAGAACAAATCGTTCTAACTTTTTTTGAGCCTTCAAAAGGATTTTTTATCTCCTCGTTAGTTGCTTTTCTAAACGTCTCGTTTTCGCCAAACGCCATCGTGCTACCGGCACCAAGAGCGGCAAGCTTTAAAAACGAGCGCCTTGCTATACGTGAATCACTCATGGTTTTCTCCCTTAGTAAGCGATCTTATAGTAGTATTCCCACTCTTTGCTTTTTTTGTAAAGCACCTCTTTTTTGCTCGACTTGCCGACAACTACGCCGTTGTCGTCAGGAGCAAGCTCGTCGCTAGTCGGTTTTGCGATAGCTGCGGCGGCCAATACGGTTCCGCCTACCGCGCCGACCTTCAGAGATTTTTTGAGGAAATCTCGTCTTGATCCTTGCATGTTTTCTCCTTTTTATCTCAAATTTGAAGTTTTTGAGACGTTTTTAGAAAGATATTGTTCAAATTTTGCATATTTCCTGGGCATAATGCGCCTTACAGACGCATATTTTAGGATACTTGCATATTTTTAAAATATCACTATGCAAATTTAGCATATTTTGAGAATAAACGAAGTAAAAATATTAGATTAATTATGAAACTTAATAAATAGTTAAGGAAACCTAAAATTTAGCTTAAGTTTTAATACTATATATCAAGTTATAAACGTATATTTTATTAAATTCCAGAGGTTTTGAGCCAAATTTATCAAACTCGGCTCAAATTTTCACTAAAGATTATTTTTGTAAATCGCTTAAATTTACTATATAAGGCACGGAGCGAACGCCTGCGGCAGCATATTTTTTACGTAACTCATCCATAGTTTTTACGTTTTCTTCGCTAACGGCTCCGTCTGCTACGGTATAATCGCTTGCATAATACTTTCGTAAAATTTGGATTTTATCGCTATCGGTTTTTGCGCCTGCTGCGTCTTTATATATCAAAAAGCTCTTTTGCAAAGACGAAACGCCGTGAACCGGAGTTAAGATCACGTTTACGTTACTTTCTTTTAGCGTTGCTTCTATTCTATCTAGTTCGGCTCGGCAGTACGGGCATTCAGGATCCGAAAACATCACGATAGTTGGCTTTTTGGAGTCGCTTCCCAGCGTGATGATATTTTCTTTTTTCTCGCTCTTATAGGCTTTTGAGATATTTTTCATAGCCATTTCATTTTTTATATCTTGCAGATACGATTTATGCTCTTTTAAATCTATAATGTCAGGAAAAAGCAAGTCGTCTTTAGCAAAGATAACCTCGTCTTGGCTTACTTGGCCGTTGCTTAAATTTACCGTGATCGCTTCTATGCCGCCGGCTGCGGGTTTGCGACCGGTTACGGACACCTTTACGCCCTCGCCGAGCATCTGAGAGTAAAAATCGACCACTTGCGCGTCGGTAGCGGCAAACATCGCGCAGGCCGCCGTTAGCGACAAAACTATTTTTTTCATTTCATTCCTTTTTTAAAAATTTGCGCGGATTATATTTGCTTTTTTTAAATAGATAAAAAATCACGCTTTTAAAACTCGGTCGGTGCCATTTTTAACGATATTGGGATCCAGATCGAGTTGCTCTAGGTAGGCGATTATGTATTTTCTGCTTAAATTTAACGCCTCTTTCGCGTTCGTCACGTTTACGAACCCTTGCGCGGCAATGACGGCTTTTAGCTTGGCAAGCGCCTCGTTTAGGGCTTTTGACGTTACGAAAAGATTATGCGCGAGCCTCACCACGCGTCCGATACCGGTTAGCTTTTTTAGCGCGTTATCGCCGCTAACGCGGTCTATCTCAAGCTCGTCGTAGATGTTATAAGGCGCCAGGGGAGCTAAATTTCCGCTTTGCAAAATCTCGTAAATTTTCTCCTCGAGCCTGATTTTTAGCTTGCTCATATCCACGCCCGTTTTGGTATAGACGCCGTCGTTTTTGGTTATCGCGCCCGCGCTTTCTAGCTCGTCAAGCGCCTTTTGAGCGATGTTTTCGCTAGCCCATGAGAGCTTTAGGCTGATACTCGTAGCCGAAAATACCGCAAATTCGTTCTTCTCTATCATAAATTTGACCGCGCTTTTTATCCTATCGACCGCGCTTAGATCGTAGATATTTAGCGCTTTTTCATCGACGAATACGTTTGGCGTTTGTTTGGCGATAGCTACGGCTTCCTCGTGGTTTAGCCCGAAACGCTGATAGGCCGAGATGATGCCAAAGCCGTTTTTATGCGTATCTTTTAACATCGCAAAGGCACTCACGAAGTCCTTTTTAAGCAGCGCGTTTAAAAACGAAATTTTGCTTGATTTTTTCATCGGTTCGCTCACGGCGTTTAGCACCCTGCCGCCGCCTATGACGCGACCGTTTGCGATGAGCACGAAGGGTTCGTCAAATTTTAAAAACATATCCCTTTCAAATTTAAACGTCGCAAATATCCCGCCCTCTTTTTCGCTAAGAACCAGCGCCTTTGCGGGCGCGGCCTTTGCGCCGACGCAAAACGTCACGCTCTGCCCATGCGTTAGCTCGCGGGCAAAAACTATTGCGTCTATCTCGCGAAATCCTCTAAAAAAGCCCTTTTTACTGAGCAATTGTCCTTTTTTTAGATCGTTTAGCTCTATTCCCGTCAAATTTAGCGCCACGCGGCTGCTAACTCCAGCACGGTCAACGAATGTATCGTGGCTCTGCACGCTTCGCACCTGCACCTCTTTGCCCGCGTCATAGTTAAACAGCTTCTCGTTTTTGCTCACGCTGCCCTCTATCACGGTGCCCGTGACTACGTTTCCGATACCTTTTAGACTAAAAACGCGGTCGATGTAGTATCTAAAAACGCCCTCTTGCTCGCGGTTGGCCGCCTTTAGCGTGAAAAGATAATTTCGCAGCTCGTCAATGCTCGCGCTATCTTTAATGCTAACCGGGAAAATCTCTAAAATTTGTAGATTTTTGTAGTTTTGCGCGGCAGCGTAAATTTCGCTTTTTCGCTGCTCGATTAGCTCTGCGCTAGCTAGGTCGCACTTTGTTAGCGCGACGATGAGAGAGCGAACGCCAAGGATATTTAAAACCTCCAAATGTTCCAAAGACTGAGGCATAAGCCCGTCGTTTGCCGCCACGACGAAGAGGCACGCGTCAAATCCGTACGCGCCGCTAATCATCGTTTTGATCAAATTTTCATGCCCAGGCACGTCGATAAATGCGATATTTTCGCCGTTTTTGCTCAAATTTGAAAAGCTAAGGTCGATCGTGATCCCGCGCTTTTGCTCCTCCTCTAGCCTGTCGCCCTCAAAGCCGTTTAGTTCCTTTATCAGCGCCGTTTTGCCGTGGTCGATGTGCCCGGCCGTTCCTATTATTAAGCTCATTTTTCATCCGTTTCGTTGATTTTTTCTATCAAATTTTGCACGTCCGCGTCCAGCACGCTGCGAAGATCGAGTAAAAATTTACCCTCCTCTATGCGCCCGATCACGAGATTTTTCCTAAATTTAGCCTCATTTTCGTTCGCGTTTCCTTTGACGGCCAACGCGACGCTAGGTATGCGTTTGTTTGGCATCGTGCCACCGCCCACATAGGTCGTAGTGCGCACGACTTCAAGCGGAGTTTTTAGCCGCGAGTTTATGAAATTTGCCGTGTTTTCCAGCTCCTGTTCGCTTTTATATAGCTGCTTTATCGTCGTGATAAGCTCAAATTCGCGGTTTGCGTAGGCTTTGACGCTTTCAGCCAGTAGCGAGATGATCACCTTATCCACGCGCAGCATTCTTAACAGCTGATTTTTCTTTAGTTTTGCTATTAGTTCGCGTTTACCTAGGATTATGCCGCACTGCACGGAGCCAAAGAGCTTATCGCCGCTAAAGCTAACGAGCGAGGCGTCTTTTAGATTTTTTAGATTCGGCTCGTTGCGCCCCAGACCGTAAGGCAGCTCGCCGTAAAATCCGCCGCCAAGATCAAAATAATCAATGAGATTTCGCTCTCTTGCCAGCGCACTAAGATCCGGCATCGCTACTTCCTCGCTAAAGCCCACGATGTCGAAATTTGACCTATGCACCTTTAAAATCAGCTTCGAGTTTTCGTTTATCGCTTCCTCATAGTCGCGCAGATTGGTTTTATTCGTCGTGCCCACTTCGCGCAGGATCGCGCCCGAGTTTACCATGACTTCTGGTACGCGAAAGCTCCCGCCGATCTCGACTAGCTCGCCTCTGCTGATGATAGATTCGCCGCCTTTTGAGAAGGTATTTAGCACCAAAAATACCGCGCTTGCGTTGTTATTTACGACGACGGCGTCCTCAAAGCCAAAAAGCTCCGCCAGCAGCCCGCCCACGTAGTCGTAGCGGTTTGAGCGGCCGCCCTTTTCGACGCTGTATTCTAAATTTGAATATCCCGTGATAACAGGCTGGGCTCGGCGTAAAATTTCTGGATCGATCGCGCTACGGCCGAGGTTCGTGTGGATGATGACGCCGGTTGCGTTTATTAGATTGCGTAGGCTCAAATTTGACGCCTTTTTGTATCTTGCGAGCGTGTTTTGGACGATAGTATCAAGCCCCGGGCAGTTTTGCCCGCCTAAAATTTGAGCGCGGAGGCTCTCTAGCTCGCACCTAGCGACTTTGGTGAGCAAGCTAATATCAAGCCCGGAAAATCGCTCGTTTTTTATAAATTTATCTATCTGCGGGAGTTTTCGTAGTTCGTTCAAATTCGCTCCTAGTAAATTTGTGTTACCGAGCGCGATTTTAGCATAAATTTGGATAAATCTAATCTTATTAAAAAAAATAAATGTAAAAATTCAGAGCCTATTAATGCCTTTAGTATTAAAATGCGCTTAATTTTGATAACGCGCAGCGCGGGGAGAAAATCATGAAAGAATTCGGTTTTTACAACGATTTTGACGAAAATTTGATGCTAAACGAGCAGATCGAGATAAACGGCAAAGGCGAGTATCTCGTCTCAAATTCGCCCAAACTAAAATCAAGCGTCGTAGCGCCTGAGATAAATTTTTATCTAAAAAATACCGCCGACTCGGTGCTAGATAAGGCTAAAAACACGCTTTTGCTTTATGAAGCTAGAGCCAGCGCCTTTGACCTAGCGCGCGACATCGACTACGAAAAGCAAGTCGGCAAAAACGTCGTGATCGTTAGCAACGGCGGCCGCGAAAATTTGGCGAATTTGCTCAAAGAAAAAGGCTTTAAAACCATCGAGCTGACGCATTTTGAGATCAAATTTATCTACGGCGCAGCAGGCGAGCTAAGCGTGCTAGTGCTGCGCCCGGACGGCGAGTTTGAGGTGGACTGCGACTTTTTCCTCGTCGAAAACGCGCGCGAATACATGCTAAAGCAAAGCGGCTGCTACGAAATCGCGGGCAAAAGCGACGAGGAAATCGCCTCGCTGCTAGACGCGCAAAGCCCGAAATTTAAATTTAAAAGCCACGTCCACTACGACTCCACGATCTGCCAGTATCACGAGCGCAGACACGAGATATGCGGCAGGTGCGTCGAGGCCTGCCCTACGGTAGCGATCCTAAAAGAGGACGAGACCAAGCACCTAGTTTTCTCTCACATCGACTGCATAAACTGCGGCGGCTGCGTGAGCGTCTGCCCTAGCGGCGCGCTTGATTACTCCGATATGCCGCAAAATTCGTTTGCCCAGATAGCCAAACTCTACCAAGGCAAGATCGCTCTAGTCGTGCCTGCAAAGGCAAATTTAGAAAACCTAAGCGTAAATTTACCCGCAAACGTGCTGCCTTTTGCCGTGAGCGGCGAGAGATTTTTGAGCGAGACGCATCTGCTCACGCTACTTCAAGAAAGCGGCGCACAGGTCGTGATCTACGAGCAAAATATCGGCAAAGGTACCAAAGACGCGGTGGATATCGTAAATCAAATTTACGAGCTTAAATTTAACGAAAAAGCCGTCCTAGTCGCAGGGAACGAAGACAAGCTAAAAAGCGCCCTATCTCAGGCTAAATTTATCGAGGGCTCGCAGCACTCCATCGCCGAGTACGCACTGCCTAAGCGCGAGATTTTCGCCAAACGCCTAGAGTGGCTAGTCGGAGATCAAAATTTAGGCTCCGTTAGCACCACCGAGCTCATCAGATACGGCCGCGTCGAGATAAATCAAGACACCTGCACGCTATGCCTAAGCTGTGTGGGAGCGTGCAACGTCGCTGCTCTAGTCGCCGATAAAAAGACAAACTCCATCGTCTTTAACCCGAGCGTCTGCACCGCGTGCGGATACTGCGAGCTTAGCTGCGCGGAAAAAGACACGATATTTTTACGTCCCGGCAAGATCGATCTGGAGCCTAGCTTCTTTACCTTTAGCGAGCTAGCCAGAGACGAGCTTTTCGCCTGTATCGAGTGCGGCAAGGAGTTTGCGACCAAAAAGGCCGTCGAAAAGATCGCCTCGATCATGGCGCCTAAATTTAACGGCGACAAAGCCAAGCTAAAGACGCTGTACTGCTGTTCGGACTGCAAAGCCAAAGTAATGATAAAAGCGCAAATGGATCAAATGAGAGAAGAGGTTTTAAATGGATAATAACTTAACCAAGGCGCGCGCGTATTTTTACGAGTTTTTGGCTTATCCGCTGTTTTTTCACGAGCACGGCGGTAAATTTGACCGCTGGCGCGAGCAGCTAGCCTACCTAGCGACTAGCCCGGTTACGCCCCAGAGCGAAGTTGCGTTTGCAAATTTAGCCAAATTTGACTTTGAGAAATTCGCCAGAGAGCAAAACGACGTGCTTTTTGACTTTTCTTACTCCAACATCCCGCTAAACGCCTCATTTTACGAGGACGGACGCGACGACGGCGCGGCTAGGCTGCGCGTGATCGAGTGTCTGAAGCTAAGCCCGTACCGCAGAGACAAGGACGCCTGCAAAGACAGCGAGGACTACGTCGGATTTATATTTTTAGCCACGGCGACCTTTTTGCGCGACGAAGTAGCGGGCGCGGCAAATATCAGCAGCAAGCTATTTACGGACGTTACGAACAAATTTATCGACGAATTTATCAAATTTTTATCCGCTCACAAAAATGCCAACTTTTTCGCCTCTTACGCGGTTATCTTGCGCGATTTTATCGATCTTGAGCGCGCGGTGCTAGGCGTAGAGGCTCCTCCTGCGCCGATCGGCGACAGCGCGGCGGTAGCCTCGATGAAAAAAGAGCCGTTTCAAAGCAAGATGCCTACGGCCAAAACCAAACTCCGTTGGGAGGAGTTCTCGCCCGTTATCTCGCAGGAATTTGACGACTAAATTCGCATTTACGGCATGACAGGTTTTAAACGAGGCAGCGCGGCTTGCCTGCACATCGGTAAACGAATTGCCGCGACTTGCTTAAATTGACCCTTTAGGCGCAAGAACCGATCGCCTTTAGCCTGGCTAAATTTAGTTCAAAGGTGCTTGAGTTAAATTTAATCATTTATTTATCCAAATTTAGCGGCGACTTAGCCGCACGCGCCTTTAACGTTTATGCGGGCATAAAGGCTAAATTTAGCGCGCTTAAATTTGCGTTTATTTATTTATTTTAATTAGCCTGCTTTCGTACGGGCGCGAAATTTACGTAAATTTGCGGATTTAAATCCGGCCGCAAAAATACATACGGCGCAAATTTAAACTGCACAAAACCTAGTTTTTTGTCTTAATTTTATCGCTTCAGCCGTTCTTTTTAGCTCGCTCGAGAAAATTTATAAACCCAAAAAGCACCAAACTAAGCACGACCAAAATCACGCTCAAAACAAGCGCGCGGCCGTTTTCGCCGTCGTAAACCGCGTTATAAATCGCTAGCGAAACGGTGTCGGTTTTGCCCACGATATTTCCGCCTAGCATCAGCGTGATACCAACCTCCCCAAGGCCGCGAGCCAGAGCCAAAACGAGCGCCGAAACGACGCTTTTAAATACGTTTGGAATGAGGATAAAAACGGCGATCTCAAAGCGATTTTTGCCTAGGCTTTGACCCGCTTCGATTAGGCTTTTGGGAAGGCTTTCAAGCGCGCTTTGAACGGGTTTTACAAACAGCGGCAAGCCCGCCAAAAACGAAGCTATAACAAGCGCCGAAAAGCTAAAAACGATCTGTAAATTTAACGCCTTGCCGATCACGCCGTTTCGCCCCAAGACGTAAAGCAGTAAAAATCCCGTAGCAATCGGCGGAAAAATGAGCGGAAACATCACGGCCGCCTCTAAGACGGCTTTAAATTTGCCGCGGTAAAACGCCAAAAAATAAGCCGCGCCAAGCCCCAAAAACAGGAGCAGTACGAAAGTAACGGCGAGCGTTTTGGCACTTAAAAGTAGCGGATGGACGAGCCAGGCGAGTTCGTGCAAATTTTTCCTTTTTTCGTTAAATTTTGCTTTTTGCTCAAGCGAAATCTAGCGAATAAATTTTAGCGTTTAAATCAAATTTGACGCAAATTTTACGTCAAATTTGAAGGTATTTCGGCTGAGCCAAAAGCCGGCGATTTAAATTATTTTAGCCCGAATTTAGCGAAAATTTCCTTCGAGCGAGGGGTTTTTATCTCGTCTATAAATTTAGCGCACGCCTTGTTACCTTCGCACGCAGGAAGCTTGGCCGCCGAGATGAAAACCGGACTATAAAGCGCCTCATCGATGTAGATCACGCTGCCAAACTCGCCCTCTCTAGCCACGGCCTCGGTCGAGTTGATAAAGCCCGCGTCCACTTCGCCGTTTGCTACGTAGGCGACTACTTGCGGTACGCCTGCAACGGGTAGCATTTTAGGCGCTAGATCGGCCTCTAGTCCCGAATTTTTCAAAAACTCGGTAGTCCTCACACCGTAGATCGCTTTTTTAGCATCGGGCATCGCGATTTTAGCTAGATTTTTTAGCTCAGATACGTCTTTTATCTGCTTGCCTTTTGGCGTGACTAGCACCAAAGCGCCCTTGCCGATGCGCTCATAGCCCTTTATATCCAGATCCGTTTTCTTTAAAAACGCCTCGTCGCCCACGATCGCAGCCATCTTGCCCTCTTTTGCTTGGATGGTGAGTTGGCCTAAATTTGCAAACGCGCCCTCGATCTGCACGCCGTCTTTTTTGAGATTTTCTATCACTTCGCTGACCGGTTTTTTGTATCCGCCGCCAGCGCCCATGAGTAAATTTTCGCCGCCGAATGCCACCGCGGCCGCGATAGAAATAAGTAGTAATTTTTTCATAAAATTCTCCTTTGTAATAAAATTTAGTAATTTTATGAAATATATTATTATACATTGATAAATTTTGCTGTTTTCGGAGTTTTTTTAAAGAAGTATAAACAAAAATATTTTATATCGACTCTAGTCCGTTTTTGGTTAGACGGTACATCGCGCTCGCTACATCGCTTATAAATTCCTTGTCGTGAGAGACGATTATCTGCGTGACGTCGAGGGATTTTAAGATAGCGGCTATCCTTGCTTGCATCTGTGCATCAAGCGCGGTCGTAGGCTCGTCAAGTAGTAAAATTTTAGGCTTAGATACCAGTATCCCCGCTAACGCGACGAGCTTTTTCTCGCCTCCGGAGAGGTTAAACACTATCTCGTCTTTTAGATGCCAAATTTCAAGCTCGCGTAAAATTTCCTCTGCTTTAGCACTAGCGCCGTCCTCGTCCTCGCCGCGGCTAAGTAGCGAAAACATCACGTCATCAAGTACGCTCGGGCAGATGAAACAATCGTTGCTTTCTTGAAAAAGATAGCCTACGTCGCGGCGAAACGGCTTGTACTCCTCGAGATTTGAAATTTTATGGTGAAAAAGCTCGATATGCCCGCCGCAAGGTGCTTTAAGCCCCGCCATTATCTCGAGCAAGGTGCTTTTACCGCAGCCGTTTGGACCTATGAGAGCGATTTTATCCTTGTGCGTCGCGTTTAAATTTAGATTTTCAAAAAGCGTTCTTTCGCCTATTTTGGCGCAGACGTTTTTTAGGCTTATCGTGCAGCTCATATCAGGACTCCTAAACTAAAAATATAACAACACGCCGTTAAAGCGATTATGGCAGCGTCTTTAACGCTTATTTTAAGGCTTTTATCCCCGTAAAGTTTGCCGTCAAATCCCCTGCAAACGAAGGTTTTTTCAAGGACGCTAGCCTTATAAAACGCCTCTAAAAAAAGCATAGCGACTAAATTTGCGTAAATTTTATAGGTAAAAAGCGAGGCTTTAGGCTCAAATCCCCGAACTTTTAGAGTCTTTTTTAGCCTTGCAAATATCGTTTTAAGATCGGCCGTAAATTTGGCGCTAAAATAAAAAATCGCCGTTAGCTTATCGCCTAAATTTAGCGACGAAACCGCAAGCGCGATACTAAAATAATCGCTCCTATAAAAAGCCAGCCGCCCAAAAAGTATGATCAAATTCGACCTTATAAATATCAGCTTTGCAAGCGCGTATTCTCCGTAAAGAACGAGGCTTAAGACGACTAAGATTATAAAAATATTTAGTTTTAAAACGGATTTTAAAATTTCAAAAAGATTT
>NZ_CAJPQR010000022.1 GCF_905372745.1 uncultured Campylobacter sp. | reverse complement strand
TAGCTTTATTCTCTCCTCTAGCTTTTCGCACTCTTTGGCATAATAATTAAATAATCGGTATGCTTGTAAGCCCGTTTCAAATAATGCGTCCGCCATTCCTTTTGCCTCTCTCTTTGCTACCTCTGCTTGAAACGCTTCTCGCGCCTTATCGCCTCTTGCTCGCTCTAGCTCAATGCCTCGCTTATGCAAGCTAGTCCATAACCTACAAGCGAAATCTTTTAACTGTGAATAGCTGGGCGCGTCTGCGCCCTTAGCTAAATATCTCAAAGCTTGGTTAAAGTCTCTTTTGTTCATTGCTCACCCCTTGACTATTTCCCAGCCTTTATCATCATAGGCGGTTATTTTCTTTACGAGGTCGTCCGCACTTATCAAACCCTCGCGATACTGCGCTAACTCAAGTTGAATAAACTGGTAGTGCGAGTTAATCTCGCCTAGCTTTGCGTTCTGCTCTTTTGCGGTCTTTAGCTCCTGCTCTGTCTTTTCAAGCGCGCTTAACAAAGCTTCTGCGCTTTCCTCCGCTTTGTCGAGCCTATTTGATAAATCCTCGATTATCTCGTTGGCTCCGATCAGGGCGTCCGTTAATGCCGTATGGCTCATTTGGTTTAATTCTTGATTTGTTTGCATTGCGTTTTCCTTTTTTTGCGATGTGTCGATTAGCTTCGCTTACGCGTCGCACCTTTGGGTTAGTTCCTCGTTTTCCTCTTTTAGCTCTTTGAGCTGTAATCTTAGCTCTTTTAGCTCGTCGTTTAAAGCCTCTACCATAATGCGCAAAGCTTCGTTTTTGTCGGTTACGTGAGCTAGCGAGCAATAAAGCCCGTATGCTACGTCGTAAATAGCCTTATGCGATAAGTTTTCCGCTCCGCCCGCTCTTTCCATAATAAGCTTATTAAAGCCCTCTTTGCTGTCTCCTCTCTGCGTAAATAAAATCATTTCTTTATCTCCTTTCTTTGTTCGGCTATTTTTTTATCTGCGTAATCTCGCACGGCTTGGGCTACGTCGTCAATCGCGCCTGCTAAGAAGTAGCTTGCGCTCATAACGGTATCGTCGTTAATGCCTGCGTACTTTTTAAAATACGGCAAAGCTAGCACTAAAGCACTAATAGCGTTTAGTGTACTCGGTATCTCGTTGGTTAGGTCTAGCTCGTCGGCTATGTCGAATGTTAATTGCATTGGGTCTCCTTTAAATATCAGTATTTTATGGTTTATTTGTAGAATAATATCATATTAAACTAACAAAGTCAATATCTTTTATTATGCTTTTATGATATTTTCACTTTTTTATGATATGATACTATGACAAAATACGATAAAGGGGTTTTTTATGGAATTGACAAGAGACGGCTTTAATGAGTTACTAAAGCGCGTAAATTTGAGTAAAAAAGAGTTTGCGGAGCTTGTGGGCGTTCAGTATTCGAGTGTTAATAATTGGGGTAGCGGTAAATTTGGCGTGCCGTATTGGGTAAAAAGCTGGCTTGAGAATTACGAAAAATCAACGCGCTACGAAAAAATCAAAGAATTAACTAAAGACCTTTAACCTCATCGCCACAAAATCCCCTTTAAATGCCACCGCTTTAAATCTCTCTCTGGTAGCTACCTAAGTTAAATTTACCCAGCTACCTACATTTAACGTAGCTAGCTACCAGTATTTAATTCCCCTAGCTCCGATCACGGCACATAACTTCGATTTATTCAGGCTTTGCGGTCTATTTACGGCTAAAAATGCCGTATTCTGATCTCGACGCTTGGCGCAAAAATGCGTTTAGCTCTATGAATTAAACTCACCCAGCTTTTAGGGTTTCCCTCTTTTTTGCGGATAACCCCTTTTTCAGGATTTTTTGAATAAGCCCGTTTTCATTTTTTTGAGAAATCCAAAGGATATGAGTTTAATGCCACCCCCTTTAAAATCAGGGCGGGGGGGGGTCGGTAGTGGCTACACCCTTTAGATGGTGTCTGTAATAATGACGCCATAATGCGCCTATGGGCTAAGTCCGGTAACGGCTACCTCATCGCTTAGCCTATACAAGTTATCCGCCTCCGCCCTTTAAGGGGGGGGCGTATTCATCAAAAATAACCTTACCCTATCTAAACGCAAAACAAAGCCCGCTATTTGATTTTAACTCCTTTTGATGTCTTTGTATGTTCTGGAGGCTCTTTTTAAAACGTAGCCCCCTTATTTTTATTCTATGGGCTATTATGTTAATTTGCTCTCTTTGGTATTAGATTATCGCTCGCTTGTTTCACTCGCTCGCTACTTTAAGGAAACGAGGCTAGATTTATCAAAAAGGCGTGATTTTTGAGGGATGAAAAGTAAATGGTACCCTACCTACTAAGGGGGTCTGAAACTTAAAAATGCGTTTTTTACTTTCGGATAAATTACGCGCTAGCCCCGTATGGGCGCAGGCTAGCGTTGATTTTAAAATCAAAATGCGATTTTAATTTTCGCTTTACGAATGATAACGTATGATAACGAAAAGCGATACACGTTTTAGCGTTTCTTAAAGTAAATGAAACGGGCAAAAAACGGCTTAAGGTTCGGGTACGGTTTTGGGTAAATGCGGGTTGATTTGCGGGCGATGAAGTTCAGGCGTTACAATGTAACGTTACGGCTTTATTTGATACTCTCTCGCTATCATAAGCTATCAGATAGATTTATTTTGCTTGACTTTTTAGGCTCTAGGTTGTATAATTCGAGAATTACCAAAGCCCCCTGCTTTGGATTGGGTCGAGCTTAATCGCTCGGCTACCCGGGCTTAGCACCCGGGGTAATCATCTAAAAAAATCCCTTAGCTTTTCTTTTACGGCGTTAAAATCCTCGCTTGTTATTCCGCCTTTGCGCGCGTTAATCACTCTTTTCGTGTCAAATAGCCTTATTTGCGTGAGTAACGCTACTTGCTCTTTGTCGTCGGTATCGGTAAATTTGTGATACGCAAAACCGCTTTTGTTTTTGGTCTTTGAGCTTATCGGCACGCCGATAAACGCTTTTTTAAAAACGGTCTTGACGACTAGCACGGGTCTTAAAAACTTATCGCCTTTACCGTAAATTTCCGTGCCGATATTTCGCCCTACGCTTAGCCAGTAGATTTTACCTGCTTTTACGTAACCTTGCTTTGAGCCGTCTAGCTCTTTTTTAATCTCGTTCCACTCATCAAATATTTCGTTATTCATTAATAGCCTTTTAGCGTTAGGGCTAAATTTTACGAAAATCAGGCTTAAAATCTTTTCATAAGCTATCGGCGGTTATCACGCCCTTAGCTCTCTTTTGTTATTCTTTGCCTTGTATGCTAACTTTGCCGGCTGCGCTTTGGTTGCAGTGTCGATTATTTGCGAAAAATCGCGCACGGCTTGGCGCAAATGCAGTTCTAGCCGTTCGGCTCTAGGTAGTAGCGCGGGCTTATTTAAATCGATTATCGGAGCGGTAGCTTCGGCGCGATACAGCGGTAAATTTAGATTATTCTTTTTGGCTTTGTCGTAAAAATAGACGCGCTCTAACGCCGTAAGCTCGGTTTTTAAATACGTCGTATCGCCTATTTGAGCTTTGTCGAATACGTCCAGGTTAAACGGCTCGGGGCGGTCGAAACATAAATCGACGCTAGAGACGTTATTAACCGCGCCTAAAAGCTCCGCTACGAGTTCAAAGGGCGGGGTGGGCTTATGATATTGCTTTAGCCCGTAAAACTCAATCACGGCGCGCTGCCTGCACTCATTATGGGCTTTTGTAGTAGCGTAGAATATGCTTAGATTTTCGAGTTCGTAAAGCTCGGTTATTTTTAGCCCTCGAAACTCATAACGATTGGATATTTTTATCTCTTTGGTATCTCGCATTTTTCGCCATTTCAAACCGTGATTTTTGGCTATGCTTTTAAGTAGCTCGATTTTGGTGTAGTGTTTGCGCGTTACTCTGTTTTTTAGGAAACTCGCGCGTATGGTGTCTACGGCTATGCTGGGCGTTTCAGCTAGTATTTGGGTAATTTGAGGTAATATTTCCACGTTTTAATATCCAAAGGGCGGTTAAACTTCGCTTGGCTTGACCGCCCTAAAATTCTTTGATTTACGCTACTTTAACGCCTCGTGCTTTTAGCCACTCAATAGCCTTTTTTCTTTGCTCGTCGTCTTTAAAATAGGCTATTTTGTAGCCTTGCCCGTCGTGCCATTTACGGCTAATAATACCTGCGCGCTCTAGCTGTATCAAATAAACGTTTTGGTTACTAGCCGTGATATTGCACGCCCTTATCGGTTCATCTCTTGCTATCATCTTTTGTAAAATTTGCTTTTTTACCGTCTGCGCTCTCATCGGTTATTCTCCTCTCTTATGCCTAGCTTTATTTCTAGCTCTTTTATGCTCTTACTCTGTGTCTGCACGATATGAAACAAATCGTAAGCGCAATCAAGCAAAGGTTGGGCGACGCCGTCCAAACTCGCCACCTTGTAAGCGTGCAAATGCTTTTTAAAAGCCTTTAACATAACCTCATCGTCCGCGCTAAAGCAAAGTTTGCTAGGCGTAAATACTAGCTTATTCATCGTGCGCTCCTTTGAAAAAATCGCTCTCTTAGCCGTTGGTTTTCGGTGTGGAGTGCTTGGAGTTGATCGCGCTGTTCGTGTAGGACTTGAAATAAATTAAAGGCTACTGCCAGCCCTTGATTTAATCCCTCTTTGTAGTCGCTAGGCTCATCGCTTGTCGCAGATTTTAGGACGTCCGGATAAACTTCACCCAGCATTCGCGCAAAATCTGAATAAAGCCCTTTTTCGGCTTCGTTTTCAAAGGCTTTCATATTACGCGCTCCTATCTTGTAAATACGCGTCTAGCTCGCTCTTTAAAAAGCGGATAGTGCGCTCGGTTAAGCGTTTAGGCTTCGGGAAATCGTCGCGTTTCATAAAACGCCATAACGTAGCGGTCGAGATGCCTAAATACTGCGCCGTTTCTTTCGGGCTTAGCGTGTTGTTCTTTGTGATTAATGGGTTCATAATAAAAACTCCTTACGAGTGATATTATTTATCCGCGTGCGCACTTGAATAAATATGAGTGAATTATCGCGGGTTTCAGAAAGATACTCAACGAAAAATATTTTTAGTCGTATGTGTAAAAAACGATTATTTGGGTGTAAATTTAAAGATTTTTAATATGGGCTAAAAGAGTAAAAGCCCTAAAAATAGGGCATTGATAATGGCTAAAAATATTTTTAGTCGTCTTGGGCGTCTTTGTCTTTTGGGTAAAAATATTTGTAAATTTTATTCGCCAAAATCGCTTTATTAAAAAAGTCGTATGCATCAATCTCATAAAACTTAACTAATTCAAGCATTGAGTTTTTGAAGTTGTCTTTTATTGCTTGCTTATTCGTATGCATATCATATTCTTGTTTTAGCTTCTTAAAATCTTTAAAGTACAGTTCTGTCCAATTCTTAAAACTGTTTATTTCTTGTTCAAAAGGGGATAACTCAGAATCTTGGTCATAATAGGAGCTAGTATTTATGTGTATGTGGAATTTGTCCTGTATGGTTTTGTCATCGTCTGAATAAAAATAAAAGGCGTGTTCTAAATATTCCAATGCTTCTAAATAATTCTCGTATCTTGTTACTAAAATATCTTTTTTAACAGCTCTAGCATCTATTATTCGTTTAAAAAATGTAGTAAAATTTAGTAATGCTTGGTGCTTTGTTTCCTCGTCGTTGAAAAATTTAAAAAGTGGCGCAAAATCCTCTGGCAATAATTTTCCAGCCTCTCCACTTCTGGCTTTTTCAATCATTGCCGTAAATTCGCCGTCATAATCAATGGCGTTGTTTCCCAATAAATATACTCTTATGTCTGATATTACCGCCTCGGCTTGGCTGGATACTTGAATATCTTTTTTATCCTGCGCTTCTTGGTTGTATGGCATTCATTCCCCCTTTCACTTCGTCCAGATAATCGCTCCACCACTGCATAAGCTCGGCGCGCTCGTCTAGTCTTTGGCTTCTGTCGTAGATTGACTTTATTTTATTTCGCTCTCTGTGGTCTAGGCAAAGCTCGATTATTTCCGCGTCTTTGCCGTGGCGTTTGATATTTTCGTTTAGTAGCGTCGAGGCGGTCGCCCTTAGCCCGTGAAATACCGTCTCGTCGCCGAAGCCTAGCCTTTTAAGCGCATAATTGAGCGTATTTTCGCTTAGCGGTTTTAGGCTCGTGATGTCGCTAGGAAATACGAAGTCGCCCCGCCTTATCTCGTATTGAGCCCTTAAAAGCTCTTTTGTTTGCTTGCTTAACGGCACGGCGAAGTCCGCGCGCATTTTCATTGCGCCCGCGGGAAATACGATGAGGTCTTTATCAAAGCTCACGTATTGCCATTTTAGTTCTCTGACGTTCACGCTGCGTAAAAAGGTGTGTGCGCCGAATACTAACGCCTGCTTGGTGCTGTTTGAGCCTCTAAAGCCGTCAATCGCCCTTAAAAGCTCGCCTAGCCTCTCGGGGTCGGTTATCGCCCTGAAGTTCTCGCATTTTGAGGTTTTAAAGGTGTCGGTAAAGATTATGTCGCGCGTCGGGTTATGGTCTATGTAGCCTTTATTGACGGCTAGGTCTAAAATCTTACGAAGTAGTCTAAACGTGCGTTTGCTCGTGTCGTGGCTTATGCCTTTTTTGGCTTCGGTATCTTGTATACGCTCGATGACCTGCGCGTAGTCTCTGCGCGCTAGCGTTTTAACGTCGCCGTCTTTTAGATAGGGCATAAGATAATTATTTATCCGCCCCGTTTCTCTGCTTAGCGATGAGGTATTTTTAGCCCGCTCTTTTTCTATCCACTCGCGCGCCGCGTCCGCAAATTTAACCGCCTTTTGAGCTATCACGGCTTTTTTAACGTCCTCGCCTCTCTCTTTTAGTCTTTTTAGCTCGGTCGCTTTGGCTCTTGCTTCGGCTAGCGTGATACTCGGATATTTGCCTATGATGATTTGATTAGTTTTGCGGTTCTCGCCTGCGTATCTAAAAATAAACGTTTTGCTTACGCCGTTTTTGGTCTGCGTCGCATAAACGTAGAGATACGGAGTTGAAATATCTTTAATCCACTCTCTAGCTTTGCCGTCTTTGAGCGTATAGGTTTTTAGTTGGCTATCTTTCGCAAACGTCGCCATTTTCTCGCCTTTTGTGTATGTGTAAGTGTGTTTTTAGGTGTGTAAAATAAATTTGCTTGTTTTTGGACACACTCAAAATCTAGTTTTTGCGTTTATGATTTTGCGCAAAGCCCGTTCTTATCGGTTATCCTATTTTTGAGTGTGTAAAAATTTAGCGTTTTGGTCGCACACACTCAAAAACACACTTATTTTCTTGAAAATGTATGATATTGTATGAAATCTTATGAAATGCTAAAAGTGGTTTAAAGCTCGTATTTTAGGGCTTTTTGAGGGCTTTTGAAATCTTGTGGAAATGTTAAATGGTGGAAGCGAGGGGGATCGAACCCCTGTCCAAAAACAAACCGATCACAGCCTCTACACGCTTAGCAAAAGTGAAAATTTCATCTAAAAGGGCTCACTTTCCAAAACCTTATTTTAGACTAAGACAAGATTTCGGCTAGCAGCTCGTCAGGCCGCCAACCTACGCTAGCTGGGGTTACTCGCCGCCGTCTTAGCTAGTATCGGACTAGACGAGGCTCAACTGAACTTACGCAGCTTTAGCGTAAGCAGGAGCGTAGTTAACGTTGTTTGCGTTTAAATTTATTTGAGCTTTTTACGCTTTGCTCAAAGCGACGTGCCACCGTGACCGCTCTGCTCCTGTCGAAGCCAAGTCGCTCCCGTAAGAATAGGCTAAATTTAGCCTCGTTTTAAAGGTTGTGGATTATATTATTTTTTGTATTTTTTGTCAAACGTCTAGTTTTTGGGGTATTTTTACGATATTGGCGTCCAACGGACTGAAAAACTCGGCATCGTTTTCTATATCGTTTTTGTATCTGTCAAATTGGTCGCTCAACAAAAGTAGCCAGTCTACGAAGTCATCGTTTGCTGGTCCCTGTAGATCCCTTGCCTCGCCGCAGATTTCCTCGGCTAAAGTAGTTAATTTTAATATAGGATCAAGCTTCATAAAGCCTGCGGCAGACTTGATGTTATGAAAAATTCTAAAAAGTTCGTTGATGCTACCTGCGTATCTATCGGGTCTGCTTAGGCTTATTATGAGCGGCTCCATCAGATCGCACATCAAGGCGTAGTGCGACAAAAACTCCTCTGCAATATCATAGGAATAGTCGATTTCAAGGCTTTTTAGCAATCCCATTTGCCGTCCTTTAACGTAATTGCTTTCATTGTAACATTTTTTTGATAAAATTGAAAATAAAATACCGAAATTTAAGGAAAAATTTATGCTAGAAAATAATAAAAAAGTTACAATTTATGACATAATTAACAAAAAAAGCATTCAGCCTATCGTAATGATAACCGCCTACGATGCGCTTTTTGCACGTCTTTTTGACGAATACGTCGACATTATCTTGGTCGGCGACAGTCTAAATATGAGCTTTAACGGCAAAAAAGATACGCTTAGCCTTAAGATGAACGACGCGCTTTATCACGTCAAGGCTGTTTTGCAGGGCGCAAAACATGCTTTTATCGTTGCTGATATGCCATTTGGCAGCTATCAGGATGAAAAATCTGCGCTAAAAAACGCGACTAAATTTATCAAAGCGGGTGCGGACGCGGTCAAATTTGAAGGCGGTCTAAAAGCCGCTCCCATCGTAAAAAGGCTTGCTAGCGAGGGCATAAACGTTATGGCTCACATCGGGCTCATGCCACAGTTTGTGCGAAACGAAGGCGGCTACAAGATAAAAGGGCGCAGCGAGGCCGACGAGATGCGCTTGATCGACGAGGCAAAGGCACTCGAGCGCGCTGGAGCGTTTTCGGCCGTGGTCGAGGGCACGCTAAGTCCGGTTGCCACAAAGGTCGCAAAGAGCGTGCAAATGCCTATCATCGGCATCGGCGCTGGCGCCGACGTGGATGGACAGGTGCTCGTGTGGAGCGATATGCTCGGCTTTTTTGACGAGTTTAAGCCAAAATTCGTCAAACGATACCTTGACGGCGCAAATTTAGTACGAACGGCGGTAGAAGCCTATGCTCGCGAAGTTAGAGAAAAGACCTTTCCGAGCGAGGAGTTTGAGTATAAAATTTAGCTTATTTTAGGCAAATCTAGTTGGGGTAATTTGGTCCTTAGGCGTTAAATTTGGCGAACAGAGTTTGGTTTAAATTTGAACGCTTGCGTTTACCCGCCCCTCGTCAAATTTGACGGGCAAATTTGGCTATCAAAACAAGGAGCAAGGTTTGAAAATTTTATTGATCTTAGCGACGCTTTTGGGCTCACTAATGGCCTCAAATCCGAATTTTGGGCTAGGCATCGATAGTCTTGGCGAGCAAAACAAGCAAATGCAGAACGAGAAGCGATTTTCTAAGCGCGAGGAGGCCGCGAGACAGGCTATCGAAAATGCCGATTATGAGGCTGCTTTTAAGATTTTATCGCCGCTTTGCGAGGAGGGCGACGCGATGAGTTGCGCGGCGCTGGGCAGTATGCATTTTAGCGGGCTGGGGGCCGAGAAAAGCAACGAAAAAGCCGAGCTTTTCTTTGAAAAATCGTGCGAGCTAGGAAACGGCACGGGCTGCTTTGATCTTGCGCTTTTAAACGTCAAGGAAATTTTTGGCGCCAAGGATGAAAATAAAATATTTCGCCTCTACGAAAAAGGCTGCGAGCTGGGCTCTGAGGCGGCTTGCAACAACCTGGGCCTCATCTACGAATCGCAAAACGATCTCAAAAAATCCGTAAATTTATACGCCAAAGCGTGCAGGAAATTTGACGGCGCGGGCTGCTATAACTACGGCAGGATGATGCATGAGGGGCTGGGCGCAGAGCGCGATCTAGCAAGCGCGCACAAGGCTTTTGACACCTCGTGCTATATGAAAAACGCGCTTGGCTGTTATGCTCTGGGCTACGTTTACGAGCACTCGCAGGGCGTGGAATTTGCGATTTATGACGCGTACGACGGCTATTCGCGCGCTTGCAAGCTCGGTAACGACGACGGCTGCAGGGCGCTTGGTTTTGAAAACTACGAAAAAAATATCGAAATTTACGAAAAATTCGAATCCATCGCGGAGGGGTGTAAATTTGGCAACGATAGCGACTGCAAGCTTTTAAAAGCGAGGATAGCGGCGTTTTAAGCTCGGGCTGATTTTTGAGATTTATCCGCTTCGGCCAGGCGGATAAATTTGAGCTTTGTTCGGTTTGAAAACCCTAGCCTTTACGGCGCCAAATTTAACGCTACCGTCTTAAATTTACCTTTTTTGCTCAAATTTAATCACCTTCTATCCCAAATTTACTGCCGAACGCCGAGTCAAATTTGAACAAAGGCGAAAGCCAAAACTTACCCAAATTTTTGTAAAATGCGGCAAATTTACGAAAAACAGAGCCGAAAAAAATGGATAGAATAGTCGAAATAGAAAAAATAAGCTTTGAGAACGATTTTGAGGTGTCGCTGCGCCCCACGCGCTTTGAGGATTACATCGGGCAGGAAAAGATCAAGCAAAATTTAGGCGTCTTTATAAAGGCTGCTAAAAAGCGCGGCGAGTGCCTAGATCACGCGCTTTTCTACGGGCCGCCGGGCCTTGGCAAGACGACGCTGGCGCACATCATCGCAAACGAAATGGGCGTGAGTATCAAGATGACGGCCGCGCCCATGATAGAAAAAAGCGGCGATCTAGCAGCGGTGCTAACCAATCTCCAAGAGGGCGACGTGCTGTTTATCGACGAGATCCACCGCTTGAGTCCTGCGATCGAGGAGGTGCTGTATCCGGCGATGGAGGACTTTCGCCTAGATATCATTATAGGCTCGGGGCCTGCGGCGCAGACTATCAAGATCGACCTGCCTAAATTTACGCTGATCGGCGCTACGACGCGCGCGGGTATGATCTCGGCACCCCTGCGAGATAGATTCGGAATGGATTTTAGGCTGCAGTTCTATACCAGAGAGGAGCTGGCTCGTATCGTGCAGATCGCCTCGGTGAAGCTTGGCAAAGAGTGCGAAAAAGCCGCCGCTCTCGAGGTCGCCGCTCGCTCGCGCGCGACGCCAAGGATCGCGCTACGGCTGCTAAAGCGCATACGAGACTTCGCCGAGGTAAACGACGAAGCCGTTATCTCGCAACCTCGCGCCAAAGAGGCCCTGGACGCGCTTGGCGTAAACGACATCGGCTTTGACGAGATGGATATCAAGTATCTAGAGATCCTGCTCGCCGCCAAACGCCGCCCGATGGGTCTAAGCACGATCGCGGCGGCTCTAAGCGAAGACGATGGTACGGTCGAGGACGTGATAGAGCCCTATCTGCTCGCTAACGGCTACATCGAGCGCACGGCAAAGGGAAGGCTAGCTAGCGCCAAAGCCTATGAGGCGTTTAAGCTCAAATTTGACGCAGATGCGCAAAAAGGATTGTTTGAGGAGTGAGGCGAATTCGGCTCGCTCGTAAAATTTAATCACCAAATTTTAGTCGCCTTTTGCTTGGGAAATTATCTTGGGTTTAAATTTAATGAACGTAAAAAAACGCCTTCGTTTACGCGCGGGTAAAATTTGATCGTATTTTTGTCGATAATTAAGAGAGGCGTGAATTTAGCCGCTACGAAATTTTGTCAATTTTAAAACGAAAGTCGTAGGTTTGGTGAAATTTGAGCGAAAATCGCGCGAAAAATTTGATTTTATTTACGGCTTGGAATCGTGCGATGGCGGCGGTAAATTTCGGCGCGAGAGCAAAAACCCAAAGCGCCAAAATTTTAAAGTTTTATCTAAAACTAAACGACCAAGTGCCTTTATTTGTCTCAATCTGCGTTTCTAGAGGATCGCAGTCTGCGCCAAAAACCCCCCTTATCTCCAAAGTTAAGCTCAAGCGCATTATCCTTGCCGTATTTATCATAAAAATCCGACATAGCTAGAGTTTCGATCGTTTTGTGGTACTTTCTGTCTTTTACCTCCACGCTATTTTCATTTTTCTTTGCGACAAACTCAAAAAGATATTCGCCATCTTTAGAATATACTTTCCAAGACGTACCGCAGTTTCCTCTGTTTACAACCATGTTATATATCTTAAGTCCTTCTTCCAACGAGATTATGATAACCGCTCCTCTTCTGGCCTGTACCTCAAACGGCGCCTTATCCGTCTCCTTTGCTCCATCGCTGCCGCAACCTATGAGTACCGCCGCGGCCAATACCAAACTTTACTTTTTCATTCTCCTTTTAGTTTTTTGATAGCTTCTTTTCTTTGCCCGTCTTTGGGCTCACCAAGGCTAGGTAAATTTTCTAAAAGCCCTGCAGCAAGCTCCTCGGAAATCAAAAAATAGCAAGGCTCGCCGCCTCTGGTAACGGGATAGCCGTTTTTGCCCTCTATAGAGCTTTCCCACCTCATGCCTACGCGCCAGCCGCCCATACTACCGCTAAAACCGTAAACGACCTCAAAGTCGCCCTTTTCGTAAAACGTTTCGGGCTTAACGTCAAACGGATAAAAACCGCTCATAAATCTCCTTTAAATAAAATGCAAAGGCATTCTATTCCCCTCCCCTTAAAAATCAATTAATCTTGCATTCAAATTTGCCTCCGAATTTTTCCCTTAAGCTTGCCGTATCTGCCCAAAAATAGCGTTAAATTTGCCGTATGCGCTTAGATAGCCGCTGCTCGTCCCGCGCGCATCTAAATTTACGCCTGTTTTACCCAGTCGCGCTAAAGCCGCCGCATCCGCCACTCGCCCGTCCGCAAAACCCCGCAAAATCTGATATAATAAGCCCCCAAAGGATAAAAATGAAAAACAACCGCATATTTTTCGGGCTTTTGATGCTGTGCGCGTTAGGACTGGTGGGCTATCTTTTTAAGCCGTTTTTGCTAAATATCTTTATCGCCGCCTTGCTAGCCGTCGCCACCTCAAACGTAAACGTCAAATTTTTGCAACTAACGAAAGGCAAAAGAACGCTCTCGGCGGCTCTTACGACGCTAGCGCTGTTTTCGCTATTTATCGCGCCGCTTTTGTACGCCGTGATCGAGCTGGCTAAACACGCGGCAAGCTTTAACACCGGCTACATAACAAACACGCTAGATTATTTTCAAAGCGGCAAATTTCAGCTACCAGAACCGATCAAATTTCTAGAGCCTAAAATCAAAGAGATGATCGCCGATATCGACGTCAAGGCCATCTCGGCAAATCTCATCGCAAATTTAGCCGGCATCGGAAAATCAAGCGTAAATTTTCTCGTAGACGTGATTTTTATCCTCGTATTTTTCTTTTTCGCCCTACTTTACGGCAGCGAGCTTGTTGGCTACCTAAAAAACGCACTTCCGATGAAGGAGAGCGAGAGCGAGTTTATCCTCAGCGAAGTGGCCAACGTCATGAGCGTCGTGCTTTATTCTATCGTGATAAACGCGATTTTGCAGGGTTGCCTCTTTGCTATCATCACGATTTCCTACGGCTACAACGGCTTTTTAATGGGCATACTCTTTGCCTTTACGTCGCTCGTGCCGGTAGTAGGCGGCTTGCTTGCTTGGGGGCCTATTAGCCTTTACGAGTTTGCTAACGGCAACACCGCAGCCGCTATCGTCATCGCCGTCTATACTATCGTCGTGATCTCCATCGTCGCAGATACCTTTTTAAAGCCGATCGTGATTAAATTTATTAACGACAAGCTCGTAAAAATCCCGACAAAGATCAACGAGCTGTTGCTGTTTTTCTCGATGATAGCGGGCATCTCGACGTTTGGCTTTTGGGGGCTTATCTTGGGGCCTGCGATCGTGACGTTTTTTATCTCGACGATCAAGCTTTATACATTGCTTAAAGAGCGCTCGGTCGTCTAAATTTGCCTAAAATCGGCAATATTTTTAGCAAATATCACAAATCTAACGCGATTTTTATTATTTTCTGTGCTATAATCCTTAAATAAAAAAATTAATGTTCCGCATTAAATTTGCGGAACGTAAATTTGCTAAATTTAATCAAGGAGTTTTTATGAAACTAGCAGAACTAAGTTTAGCCGCCGTTTTGGCGCTTGGCTTTTTGGGCGCCGCAAACGCAGCCGATACCTTTGGAGAGGCGTTTACCAAAGGAAAACTAGCGGGCAAGATCCAAGCCACGTACGCGGATCAAAAAGACGAACGCGCGCCGATACACGACGAGCAGCTGACGTCTATACAGCTTGAGCTCGGCTACGTGACCGATCCGTTTTACGGCTTTAGACTCGGCGTTACGGGGCAGGGCAACTTCTTACCGTTTAACAGTATGAGAAAAAGCGGCACTCTATACGACAAAGAGTGGAGAACGCAAGGCGCGGTAATGTCTGAAGCGTATCTGGGCTATGGTATAGGGCAGACCGATATAAAATTCGGCCGTCAATACGTAAATACTCCGCTAGTAGCGGGCAATCCGACGCGCGCATTTAAAGAGGCGTTTGAGGGTCTAACGATCGTAAATAAAGACATACCAAACACCGCATTGATCGGCGGCTGGTACTATAAATTTCAAGGTAGAAGCGCCGTCGTAGCTGGCGGCAAAGAGGGACGCGCTCCGCACTTTAAAGATAGAGTTATAGTAGGCGGCATGGGACCCGTGGCGTATGAGTTTGACAATATCTTTACCGGCGCGGTCATAAATCAAAGCATCCCGAATCTAAAACTAACCGGCGCATACGCTAGAGTGACCGACCTTAGGCGCGGCGCGCTGCAAGGCGACATCAACTTCTACCTAGCCGAGGCTAACTATAAAGTACCCGTCGGCGACTTTAAGATCGGTTTTGACGCGATGTACAAGGGGTCTCGCACTACAAGAGGCCTGGAAGACCTAAACTACGACGGAAATATGATCGGCCTAAGGGCGGGGATTTATGATTTCGTGGGCTTTAGCGCCTCTTACGCCTATACGACCGTCGGCGACAACGACGCTTTGGCGTTTGGTCTAGGTAACGGTCCCGGCTCATACACGCTGCTTCCTATCCGCGGGCCTTTCGTATTTACGGGCTATGCCGGTATGAATACGCATAAGCTTTTGTTTGAGTACGACTTTAAAGACGCGGGCGCCGAGGGCCTAAAAGCAAAACTACATCTAGTAAAAGGCAAACAAGACGCCCCGCATCGCAATGCCGGTCCGACCGCGGCTAACACGCACATGAACGTCCAAGGCTGGGCGGCGCAGGCTAGCTACGATATGCCGTGGGTCAAAGGGCTAAGCGCAAGCGTCACCTATACGGCTCTTGAGAGAAAGAACTTTGATACCAGAGGAGCCGTTAGAAAGACCGATAACAACGAGCTTTGGCTACAACTCGGATATAAATTTAACCTTCTAAACTAGCTTTTAGCCACGCGGACGTAAATTTGACGCGTCCGCTACCCTTTTATCTGATTTTTGCGTTTGGGTCGTAAATTTAGCCTCGTAAACCCGCATAAATTTGACGTAAGCCATGAATTTAATTTTGGAGTTTAAAACGCCTTTTCGTGGCGCTAAAATGCCTGCGCCCGCTGTTTGTCCGCCGAAAATAAACTCAAATAGGACGCGACGCGAAGTTTTTGCTTCCGTTTAGTATTTTTGGGAGCATTTTTGAATGTATTTTAAATTTGCTCGTTTAATTTTATAAATTTATCTCGAGCGGTTTTTAGTTGCCGCGAGTTTTGTTTAGAGCGCGGATTTATTCGGCATTTAAATTTACGAAAAACCGAAAATCTACCGAGCCATTTTTTGATACGGTTTTAAGGCGTTTCGCAAGCTACGCACCGCAAACCGCTTCTTGTTCGTGCGTTTTGTCGCATTAAATTTAAACAAATGCGAGCGCAAATCGAGTCAAATTTAACCCTCGCGCTGTATTTACGGGTTTAATTTTTGCGTTTTTCGGCGCGGATTTAGCCTTAAAAGATCCAGGCAAATTTAACGAGAGCGGCGAATTTACGTTTTGTTTTTCGGCGCTTAGGCTGCGAGTTTCGAGCAAATCTACTGTGCTCTTGCGACTATGGCTAAATTTGCTTTAAAGCTCGCCTGCGGTTTAAATTTATGCGCCCGGTTTAATCCGCTTGCGACGCTTATGGATTAAATTTACGCAAAACACACGGTAAATTTAATATAAGAATTCGCCCCATTTAGCTACGCTAAATTTATCGCTTAAAATTGATACAAAATCAAATTTGCGCCGCAAATGCAGCAATCAAAATCCGCCCACGCCCGCATAAATCTAATCCGTTTGCAAACGCGCGAAATTAGGTCTAAATTTAACTAAAGTCGCAAACTAATTTTCCAAACTTTTCTTATGTTTTCTTATCTTTTTTATCGCCCAGTCGTAGTGTGATGAGGTACTGCCGATGACGTAGGCGGCGAGGTTTAGGTTGCCCGTGAAGTTAAAATATCTGCGTGCAAAAAGCTCCTCGTCGCTAAAATTTGCCGTAAGCGCCGTTACTTTTTCGTGAGTTTGCGCTAGCAGAGCTTTAGCCTCGCAAAGCGGCGTATCTTGGTGCTTGCGCCAAATTTGCACGTTCATCTGCGGGTAGGTTTTCCAGTTGTACGGTTGCGGCAAAAACGAAGCCCGCTCACCGCTTAAGTTTTTTTGGATAAAATTTATCAAAAGCAAGTGCCACTCGTAAAGGTGCGCAAGTACGTCTCGGACGCATTTATCTCTATCCTCGAAGTCAAATTTGGCCTCTTGCTGCGCCTCATTCATGCTCTCAACTAGCGATAAAAGCTTTTTAAAATTTGCCTCCGAAGCGTTTAGCAGGTCTATTTTATTGGTCGGTCGCGGCATGTTTTTCATTTAAATTTGCTTTACGTAACTACGGCAAATTAGCTAAATTTTACTCCGAGTTTTTTAAATTTGCCCTTAAAGACGCGGTGGTTGGCGAGCAAATTCGGCTCCGTTTTTCGGCGTTAAACTTGCGCTAACTAAAGCGGCGCGCGCTTTGTTAAATTCTTACTAGGCTCACGCTACCGGCGGCGATTATGCATGCCTCGCGCAAAACCGCTCCGCGCGAGAAACGGCAGCAAAAAATGCGTAATTTTCTCTCTAGCTGCTAAAATTTAGCCGAAAATTAAGCCTTGGCTAGAACTCGCAATCGCCGCATTTATCGCTAGCCGCAACGCAAACAAACCCTAGCGCTTCTCCTCGATTTTTAGGCTTCCGTCCTCTATCGCGCCTAAAATTTCTCGCGCAAATTTGTCGTTTGGATAAAAATCTAAGTATTTTTGTAGATAAGACTTGGCGCAAATCTCGTCTTTTTGCATCAGACAAATCATAGCAAGTCCCATGTTTGAGCGCTTTTGTCCTAGTTTTAAAGCAGTTTCAAACTCGTTTTTAGCCTCGCTTAGCCGCCCGCTATTTGCTAAAAAATCGCCGAATTCGGCATGTATCTCGCCGTCGTTTGGACGATGCGCCAATAAATTTTTATACGCCGCATCCGCCTTTTGCGCCGCGCCAGCGACGTCAAAGTTATGCTCCATCGTAAAAATCCTAGCCTGCGAAAGCTCAAAATACGCCAGTGCATCATCGTCTAAATTTGTCGCTAGGCCCTGCTCTTTTAAAAACGCAAAGGCCTTATCTAGCGTCTGCAAATCGCTAGATGCGCGCTCCTGGTCGCTTTGCGAATCAAAAGCTAGCGGATACTGACGCGCATGCGCCCACAGCTCGTCCACCACGCTAAAAATGCCGCCGATGTCGATGCTTTGTTTGCCGCTAGCGTCCTTTTTTAGCATCGCCGCATGGTCGTAAGGTCTATAAGGCGCGGCAAGACTCACGCTATAAATGAGCGCCAGCGCGCAGATAAATTTAAAAATCATTTTATTTCCTTTAAGTCAAAATCAGGTATAGATTTTACGGTAAAAATGCTTAAATTTTAGCTGCTTGCGCCTGCTCGGGTGGTTTTTGCAAAGGCTAGGTGCCGTAATTTAGCCGCCTATCGCCAAGCCGGCAAACGAGTAAAATTTATACGCCAGCTTACTAAAACCGCGCCAAGACGCAACATTTACTAACCGCTCGTTTTTGGTTTCATTTTCTAGCAGCGTTTTGATTTCTGCGCGCCAAATAGGGGTCGCATTTGCAAATCTAGTAAACGGCACCTTGCGAGCGAGCATGGATAGCCGCAGTTAATCTGCCGCGTTTCGTTCCGATTTACTCTCAGCAGTGCTGATACACGGCAAATGGCAAGGCATTGTCGCTCATAGCTAGCGATAATGCAGCGACTAGTCGCGCTGCAGATTCGCTTTTATCCGTAATCAGGTTTGCATAGCGCAAGCATGCGGCTTTGTTTAGGCAAAATCTTTTTTAAACGTGAGCGAAGGCTTCTAATAGCGGCACGGTTTTGGTTTTTGGACGTTAGCGCTTGTGTAAGCGCATTTTTTGGCAAGCAAGCGCGCCGGCTACGGATTTGGCGCTATTAAAAACGATAACGAATAGCTACGCCGAAGCGCAAATTTAAGCCCACGCTTAATCTTAGCAAGCCTACCTCAAATACCTTAATCCAAACAAAGCAGCCTACGAATAGGCAAATTTGTCCGGCGATTTTATAAATTTGATACCAAGGTGCGGCCCGCATGATATTTTGCGGGTTCGCTACGGCGGCTTAAATTTTATCAAAACGCCGTTTTGCCGTACGAGCGATATCGCTAAACTGATGAAAATAACCCAAAAGACGTTTTTAAAATTAATTTTGCCGAAATTTAAACAAATAGGGTTTATTTAAAATTTAACGCCGTTTAATAAAAAAATATGGCAATACGGCATAAGCCTCGGCGGTAGTCGCAAAGTCGTAAATTTAAAAGCGGATAAAACGTGAATATTAAATCTAAAAGCTAAAAAAGAGAAATTTAGGGGGTCTTACGACCCCTTGGCTACTTTACCGCAGCCATCTTTCTGCGCATATACGCGATCCTACTTTGTAGCGGGAGGTGTTTAGGGCAGTTATCCTCACAGCCTAGCAAAGTCATACAGCCAAATACGCCGTCATCATCGCCGATAAGCTCGTAAAAGTCCTCGTCGGTTCGTTTATCAAGCGCGTCGATTTTAAATCTAGCTACGCGGTTAAGTCCGACCGCACCGATGAAATCAGGCCTCATGATAGCCGTACCGCACGCAGCTACGCAGATACCGCACTCGATGCAGCGGTCAAGCTCAAATACTTCCTGCGCTACTTCAGGCTCGACTTTTTCCTCAAGCTTAGAGATATCGGTCTCGTGGTCGGTGTGTATCCAGCTCTCCACGCGCTTACTCATCGCGTTCATCCAGTTGCCCGTGTCTACGCTTAGGTCTTTTAGTAGCTTAAATACCGGCAAAGGCATAAGCTCGATCACGCCGTTTGGATAGTCTTTGGTTAGCGTACGGCAAGCAAGCTTTGGCGTACCGTTAACTAGCATACCGCAGCTACCGCAGATACCCGCGCGGCAAACGAAGTCAAAGCTAAGATCAGGGTCAAATTTCTCACGAATTTGGTTTAACGCTATAAAAAGCGTCATACCGTCTGTTTCCTCTAGCTCGTAGGTCGCGAAATGCGGCTTTGAAATTTTGCTTAACGGATTATATTTAAATGCTTTTATGGTTATTTTTCTACTCATATCCTATTCCTGCTCTTTCGTTTGGTGCTTTATATTTAGGCTGAAGATCATAGTGCATTAGCGCTTCTTGGATCTCGTATCTGCCTTTGCCTTCGGCTTCCATTTTGGCGCGGATCTCATCGACCTGCGCTTGGCGTACGGCACTGTCGGGGTGCTCGATGATGTTACCCTTAGCTCCGTATCCGCGGAATGCCGGCGGAATTTCCATTTTCATAATATCAAGCGGCTCATACACGATAGTTGGTAGCGTATCGCCCTCTTTCCAGCTAGTTAGAGTTCTGTTTAGCCAGTTTAGGTCGTCGCGTTTCGGATAGTCCTCGCGGCAGTGCGCTCCGCGGCTCTCGGTGCGATCAAGCGCGCCCTTTGCTATACAAAGTGCTAGTTTTAGCATTTTCGGTACGCGGTAGGCCTCCTCAAGCTCAGGGTTGCCAAATAGCGCCTTGTTTGCGACTTTGACGTCTAAAGATTGCTTATAAAGCTCCTCTAGCTCTTTTACTGCTACGGCTAGACCTTCGCCTGTTCTAAAGATCGCCACGTGCTCCCACATGATGTCTTTCATTTTGTTTTTGATCTCAAATACGTTAAATTTGCCCTCTTTTTCGACAAGGCTCTTTAGATAGTCTTCCTCTTTTTTAACGAATTTTTCGATGTCGTTAGTGTTTATCTCGATCTCGTGTTTACCGCAGTAATCGGCAAAATAATCGCCCACGATCATGCCTGCGACGACAGTTTCTGAAACGGAGTTGCCGCCTAGACGGTTAAATCCGTGCATATCCCAGCAAGCAGCCTCGCCGGCGCTAAATAGACCCGCTAGCGTCGGGCTCTCGCCTGTAGGCTTAGTTTTTATGCCGCCCATAGAGTAGTGCTGCATAGGTAGGATCGGCGCCCAGCCCTTGCCGCGTTGGCGACCGTTTTCGTCGGTATATACTTCGGTGTCGGCAGGATCGATACCGTTAAAGATCTCGCAAATTTCTTGAACGTCGCGTAAGTTTTTCTCGATATGCTCGCGTCCTAGGATCGAGATATCTAGCCAAACGTGATAGCCATAAGGGCTAGGTACACCCTTGCCTGCGCGGATATGCTCCATGATGCGGCGGCTTACGACGTCGCGGCTAGCTAGTTCTTTTTTCTCAGGCTCGTAGTCAGGCATAAAGCGATATCCGTCCACGTCGCGCAAAATTCCGCCGTCGCCGCGGCAGCCTTCCGTTAGCAAGATGCCGCTTGGAACGATCGGAGTCGGGTGAAACTGCACCGCCTCCATATTTCCTAGCTGAGCTACACCGGTCTCAAGAGCGATGGCTGCGCCGATACCCTCGCAAACTACGGCGTTTGTGGTGTGCTTATAAACCCTTCCGTAGCCGCCCGTAGCGATTAGCGTACCTTTTGCGACGTATGCCGTGATCTCGCCGTTAACTAGATCGCGAACGATCGCGCCGTAACAGCGGTTGTTTGCGTGGATTAGCGCGATAGCTTCTTTTCTGTCGTGGATTTCGACGTTGTGCTTTAGAGCTTCGTTTGCTACGGCAAAAAGCATAGTGTGTCCGGTGGCGTCGGCCGTAAAGCATGTTCTCCATTTTTTAGTTCCGCCAAAGTCGCGAGAGTGGATGAGTCCGTGGACCTCTTCTTTTTCTACGATAGTCGTTTTTTGAGCGTTAATAATAGCGCTTCTCTCGCCTTTTGTTATACGAGTCCAAGGCACGCCCCAAGCGGCTAGCTCGCGAATCGCCTTAGGCGCGGTTTGACAAAACATACGTGCAACTTGCTGATCGCAGCCCCAGTCGCTACCTTTTACCGTGTCGGCAAAGTGTACGTCCTCGTTATCACCTTCGCTCATTTTTGAATTTCCCAAAGAGGCTTGCATGCCGCCTTGCGCAGCCGCAGAGTGCGAGCGCTTAACCGGGATTAGGCTTAAAACTACCGTACTTAGCCCCTTTTCTCCAGCGGCAACGGCAGCGCGAAGCCCCGCTAGACCGCCTCCGATAACCAATGCATCATAATATTTTACGTTCATTTTTTAAAGCTCCTTTTCCTAAAGACTGATCCACACGAAATCGGCGATCAGCGCGATGACCGCGAGCACTCCAAAAACCGCAAATATCGCTGTTTTGGCTTTATTTCTTTTTGCGAACATCTCTTGTTTGTTTACTCCGTCGATGCTTATCCATTTTACGTATAGGCGGTACATTCCCACGCTAGCGTGAACGACCATAAATACAAGTAAAGCGAAGTAAAAAATTTCTAGTTGATGAAATGCAGCCGCTGATTTATCGGCAGTGATGTGTCCGCCAAATATTATATCGACTAAGTGCGCACTGGCTGCGAAAAATAGAGCAAAACCGGTCAAAAACTGAAACCACCAAAGCGTAGTGTCAAGGTGCTTCATGCGGTCTTTGTGACCTCTAAACATGATGTATTGTCTATAGTTTGCAGGGAATTTTCTCATCGCTAAAAATGCGTGAGCGATAAAAACGACGAATATTACCGCAGCGATAACGTTAGTGATCCACCACGTAGCCTCGCCGAATAAAAATTTAGCCTCCGCAAAACCTACAACGGCGTTAAATGCGCCTTTGCCGAATAAAATGGTAGAGGTAAATACCATGTGGCACAAAATAAAACAGGCCAAAATCAGTCCCGTTATACTTTGCCATCTGTCCCAAACGGCAGGAGTACGACTTTTTTTCGTATCCGCTTGCCTACCCAAGAAGCCCTCGATTAGCCCACTCATGAGCCCTCCTATAAAATTGAGATAAGTTATCATAACTTAAAAGAAAATTAAATTATGACACTATAAAAACGGCGTAATAGTATCGTAAATTACTTTAAAAACCTTTTAAAACTTTGTATATTTTTTATTTAAGATTATGTAAAGGAAAATGCCGCATGCAAACATTAATAAAGACAGTATTTGCCCCATAGAAAAATTTAAAAATACAAAGCCGATCCCAAAATCAGGCTCTCTAAAGAACTCGCATACAAACCTAGCAAAGGTATAAAGTATGGCATAAAGAGCGATAAGTTCGCCGTCAAATTTTTTAAATTTTCTATAAACAAAAAGGATAGCAAAAACTGCAAGCCCCTCCAAAACGGCTTCGTAAATTTGCGATGGATGGCGCATCTGTCCTGCGACGTTGATCGCCCATGAGACGTCCGTGATACGACCGAAAAGCTCTTGATTTAAAAAATTTCCGATGCGACCGAAAAAATATCCAAGCGGGATGCTAAGCGCGACGAGGTCTAAAAGCTGCCACAAATTTTGCTTAAATTTACGGCAAAAAGCCCATGTCGCTATCAAAAACCCGACCACCGCGCCGTGATAGCTCATACCGCGAATGCCGACAAATTCACCGTTGTGAAAGGGGTTAAAAATCTGCCAAGGATGAGTGAGATAATAAGCGGTATTTGGATCATAAATGACGATGTAGCCCAGCCTCGCGCCCAGTATCACGCCGATTTCCACCCAAAAGAAATAATTATCAAGCATCGAATTTGAAATTTGCATATTATCGCGCTTGACGATAAATTTAGCCACCCCGAGCGCCACGAGCAGCGCCAGGACGTACATTATCCCGTACCAGTGCACCTTGATGCCAAACAGCTCGAACGCGACGGGATTAAAATTTATATAAAAGTCGTTCCACCAACTCATCTAGGCACGACCCTGACTTTTAGCGTATTTTCGATGCCGCTCGCAAAATCCTCAAAAAGATACCCCATCGCGCGGTAAAATTTACTTTTTGCTTCGTTTTGCAGGACTGGAGCTAGCTTTTTGGCGTAGGGTAGCAGATACGAGCTTAGCAAAACGCCTAAAATTTCCTTCGTTAGCTCGTCTTGTTTTAGCTCGACGATCCACGAAAAAAACGAAAGCTCGTTTGTTACGCTATCAAGCGCGCTGACGTTTAAATTCGGGCTAAATTTGCACTTTTTATAAAAGCCATCAAGCCTCGCCTTATCGCCCTCGAAAAAAAACTCCGCGTTAAAATATTTTTGCAAATTTGCAAAGTCTTTCGCGATATCTTCGATGCTCTCGACCTTTATCGACTCCTCGTATAGCGCGCGTCCTTTGGCGTTTGCTTCGCTATCGTTTGTTATTATCCATTTTGGATTTTTATTTAGCTCGTTAAAAAGCTTTGCGCTCGGCGACAGAGCGAAATTTAGCGCAAATATCCTTGCGATCACGGCGTAAAATTTACCCAAATTCATCATTTTCCTTTGTGTTTTTGCGGGATTTTACAAAATTTAGGCTAAATTTTAGATTTGCTTAAATCGTAATCTGATCGAATTTAATACGACAGTAACCGAGCTAAAGCACATTGCCGCAGCCCCGTAAACAGGCGTTAGCATGAGTCCTAACGGCGCTAGAACTCCAGCCGCAACCGGGATACAAACGGCGTTATAAACAAACGCCCAAAACAAATTTTGCTTTACCGTTTTCATCGTCTCGTTGGCTAAATTTATCGTAGCGACCGCGCTTTTTAAGTCATTTTTTACTAGCACTACGTCGCCGGCTTCTTTTGCGATATCCGCGCCGCTACTCATCGCGATGCCCACATTTGCTTGTTTTAGCGGGGCGGCGTCGTTGATACCGTCGCCGACAAATAGCACCGCACCCTCTTCTTGCAGGCGTTTTATGGTTTCAAATTTTTCATTAGGCAGCATGCCGGCAAAGACCTTTTCTATGCCTAGCTTGCCAGCCACGTTTTTAGCGGTGAAGGCGTTATCTCCCGTTAGCATCACGGGCGTTATGCCGGCATCTTTTAGGCTTTGGATAGCCTGCACGGCGTCGTCCTTTACCCTGTCGCTAAGCGCGATAAATCCTACGTAAATTTTATCCACGGCCGCGAGTATTACGCCGTTTCCTTCGTTTTGCGCTTTGGCGATTTGCTCTTTAGCCTGCGCACTTATCTCCACGCCAAGCTCGCTTAAAAAGGCCTCGTTGCCCGCTATTACGCTGCCGTCCTCGCTCTTTACGCCGCGCCCCGCGATATTTTCAAAGCCCTTTTCATCGCCTAAAATTTTAAGCCCGAGCTCGTTTGCGTATCTAACGATCGCAGCAGATATCGGATGCGAGCTTTTAGCCTCTAGAGCGGCGATTTTGGCTAAATTTTCATCGTTTATATCGGTAAAATTTACCGAAATTTCGCCCTTTGTTAGCGTTCCGGTTTTGTCAAATACCGCGTATTTCACGCCGCCAAGAACCTCTAAAACTTCGGGATTTTTTATTAGGATTCCGTTTTTAGCACCTAGAGATAGCGAGGAGACGATAGCTATCGGGGTAGCTAACCCCAGCGCGCAAGGACACGAGATAATTAGCACGCAAACCGCGCTTAGCACGCCTTGCAGCGCATTTCCCGTAAGCGCAAACCACGCAAAAAACGTAACGACGGCGATAGCTATCACGATAGGCACGAAGATATTTGCCACGCGGTCGGCAAAGCGGCTAATAGTCATCTTTTTGCTCGACGCATCGCTTAAAAGCTCTAAAATTTGCGACAAAAGCGTTTGATTAGCGAGCTTTGTAACCTTTACGTTGATGTAGCCGTTTAAATTTATCGTTCCGGCATTGACCTCGTTGCCTTGTTTCTTGTAGACAGGGAGGCTCTCGCCCGTTAGCATCGAGGTATCGATCTCTGCGCCGCCGTTTATCACGACTCCGTCGCAAGGCACCGCGTAGCCACTCTTTACGACCGCGACGTCGCCTATTTTTAGGCTCACGGCATCCACTTCCAGCGCGCTACCGTCTTTTTGTAGTACGAGAGCAGTCTTTGGCGACATATTCATGAGCGATTTTATATAATCGCCCGCGCGAGCTTTTGAGCGCTCTTCTAAAAATTTACCCAGCAGCACGAAAGCCGTTATCATGGCTGCGCCAGAAACGTAGAGGTGGCGCATGTTTTCGGGTAGGTGCTCGCCCGCGATAAAAACCCCCAGCGAGTACGCAAACGCCGTACTTGTTCCCAGCGCGACGAGTACGTTCATGTCGAAATTTTTATTTTTTAGCGCGCCGTAAGCATGGATGAAAAAATCCCGCCCGCACGTAGCTATCGTAATAAAGGCAAGCGCGAGCATAATAGCTGATTTTGCCACACTTGGCTGCTCGCTCATCTCAAGCGCCATGATCACCGCGCTAAAAGCTGCAGCGGCTAGGAAATTTCGGCGTAAATTTAAGATATGTTTCTCGCGTTTGGCTTCAAATTCCGCCAAATCCTTTGCCACGCCGTAGCCTAGTTTTTTTATTTTTTCCTCTATCGCGGCTTGTACTTCGGCGCTTTCTATGATAAATTCGCCCGAGCCGTTTGCAAAGCTGACCTTCGCATCTATCACGCCCGAGATCTTTTTAGTTACGCGCTCGATGGCGTTTGAGCAGTTTACGCAGGTCATGCCCGCGATGTTTAGTTTGATATTTTGCATCAAATTTTCCCTATGACGCTAAATCCCAAATCATCCAGCTCCTCTTTAAATTTCGCCTCGTCCTTGCCGTCTAAATTTACGCTCACGACCCTTGGTTCTACGCCAAGATCGACCTTTATCTCGCCGTATTCGTCCTCAAGAGCGTTTTTTATGGTGTTTGCGCAGTTTTCGCAGTGGATATTAGCAACCTTAAATTTAGTCATCCTATCTCCTTTATCATATGGTAGTATTTGTGAGAATTTATGATCATTTCGCAGTCGGTCTCAAAGCCCAAGCGCTCGTAAAAAGCCATGGTTTTAGGCTTTTTTTCATCGACGATGAGAGCTACTTTTTTGATATTTCGTTTAGGCGCGAGGGCGAAGATAAATTTGATCAGCTCTTTTGCGATACCTCGTCCGCGAAATCTCTCGTCCACGGCAAGACTATCTATGTATAGCTCGTCCGCGAAGCACTCGGTCTGCGGAAATTCGCTTAAACCGAGCGTTTGCAAATGCGCCCTAATAGGCTCATCCAATACCTCAATCTCGCCTCCGTCGTAAGCGCAAATCACACCCGCGATCTCGCCGTCAAATTTGCAAACAAAAACGTTGTTGTAGCTTAGGCGGTTTATCTCGCTTCTAAAAAATTTATGCAAAATTTCATCGCTCTTAACGGGGTCGCTCACGCCGCTAAGCGTAAAAGCGATGTCCTCCATGGCTAAATTTAACAGCTCTATGCAGCGCGCGGCGTCGTCTTTTTGGGCATTTAAAATCATATTCGGATTATAGGACTTAAATCTAAATTTTTTGCTAATACGCTCAAAACCTCGCGTTTTTAAAAAAATGCAAAATTTTTTTAGATATAATTGGGCAAAAATTTTTAAAGGAACGAAATGGGACGAGCGTTTGAATATAGGCGCGCCGCGAAGGAAGCGCGCTGGGACAAGATGAGTAAGGTTTTTCCAAAACTCGCAAAAGCCATAACCGTAGCGGCTAAAGAGGGCGGCACCGAGCCTGATATGAACCCGAAACTTCGCGCCGCGATAGCAGCGGCCAAAGCGCAAAATATGCCAAAAGACAACATCGACGCGGCGATAAAACGCGCCAGCGGCAAGGATAGCGCGGATATCAAGACTATCTTTTACGACGGCAAGGGCGCTCACGGCGTGCAAATCATCGTCGAGTGCGCTACCGACAACCCAACTCGAACGGTCGCAAACGTCAAGGCGATATTTAGCAAAAACGGCGGCGAAATTTTGCCTAGCGGAAGCCTAAATTTCATGTTTACGAGGAAGAGCGTTTTTGAACTTGATATGCCCGCAAAAGAGCTTGACGAGATCGAGCTAGAGCTTATCGACTTCGGTCTAACCGAGATCGAGGAGGAAGACGGCGTGCTTTATATCTATGGCGATTACGCAAGCTTCGGCACTCTTAGCGAAGGTATTGAAAAGCTGGGGCTTGAAGCTAAAAAAGCCAGCCTGCAATACATCGCAAATTCGCCGGTAAGCCTAGACGAAGAGCAAATGAACGAACTAGAAAAGCTACTCGATAAGCTTGAAGACGACGACGACGTGCAAGCTGTTTATACAAATATCGAATAAATTTAAGGAACAAAATGAGAAACGACGAACTAAAAATCTACGACATCGACGCGGCCGAGCTTGCTAGGCTCAAATTTGCCGTTATCCACACGGAAAAAGGCGATATGAAGCTCGAGCTCTACGGCGACGAAGCGCCGCAAGCGGTAACTAATTTCGCACACCTAGCCAAAAGCGGCTTTTACGATGGGCTAAATTTCCACCGCGTGATCCCAAATTTCGTGATCCAGGGCGGTTGCCCGCACGGTACGGGCACCGGAGGGCCGGGCTGGCGCATCAAATGCGAGTGCGTAGGCCAAAAACACAAACACAAACGCGGAGCGCTATCTATGGCGCACGCCGGACGCGATACGGGCGGCAGTCAGTTTTTCGTCTGCCACAGCGCGCAGCCGCACCTTGACGGCGTGCATACGGTGTTTGGCCAGATCGTGGACGAGCCTAGCCTAAAGACTCTAGATAGCATCAAGCAAGGCGATAAGATAAACTCGATCGAAATTTTAGAGAGTTTGTAAATTTAATAAAAATCGGGCGGCAGTTTGAGCTCTGATAATCCGCGCGATTTCGTTTTATGCGATTTATTAAAATTGTAAAGGATATTTCTTGAATCAAAACGCTTCAATCGCGGCAAAGCCGCAAAAACCTTTTATAGTTAGACTACTTACCAATCTCGCGTTTTGGGTGATTTTCGGTATCGTCGCAGGCATCGCCGTGGGCGTATTTTTCCCGGATTTAGGCATACAGAGCAAGCCCGGTATCGATTACTTTATCAAAGCCCTAAAAGCGCTCATCGGTCCTATCATCTTTTTAACGATAGTCTCGGGCATCATAGGGCTTGAGAGTATGAAAGATTTAGGCTCTATCGGGCTTAAAGGATTTATTTACTTTGAGGTCGTAAGCACTATCGCGCTAGCCGTAGGCATAATCTTTGGCGAGACGCTAAAGCCGGGGCATGATATGCACCTTGACTATACGAAACTTGACGCCTCTAGCGTGGAGAAATTTACGAGCCAAGCCTCGAGCATAGACGCAAACAGCGGACTCATAGCCCATACGCTTCATATTTTGCGCGGCGCGGTGCCGGTAGACGGCATCTTCCCTTACGTGCATCTACTTGATCCGTTTATCAAGTCAAATACGCTGCAAGTGCTATTTATGGCGATCGTAACGGCGGTTATTATATCTTTTTTAAAACACGATCATAAAAGCAAAATCCTAAAACCGCTTGAGATAATTCAGCACTGGGTGCTAAAACTACTTACTATTTTGATGCTATTTAGCCCCGTCGCGGCGTTTTCTGCGATGGCGTATTTGATCGGTAAATTCGGCATCGGTTCGCTAATAGGCATGCTTGAGCTGCTTTTTGTTATGGCGCTTGCGAGCTGCTTTTTTATCTTCGTGGTTCTCGGCGCGATTTGCTATTTTGCGAAGGTCAATATCTTTAAATTTATGCGCTTCATCGCGAAAGAAGTCTTGATCGTATTTGCGACGAGTTCCTCCGAAACCGCGCTAGCCCCGCTCATGCAAAAACTAGAAGCCGCGGGCATCCACAAAGGCGCGGTAGGTCTCATCATACCGACGGGATATTCGTTTAATCTTGATTGCACGAACATCTACCTGTCGCTTAGCGTCATTTTCCTCGCTCAAGCTTTCGGTATCCCGCTAAGCATCGAGCATCTGATACAAATTCTCATCATCTTGATGGTAACTAGCAAGGGTGCAGTAGGCGTCACGGGTTCAGGATTTATCGTGCTTGCCGGTACGCTTGCCGCGCTTCCTAGCGCAGGTATCCCAGTCGTCACGGTTGCGGTACTGCTTGGAGTAGATAAATTTATGTCCGAGATGCGCGCGGTCGGAAACCTCTGCGGTAACGCCGTAGGCTGCCTGATTATCTCGATCTGGGATAAAAAAGTAGATATGGAGAAATTTCGCTACGCCCTCGATCATCCGGACGAGTTTCACTTCCATTCGTAAATTTAAGGCGGTGGGCTTTTAGCTCATCGCCTCGCTCAAACTAAAACTCGTATTTAAATTCCAAAATCCTACCCTTATCGTCGAATTCGATCAAAAGCTCTTTGTCAAATTTAGCTACGATTTCGTCTTTTCCTCTTTTTAAAAATCCGCCCTTTTGGGTATTTTCGTCAAATTTGACTCCGTTAAATTCCAAAAAGCTTTTTATAAAAATTTTATGATCGACGTCAAAATCTTGTATGCAGTCGCTTGCGATTTTAACAAACTCGTGCGCGCCAAGAGGCTTAAAAAGAGAGGCCGGCGCATCCATGATCGCTACAAACGCGCAACCCTTATCGTGCTCGCAACCGTAGTAGCATAAATTTTCGCCCGCCGCTCCGCACGCGGCGATGGATAGATTATGCCCGTTAAACATCTCATCAAGCTCAAAACTCGGTTCGCTAAAAGCCTGCAAGCCCCACTCCCGTCCCGCCCGCAAAATCTCGTGCGAAAACGCCGTCGCCTCGGGGCTAAGGCCGCTTTGATTGGCAAATCCCCACAGCCACGTGTCGCTCACATCCGACTCGCTGCCGATAAGCTGTATCTTGTAAATTTGATCGCCGAAAGCTATCTCGCAGCTGTCAAAATCCGCGTTCCAGTCGAGATTGCCGACGATATCCGCAAATCTATTTTGCACGGTCGCCATCTTGCCCAGAGTCGCCGAAAAAACCTGATGAAAGTCCGAAAAGTCGCTTACGTAGCGTAAATTTCGCATTTTTGCTCCTTTAAATTTGGTTTGCGAATTATACCGTTTAAATTTTAAATCCGTCCGAAGAAATTAAATTTTTATTTTAAGCTTAATTAAAAGATAGTATAATTTCATAAATTTTATCCCAAATTTAGGAGCAAACATGGACATAGTCGAGAGATTTTTGCGCTACACGAAGATCAACACAACCACAAACCGCGAAGCGGGCGCGGCGGGTATCATGCCTTCAAACCCTACCGAGCACGATCTGGCAAAGCTGATAGAAAGCGAGCTAAAAGAGCTTGGCCTGCAAAATATAAAAAGACGAGAAAACGCCATAACTACGGCCGTTTTGCCATCAAATTCCGCTAAAAAGCTGCCCTCTGTGGCGTTTTTCGCGCACCTTGATACGAGCGCGGAGCAAAAAAACGACACGAAGGCGCAAATCGTGCGCTACAAGGGCGGCGACGTCACGCTAAATAAAGAACTGGGCATAACGCTCAAACTTAGCGAATTTCCGGAGCTTGCAAACTACGTCGGAGACGATCTCATCGTAACCGACGGCACCAGCCTGCTAGGCGCGGATGACAAGGCAGCGATCGCCGCCATCGTAAACGCCGCGCAGTTTTTCATACAAAACCCGCAAATAGAGCACGGCGACGTGACGTTTGGCTTTTTGCCCGACGAGGAGCAAGGCCTGCGCGGTGCCAAGGCGCTTGACGTCTCGGAGATCAAGGCTGATTTTGCCTACTGTCTTGATTGCTGCGGCATAGGCGAGCTGATTTATCAAAACTGGAACGCCGGCGACGCGGTCGTGACCTTCGTCGGGCAGTCCGCGCACCCGATGAATGCCAAGGGCAAGCTCGTAAATTCCTTGTTACTCGCGCACAAATTTATCTCGATGCTACCCGGCGGCGAAGCACCCGAGTACACGGACGGCGTCGAGGGCTACTACTGGGTTAAGGAGCTATCGGGCAACAGCGCAAAGACCGTGCTAAAGCTCGACGTTCGCGAATTTAACGAGGCAAAATACGCGCAGCGCATGGCATTTTTGCAAGATCTAGCCGACTCGTTTGCTAAAATTTACGGCGCGCACAGAATTCAAATCAGCCTAAAAGACCGCTATAAAAACGTATTTAACTACCTCGAGGGCGGCGAAAACAGCCTGCCAGTCGTCGCGGCCAAGCAGGCCTACGCTCGGCTAAACATAGAGCCAAAAGTCATCCCGATGCGAGGCGGCTACGACGGCGCGGTCATCTCGGAAAAAGGCATACCGTGTCCGAATCTCTTTACCGGCGCGCACAACTTTCACTCCATCTACGAGTATCTGCCGGTAAAATCACTACGCGCGGCTAGCGACGTCGTCTGCGAGATCGTAAAAATCATAGCAGAGAAATAAATTCGGTCAAATTTGAGGGCGAATTCGCTCTCAAATTTGCTTGTTGCAGCTCTCATATCGCTATTTTTACGCCGTCAAGACCCGCCTCTTTACGGCGCTAACCCAAATTTACGTCAAATTTAACCCTCTCGTCCGATTTTAAGCTCGCTTTGCGTAAAATGCGAAAGCAAATTTAAATAGGAGCAAATTTAATGAAAAAGATATTTTTACCGCTGATCGCGGCTTCGGCTTTAGCTGTCGGCGCCGATCTAGACGCGCTGCAAAGGGAGTGCGACCGCGGAAACGGCGCAAGCTGCTACGAGCTTGGAGTCTTGTACGATAACGCCGGGGAAGGAGCCGCGCAAGACTATCAAAAAGCGGCCGAGCTCTACTCAAAGGCTTGCAAATTAGGTAACAGCGCCGGCTGCTCAAATTTGGGCCTTTTATACGACAACGGAAGCGGCGCGGCACAGGACGGCAAAAAAGCCGCCGAGCTTTACGCAAAAGCGTGCGATATGGGCGACGAAGCAGGTTGTTCAAATTTACGCTTTGCCTACGCAAACGGACGCGGCTTGAAGCAATACTACGCAAAAGCCAGCGAATTTTACGTCAAGGCCTGCGACATGGGCAACGGCGGCGGATACTACAATCTAGGCAACCTATACGCACAAAAGGACGAGGCGTCAAAGAGGACGCAAACGCGGCCGAAAAATACCTCAAAAAAGCGTGCGATATGGAGTCCGAGCTAGCCTGCGACCGCTATAAAGAATTTACTCAAAAATAACACTGACCGCCTTTGCGCGGCAAATTCGACTCGGTAAATTTGATGGTAAAATTTGCCGTTTTAGCCTTAAATTTTAGCGGCAAGCAGCTGTACGTATAAAAATCTCTCGCAAAAACCAAATCATGAGCCAGGACGACAGGCGTCGCCCCAGCAAACGCAAAGTTGGCAAAGCGCCGACTTTATCAAATTTAGCTCTGTAAATTTAGAGCATAAAAAACGCTATGACGCACACGGCTATCGCCATCGCCGGAGCCGTTCGCTTAGCTATCTCGACCGGGCTAACCATCGCAAGACCCGCGCACACGATCGCTGCACCAGCGATAGGAGACGACGAGCGGCCTAGCGCGCCAGAGATCGCAGCGGCCATGCCTAGTTTATCCTGCGCGAAGCCAAGATCCGCAGCATGAACGGTGATAGCTTGGTTAAACGCCATAGTAGCCGCATCGCCCGAGCCCGTAACCGTACCCATGAGATACGGCACGAAAGTACCGCCGTAGCGCACGAACTCCTGAGAGTGTTTTAGCCACTCGGTGACCGCGTCGATCGCGCCGCACGCCTTTAGACCCGCGACGAAAACGCCAGCTGCGATGATGATACCCATAACCTCGGCGTAGGCGCTGCCCATACCGTTAAAAAACTCTTTGGTGATCTTTTCCGGGCTCGTCCACGTGATGAAAACCGCGATGATAGCGCCAAGGATCATAGCTTCGGCCACACCCATATTCATCCAGCTAAAATACTTAATCGCTACAAAAAGGCCGTAATGATCTCCGAAAAATTTCTCGACGCTAACGCCCCGCGGATCGCCCAGTACCGCTACGATACTATTCAAATTCGTCAAGAAAAAATCCCTAGCATAGCTACTTATTACCGCACCGACGACTAGAATAACTAGCGGGATGAGGGGCGCTAGAGCAAAGAGTAAATTTACCTTCGTCTGCGTCGCTTCAGCCGCGTTGCTTGTAGATTTAGGCGAGAAATCCTGCCCTTTTTGATAATCTTTAAAGATAATCGCCGTCAAGCTAATCACGATCAAAACGACGATACCGGCAGCAACGGCGTTTGGAAACTGTACGCCGATCACGTCTTGGACGGTGTAGGCTTCATTGGTCTTTTTTACCATGTCGGTTACGAAGATATTGTGCGCAGAGCCGGGGCTTAACACGCCGCCAAACGTACCCGCAAACACCGCCGCTCCCGCCATCGCAGGACGTACGCCCGATGCCATCAAAAGCGGTATCATCGTAGCCCCGACCGCAGCCGAACAGCCCGCAGCCGACGGTATAGCGATGTTGATAAAATAAGTCAGCACGAAAGTAGCCGGAATCAGCAAAAATCCGATATTTTTCATCGGCTTTGTAAGTAGCAAAACTAGATGCTGGTCGCACTTAGTCACCTTCATAACGTAGGCAAAGCCCATGCTGGCGCAAATGGCCTTGATAAGGCCGGCCGAAGTCATCGACTTCGTAAAGCTCTCAAGCGCTCCGAGCGGATTTAGACAGACGACGCACAGCACGAGTCCCACGCCGATGAGCACGGTTTTGGTCTCTCTTTTTTTGACCAATAAAAACACGACGGCGATCAAGCCTATGACCGCACAGATTAGCTTAGCAGTAGCCATTTTGTCCCCTTTCGTTTTGTGTTTTATACTTGTTTCAAATTTGACTCAAATTTGCGCCGCCTAAGTTTTGCGCGCTAAATTTGAGTCAAATTTAATCTTTTTATTTTTGTCGCCGACCGATACTCAATCCAAATTTGAAAGCTTTTTCAAGACCGATTCAAATTTGAAATTTGAGCCGCGAACCGAAAACGGCTAAAATTTAAAACTATCGCCGACTTTTATGAACTCGGTTTCTTTTTGATACGCCATTTTTAAGACGGGGCTTTCATCCATGCCCATCACGGTTGCGTTTTCGCCCTTTATCCTTAGAGCCGTACCTTCAGGTAGCGCGTAGATCAGGCTTTTTTGATTTATTATCAAAAACTCCTCCAGCCTCTCCTCCCTGCTTTCGCCGTTGTGTCCGGCGATCTTGCCGCTGATAAAATGCGGATTTATCTGATGCGGGAAGATATTTAACGCGTCAAAGCTTTTTGGCATAATGATAGGCATGTCGTTTGTGGTCATCATGGTGCTTCCGGCGACGTTTGCGCCCGCGCTCCAACCAAAATACGGCACTCCAGTTTCCACTCTTTGCTTAATTATTTCAATTAAATTAAATTTATAAAGATAGTAAAGCAACGCAAAGGTATTTCCGCCGCCTATACAGATGGCTTTAGCCTCGGCTACGGCGCGCTTTGGATCGCTAAATTTATGGATAGACGCGATATTTTTATATTTTAGTCGGTCGATGACTTTTTGCTCGTATTCGTCGTTCGTGCGCCTTACTCCGGCATACGGGATGAAAAGCACCTGCTCGCCGTAGACTCCGCACTCTTTTATAAAATCATGCACCCAGTTTTTGCAGTGTCTAAGATAGCCCGTATCCTTGTAGCTAGAGCTGCTTAAAAGCAAGGCTTGCTTCATAAATTCCTCCTAAAATTAAAAATTTAGTCTAAACGAAAATAAAAAGTGTAACTTAAAATATAAAAATAA
>NZ_CAJPQR010000021.1 GCF_905372745.1 uncultured Campylobacter sp. | reverse complement strand
AAAAATTAATTATAAAAAATAAGAAAATTTACTAGCAAAATATTCAAATTCGATAAAATTTAGCGCAAAACGGTGCTCAAATTTTAGGTAAATTTAAATTATGTTATAATCGCGTAAATTTAAAATAAAGGTAAAAAATGGGGCTGAAATCTGATGCCTGGATACGCAAAATGTCGCACGAAAAGGCGATGATAGTGCCGTTTGCCGAGGAGCAAGTCGGGCGCGGCGTGGTTAGCTACGGAGTGTCTAGCTACGGCTACGATATCAGGGTCGGCGACGAGTTTAAAATCTTTACGAATATCGGCGGCACCGTGGTCGATCCAAAAAATTTCGACGAGAAAAACGTGGTAGATTTTAAGGGGGGCGTTTGCATCGTCCCGCCCAATTCATTCGCTCTAGCGCGCACGATCGAGTATTTTAACATGCCAGATAACGTGCTAGCCATCTGCCTAGGCAAAAGCACCTACGCTCGCTGCGGCATCATCGTAAACGTCACGCCTTTTGAGCCTGGATTTAAAGGGCATATCACGATAGAAATTTCAAATACGACGCCGCTACCGGCTAAAATTTACGCGAACGAAGGCATCGCGCAGGTGCTATTTATCGAGGGCGACGAGCCGTGCGAAGTGACGTATGCGGATAAAAAGGGCAAATATCAGGCGCAAGAAGGCATAACCCTGCCTAGGATTTTGAAGTAGTTTAGGGGCTTGTCTTTTTTGCTTATGCTTCGCTGGATTACAAATTTTAAGCCGGGCAACCTTTATCCGCTTAAAATTTAATCCGCCTCGCCTCCTCGTAGCAAAGTCTCGTTACGAGCGCAAAGCAAGAAGTAAAAGCAAAAATACCGCACCTAAACAAATTTAACGAGCTAAATTTTGAATCAAATTTAAGGCACGGTTTTTGCTCCGGCTGAATAAAATTTAAATAAACGGCGAATCGTTTTAGCTAGATGAGGCAAATTTAAAATTTGCGAAGGAGCGTATGCAAAATACGCGGCCGAGCGAATTTAAATTTACAACGTACGGCGAAAAAACGAGCCGCGAAAGGCAAAAATAAATGTTTAACGGAAAATCCATCCTCATCACCGGCGGCACCGGCTCGTTCGGAAAAAAATACACCGAAATTTTACTCTCCAAATTTAAACCCAAAAGGCTAGTCATCTACTCTCGCGACGAGCTCAAACAGTACGAGATGGCGCAGGTTTTTAAAGACCCCGCCATGCGATTTTTCATCGGTGACGTGCGCGACGAAAAGCGCCTGATGACCGCGATGAACGGCATCGACTACGTCATCCACGCAGCAGCCATGAAGCACGTGCCAATCGCCGAATACAACCCGATGGAGTGTATCAAAACCAACGTCAACGGCGCGCAAAACGTCATCGATGCGGCGCTTGAGTGCGGCGTGAGCAAGGTCATCGCGCTCTCGACCGACAAGGCGTGCAACCCGGTAAATTTATACGGTGCGACCAAGCTTGCCAGTGATAAACTTTTCGTCGCGGCAAATAATATCTCGGGCGGTAAAGGAACGAAATTTAGCGTCGTTCGCTACGGCAACGTTATAGGCTCGCGCGGCTCGGTCGTGCCGCTGTTTAAGAGACTGATCGCAGAAGGCGTAAAAGAGCTACCGATCACGCACGCGGATATGACGCGGTTTTGGATCACGCTAGAACAGGGCGTAAATTTCGTGCTTAAAAACTTCGAGCGCATGAAAGGCGGCGAAATTTTCATCCCAAAAATCCCGTCGATGACGATGATAGAGCTTGCTCGCTCCATGGCGCCACGTCTTGGCGTAAAAATAATCGGCATCCGCCCGGGCGAAAAGATGCACGAGGTCATGATCGGCAAGGACGACGCGCACCTAACCTACGAGTTTGACGACCACTACGTGATCAGCCCGTCGATCAAATTTACGAGCAAGTACGATGATTTTAGCACAAACGCACTAGGCGAAAAAGGGCATCTCGTGGAGGAAAATTTCGAGTACAGCTCGGATAAAAATAAAATTTGGCTAGATAAACACGGGCTTTTAGAGATGATCGAGGCTAGTAAATAAATTTGACTGAAATTTGAGTTAAGCGTATAAAATTTATAAAAAACGAGGCGAAGTATTTTTTCGCTAGACGAGGCAAATTTAAAATTTGCGAGGGAGCGTATATAAAATACGTGACCGAAAAAATTTTAAATTTAACGACGTATAGCGGAAAAAGACGAGCCTCCAAAAAGACAAGCCGAAAAAGGACAAAAATGATACCTTACAGCAGACAACAAATCGCCGACTCCGACATCGCCGCCGTCGTGAGCGCCCTAAAAGACGATATCCTAACGGGCGGCGACAAGGTCGGCGAATTTGAAGAAGCGATCGCCAAGTACGTCGGCATAAAGCACGTCGTAGCAATGAACTCGGCGACGAGCGCACTTCACGTCGCATATCTTGCGCTAGGCATGCGAGAGGGCGACGAGGTGATAACGACTCCCGTTACGTTTGCTGCGACGGCGAATGCGGCGCTAATGGCTGGAGCGGAGGTTAAATTTGCGCCCGTCAAATTTGACGGAAATATCGACGAAAACGCGCTAGCAAGCCTCATCACGCCTAAAACCAAAGTCATAACCGCGGTTGATTTCGGCGGCAATCCCGTAAATTTGGGCGCCATCCTAAAACTAGCCAAAGAGCGCGGCATAAAGGTGCTTGACGACGCTTCGCACGCGCTGGGCAGCTCGCAAGGAGGCGTAAAAGTCGGCGCAAAGGCGGACGTTAGCATTTTTAGCTTTCACCCCGTTAAGCCGCTAACTACCTTTGAGGGCGGCGCGCTAGCGACAAATGACGAAGAGATCGCGCGCCTAGCACGCCTCTACCGCTCGCACGGCATAGCCAAAAAACGCCTCTGGGACAGCGATCAGACGGTGCTTGGCTACAACTACCGCTTGCCCGACGTCGCCTGCGCGCTAGGGCTAAATCAGCTAAAAAGACTAGACGAAACTATCGCGGCGCGCGAGAAAATCGCCAAATTTTACGACGAAAAATTTGAGAAAAACCCGTATTTTAGCACCGTAAATTTACCCGACGGCGTCGTTAGTTCGCGCCACCTCTACCCTATTTTACTATTTCGCCAGTTTTGGTGCGCCAAAGAGGACATATTTGCCGCCCTTCACGAGCGCGGTATCGGCGTGCAGGTGCACTACAAGCCCACTTATAAATTTAGTTTTTACCGCGAGCGCTACGGCGATATCTGGGTTCCTAGCGCCGAGGACTTTTACGCGGCCGAGCTTAGTATCCCATGCCATCAGTGCATGAGCCTAGAGGACGCAAATTTCGTCGCGGACGCGCTTTTTGAGGTTTTAAAGAGCTTTGATACGCCGCAAGGTTGTAGAGTTTGATCCTGCTCCACGCCCGCGGCAACGAAAAAATCGGTATCGGCAACCTCGCAAGGTGCTACGAGCTAGTAAAATTTCTAGCTCCAAACCGCGACGTAAAAGCGATTTTCGAGTGCGACGAGAAGTTATTTTCCAGATTTAGCCAAAACGCGATTAGAAGCGAAAATTTGGAGCATTCAAAGGAGCTGATTTACCGACTAAAACCGCAAATTTATATTAACGATTTGCTCGATGCGGATAAAAATTTAAGCGATGTTGTGCGAAACGCTGGCGCGCGCAAAATCGTAAGTTTTAATACCTTAGAATACGGCTTTGAGCCGGACGCGCTATTTATAATGGACGAGTTTGACTACCCCGCCGCAAGCGGAAATTTCGAGGTTTTTCGTTCGTTTGGCTACTACATCGTAGGTGGCGACGTAGTAAAAAGGCGCGCTAAATTTACGCCCAAGACGCGGCTAAAAAATATCTTGCTATCTTTCGGAGGCGCCGATCCCGCGATGTTTAGCGAATATTTTGTAAACGTGATAGCAAACGACGGTCGCCTTTATACGCTAGTTTTGGGGCCTGCGATGAGCGATGAGCGAAAGGCGAGGATAAAAAGCGTTAAAAAACCGAATTTAAACTTTATCGACAGCCCCGCGAATTTGATAGATTTAATCTTAAATCACGACGCCTTAGTCACGTTAGGCGGCATGAGCGCATACGAGGCGATGACGCTAGGTACGCCCGTTTGCGGCGTGGAGTGGAGCTACCTAGCCTACGTAGTAAGAAGTTTTGCGGAGCTTAAAATGATAAATAATTTAGGCGATATTAAAAACGCTTACGAAAATTTATTAAATTTAAATTTAGCAAGCGTAAACGAAATTTGCGAAAACGCCTACCTCAAAATAAGCGGCGACGCGCTAGCGAAAATAGCGAAAATTTTAGACGGATTTGAAAATGAATGAAGTTGAATTAAAAATTTGCAAAGGTGGCGATCTGGGGGCTAACTCCTACGTAATAACCTGCGGCGAGCACGCTATCGTTATAGATCCGGCCGATTTTACGCAGATTACGGACGCTTTGCGCGGCAAGAAGCTTGATTTTATCGTTATCACGCACGAGCATTTCGATCACGTCTTAGCGCTAAACGAGCTAAAAAGCCGCTACGGCGCCGAAGTAATCGCGCAACGCAAAGCAAGCGAAAATATCGCAAACCCGAGCAAAAATTTATCGAGATTTAGCGATATGATTTACGATGTTATGAAGATTAAAAAAACGCGCGAGACGCCGGAATTTAGCGCGCAAAAGGCCGATACCGAATTTGACGAGAGTTTTGAGCTTTCGTGGCTGGGGCATACGCTTACATTCATTCATACGCCAGGACACTCCGAGGGCAGCTGCTGCGTGAAGTTAGGAGGGCTGCTGTTTTCGGGCGATAGCTTATTTGAGGCCGTAGATACGTCGTTTCTAGGCGGCGCGAAGGCAAAAGCCGCATACGATAAAATTTCTATGCCGTACTTTCGCTCGCTAGATCCGTTTTTGCGCGTTTGCCCAGGGCACGGCGAGAGCTTTATCCTGGGCGACAAACTAAACGCGCGGCAAAAAGCGACGGAAATTTTTAAAAATCGTCCGAAATTTACGAATTTTTTCGTAAATTTCGGCGAATTTAACGAAGCGCTAAAAAACGCCAAAATTTTAGTGCGAGCAGAGTGCTGTTTTTTACTCGTAAAGCAAGGCGGATTTTATAAATTTTACTATTTGGTCGATAAGCTTGAAAATTTAGCGAATTTAGACGAGTTTTTTAGGCTGATAAACGAGCCCGTCGTAGCCGAAATCGTCTCGAAAAACGCCGTTGCGAGCGATTTTTTAAAAGGCGTAAAATTTAAGCCGTATAAAATTTACTCTCGTTATAGATCCGTTAAAAAAAATAGAAGCTTTACCAACGTTTTACCGGCGGACTTAAGCGACGCAAGCGAAATTTTTGAGCTTATTAGCGAGACTTTCGATCCGCTTAGCGATTATTTACCGAGCTTTGAAGAGCTATCTGAGCTAATCGCAAAGGGCCTAGTTTTTGTTATCAAGCAAGAGCGCGCGATAGCCGGAGCGGCGATATTTGAAATAAAAGAAAAAATTTGCTATTTTAGGCTAAATTGCGTAAAAAAAGAGTTTCAAAACGGCCTTATCGGCTTTGCGCTAGCCTCGGCTCCAAAGCAAATGCAAGAGGCTCAGACTTTTTATACCTGGATAAACGACGAAAACAAAGAAGCCGTTAGGCTAAATTCCGCGCTCGGATATAAACCCGACGGCCTAAAAAACTATATCTTTATAAAGGACGACGAATGAATTTGCAAACCATACGAACTTTAATCATCGATTCGCTCAAAGAATACAACCAAGAGCTGCAAAGCAAAGAGTTGCAAAACCCGACGATAGATACTAGGCTTTACGGCTCGTCTAGCGCGCTAGATAGTCTGGGGCTCGTCTATATAGTGAGCGATTTGGAGGATAAAATTTATCAAAATTTCGGCAAAAGCATCGTACTGGCCGATGAAAGAGCGATGAGTCAAAAAACCTCGCCGTTTAGAAGCGTGGAGACGCTGGCTAATTATATTCAAAATCTTTTAGAAGAACAAAATGGCTAAGGCGATAATCGTAACTGGCACCTCAAAAGGCATCGGAAAAGAGCTTTGCGAGCGGTATTTACAAGAGGGCTATTTAGTCGCGGGCTGCTCTAGGAGCCAAAGCAAAATCGCGCACGAAAATTACAGACATTTTAGTCTCGACGTGAGCGATGAAATCGCGGTCGTAGCGATGATAAGAGAGGTTAAACGGGAATTCGGCAGGATAGACGCGCTTATAAACAATGCCGGCATCGCCTCTATGAATCATTTTTTAACCACGCCCTTTGATAGCGTAAAAAAGGTATTTGAAACGAATTTTTTCGGTACGTTTTTATTTAGCAGGGAAGTCGGCAAAGTCATGATGAAGCAAAAATACGGCCGTATCGTAAATTATACGACCGTCGCAAGCGCGCTAAGACTAGAAGGAGAGGCGATCTACGCCGCCAGCAAAAGCGCGATAGAAAATTTAACCCAAACGCTGTCAAAAGAGCTAGCGCCATTTAACATAACCGTAAACGCGCTAGGCCCCACGCCGATAAAAACCGACCTAATAAAGGCCGTGCCGCAGGACAAGATAAACGCGCTTCTTGAAAGACAAGCTATAAAGAGATTCGGGAATTTCGGCGATATAAAAAATGCGGTAGATTTTTTCATCGACGAAAAAAGCGACTTTATCACGGGGCAAATTTTATATTTAGGCGGAGTTCATAACTAATGCGAGAGATGATCGAGAAATTTAAAGACGGTAGCCAAACGGCGATAATCCATAAAGACGAAAAATATAGCTACGCAGAACTTTATCTAAAAATAAAAGAGACGCTAAATTTTATAAAAAACGAGATCAAAAGCGGCGAAGTAGTCGCGATTTTGAGCGATTATTCATTTGAGAGCGTCGCGCTTTTTTTTGCCCTTTACGAAAATAAAAACATAATCGCGCCCATAATCTCAAACGCGCAAGAAGAGATAAATTTAAAACTAAAAGAGTCTTTTTGCGATAAAGCGATAGAAATTTGCGGCCGAGGGTTTAACGTAGAAGAGCTAAATCCTAGCGGAACGCATCAAATTTTATCAAATTTAAAAAAGAGCGGACGAGCCGGCCTCACGCTATTTTCAAGCGGTAGCACGGGTAAGCCAAAAGCGATGATACACGATTTAGACGCGCTAATAGACCTTTATAAAAATAAAAAACAAAAGCGGATGAATATGCTCGTTTTTTTGATGTTTGATCATATCGGCGGCATAAATACGATGTTAAATATCTTATCGACGGGCGCTACGATGATAATCCCTCAAAACAGAAACGCCGATGACGTCTGCAAGCTAATTAACGAGTATAAAATAGCCGTTTTACCCGCAAGCCCTACGTTTTTAAATCTGATTCTTATCGGCAAATCTTACGAAAAATACGATCTAAGCTCGCTAAGGATGATAACCTACGGCACGGAGACGATGCCGGAGGGGCTTTTAAATAGGCTAAAATCGGTGTTTACCAAAGTTAAATTTTTGCAGACTTTCGGCACCAGCGAAACGGGCATCGCATCCACGTCGTCAAAATCATCCGATTCTACCTTTATGAAAATAGACGATGAAAATTTGGAATATAAAATCGTAGACGGCGAGCTGTGGCTAAAAAGCAAAACGCGAATTTTAGGCTATCTAAATGCGGATATGGATAGCTTTACCGATGACGGCTGGTTTAAAACGGGCGACTTAGCGCAGCAAAGCGAGGACGGCTTTATAAAAATCATCGGTAGAAGCAAAGAGATCATAAACGTGGGCGGACAAAAGGTGCTTCCGTGCGAGGTAGAGTCGGTGCTGCTTGAGATGAAAGAGATACAAGACTGCCTAGTTTACGCGGAAAAAAACGCTATCACGAATCAAAGCGTCTGCTGCGACGTAGTTTTAAAGCCGGGCGTCGATGCGAACGGTATCAAAATTTTAGTTAGAAAATTTTGCAAAGATAAACTAGATAGTTTTAAAATCCCCGTTAAAGTAAACGTCGTGCAAAAGACCGAATTTACACAAAGATTTAAGAAAATAAGAACGAAAAGCTAAGCAAATTTGGCGTTTGCCTAGCTAGAATTTTAAACGACGCAGCGCTGCCAGGCTAAATTTACTTCGCTTCGGGCAAGGCGTAAATCACCGTTTCTTCCTGCGTGCATTCGTAGTGGCGCATAAAAAGCTTGCAGTCCGGTATCCATAGCTTTAAAAGCAGCGGTATATCCCATAAGTCGCTAAATTTATGATAAATGCAAATGGCAAGCTTTGGTTTATGGCTTATTATATCATCCATCGCGCCTAGCAACGCGTACGTTTCAAAAGTCTGCACGTCCATTTTGATAAAGGTCGGGATATGGTTTATAGCGTCGCTAATCGCGGCTACGTCGATCTTTTGCTCCGAAATTTCGGCGCTTAAAGTCGCTCCCAAACCCTCGCCTTGCATATAAAAAGTCGCATTTTCGTGATGTACGCCGGCTTTTATCGGGGTGATTTTTTCTTTTATTTCTTGCGGCAGTTTGCTTACGAATTTGCTTAAAATTTTAAAATTTCGCTCGTCGGGCTCAAAGCTATAAATATGCTTAAATTTATTATCCACGGCTTTTAAAAACGCCTCTATCGTATCCCCCGTATATCCGCCGCAGTCTACGAAAACCTCTTCGTCGCTAAATTTCGCTACTTCGTCGAAATACTGCTTTTTAACGTCGTCTTTGACCTCTAAAAGGTAAGTATAATCCTCGGTGAGTTTAAATTTCAAAGCGGCTTTAAAAACGCGCCTTGACTTTTCATCGTTAAGCAAGCCGTAGAGAGTAACTATGCGAGAAATTTCGGGCGTCGTAAAGACGTGGTTTAGTTCGTTAAAGTCGTATTCTTCGAAGCCGGTTTGCTTTTTATCGAAAAAGCTATCGCTTATAAAATTTTTCGCAAGACTTCGCATGCTATAAATATGCGTAAAGCCGTTATCGTAGAGCAAATGCGGAAGCTGAGCGAAAATTTCGGCGTTTATAAAAATAACCGTATTTGCCGGATCTGTGTAAAATTCATTTTTGGAGATCAAATTTGCCTTAAATTTATCGTATTTTTGCAAGTCTAGATAATCGTAGTCTTTGCAGTTTGCAAATATCCCCTCGCCGCTATCTCTTTGGGCTACCCAGTCGTATACGCCGTAAATATCTACGCCGTAGGTTAGTTTTAAAAATTTAGGCAATACTTTTAGATAATAGCCAGTGCCTAAAATAATTAACTTTTTATCTTTACAACGCGTCTTAAACCGCTCTATCTTTTCTTGTTCGTAGATATGGTTAAATTCGCCCTCTTGCGTGGCAAAAAGCGTATCTACGAGCTCTTTAAAATCGCCTTCTTTTATTTTCATTTTTGATCCTTCGGTATGGCGTATACCACGGTCTCGGCTTGATAACATTCGTAGTGCCTGATATACAAATCATACTCGCTAACCCACTGCTTTAAGAGTAGCGGTATATTCCAAAGGTCGTCGAATTTATGATATATGCTTATAGCAAGCTTAGGCTTATATTTGACGATACTCTCCATCGCGCCTAGCAGTGCGTACGTCTCGAATGTCTCTATATCCATTTTTATATAAGTCGGCGCAAATTTTACCACGTCGTCTATGGCGCATACCTCCACCTTTCTATCGGTGGCTTCATTGGTGCATGCTATCGCCATCTCTTCGCCTTGTAGGTAAAAGACGCTACTTTTATAATAAACTCCCGCCTTTATCGCTTTAATCTTATCTTTTTGTTCAAGACCTTCTACGTATTTAGTTAAAATTTTAAAATTTCGCTCGTCGGGCTCAAAGCTATAAATATGCTTAAATTTATTATCCACGGCTTTTAAAAACGCCTCTATCGTATCCCCCGTATATCCGCCGCAGTCTACGAAAACCTCTTCGTCGCTAAATTTCACTACTTCGTCGAAATACTGCTTTTTAACGTCGTCTTTTACGTTTATCAAATAAGTATAGTCCTCGGTGAGTTTAAATTTTAAAACCGCCTTATAAACCTCTTTTGATTTCTCGTCGCTAAGGAGATTATAAAGCGTAACTATGCGAGAAATTTCGGGCGTCGTAAAGACGTGGTTTAGCTCGTTGACGTCATACATCGCAAATTCGGTAGCCTTTTTATTTAGCACGCTCTGGGACAATAAATTTTTACCCAAGCATCTCATACTATAATAATGCTTAAATCCGTTGTAGTAAAGGAAAAAAGGCATATATAAAAAAGACTCGCTATTTATAAAAACGACGGTATTTGCCGGATCTGAGTAAAATTCCTCTTTTGATATAAATTTGACCTTGTCTTTATATTTATTATACTTTTGCAAGTCTAGATAATCGTAGTCTTTGCAGTTTACAAATATCCCCTCGCCGCTATCTCTTTCGGCCACCCAGTCGTATACGCCGTAAATATCTACGCCGTAGGTTAGTTTTAAAAATTTAGGCAATACTTTTAGATAATAGCCAGTGCCTAAAATAATTAACTTTTTATCTTTACAACGCGTCTTAAACCGCTCTATCTTTTCTTGTTCGTAGATATGGTTAAATTCGCCCTCTTGCGTGGCAAAAAGCGCGTTTACGAGCTCTTTAAAGTCGCCGTCTTTTATTTTCATTTTTGATCCTTCGGTATGGCGTATACGACCGTTTCTGATTGCGTATTTAGGTAATGGCGTATGTAAATTTTATATTCGTTAACCCACTGCTTTAAAAGTAGCGGTATATCCCATAGATCGCTAAATTTATGGTAAATGCAAATGGCGAGCTTTGGCTTATGATTTATAATCGTATCCATTGCGCCCAGTAACGCATAAGTCTCAAAAGTCTCGATATCCATTTTAATAAACGTAGGCGCCGCCCCACCCGCTTCGTCTATCGCGGTTACCCTCGCCGTCCTATCGGTTACCTCACTGGTACAAGTCGTCCAACCGCCGCTTGCTTGCAGGTAAAAAGTCTCGTTTTTATACGATACTCCCGCATTTATAGGAGTGATTTTTTCTTTTATTTCTTGCGGTAGTTCGCTTACGAATTCGCTTAAAATTTTAAAATTTTCATCGTCGGGCTCATAACTATAAATATGCTTAAATTTACCGTTTGAAGCCTCTAAAAACTCGGCTATCGTATCGCCGTTATATCCTCCGCAGTCTACGAAAACCTCATCATCTTTTAAGCTAATAATCTCCTTATCGAAGTATTGCTCTCCGCTAAGTTCTCTTGAATACGCCGTATAGTAATAATCCTCCGTAAGCTTAAATTTTATCATCGCTTTGAAAATTTCTCTTGATTTTTCGTCTTCCAACAGATTATAAAGCGTTACGATACGGGCGATTTCGGGCGTAGTAAAGCTATGATTGATCTCGTTTATATCATACATTTCAAGTCCCGTCGTCTTTTTGTCGAAAATCTCTCGCGTCAAAAATCCGCTCGCTAAACATCTCATATGATAGATGTCTTTAAATCCGTTTTCATAGAGCCTTACGGGAACCTCGGGAAAGGTTTCGCTGTTTAAAAATATGACCGTATTTGCCGGATCTGCGTAAAATTCCTCTTTTGATATTAAATTCGATTTAAATTTATTATATTTTTTTAGATCGAGATATTTGTAATCCTCGCTACCGGCTAGGATTCCTTCGCCGCTTTGTTCTTCGGCTACCCAGTCGTATACGCCGTAAATATCTACGCCGTAGGTTAGTTTTAAAAATTTAGGCAATACTTTTAGATAATAGCCAGTGCCTAAAATAATTAACTTTTTATCTTTACAAAGCGTCTTAAACCGCTCTATCTTTTCTTGTTCGTAGATATGATTAAATTCGCCCTCTTGCGTGGCAAAAAGCGCGTCTACGAGCTCTTTAAAATCGCCGTCTTTTATTTTCATTTTTAATCCTTTATTAGCTCTTTTAGTTTATTTCTATCTATCTTGCCGTTTACGTTTAGCGGCATCTCATCAAGCATTACAAAGCGAGTCGGCAGCATATATTTAGGCAAAATTTTGCCTAAATATAGCAGAATTTCTCTTTGCGAAGCGGCGGTTTGCGAAGTATAAATTAGCACGATAGCCCCATCATACAGCGCGCACGCGCTATCTACGCCGCTAAGAGACAAGGCAGCCGTCTCTATCTCGCCCAGCTCTATACGGTACCCCATGTGCTTGATCTGAAAGTCCTTGCGGCCTTTATACATTAGCTCGCCGCGCTCGTTGTAGTAGGCTAGATCGCCCGTGCGGTAGATTCGCTCAGGATATGCGAGATTTAGCGGATTTTGCGTAAAAGCGCTAGCGGTTTTAACCGGATCGTTGTAGTATCCAAGAGCTAGCGAGGCGCCGCGCACACAAAGCTCGCCTAGCGTATTTTGTGCCGTTACTGGCGCGTCGTTTTCATCCAGCAAAAAGACGTCGGTATTTTTGCAAGGATAGCCTATGGGCAAACTCTCCTCGTCGCTAAAATCGCGATCGACGATATAATACGCGCAATCGACGGTCGTCTCCGTCGGTCCGTACAAATTTGCCAAAACGGCGTTTTTAAAACGAGATTTAAAATAATTCATCGTTTTTACGGGCATGACTTCGCCTGCGAAAATTATAAATTCAAGGCTTAAATTTACCTCTCTTAGCAAATCCAGCGCGGCGATATTCGCCATGACGGAAGGCACCCAAAATATAAAATTTATCTCGTTTTTTTCCAAATATTCCACTACTTTAATCGGAAACGTAAAAAGCTCTTGCGGTATCAAAAATAGCGTAGAACCCGTTTTTAGCGTCAGATAAATATCGAGCACGGAGTTGTCGAAAATAAACGGAGCTTGGCTCGCGATTTTTAAATCGTCTTTAAAATTAAACGTCTCGCATGCCCACTCGATGTAGTTTATAGCGCTTTTGTGCGAGATTGCTACACCCTTTGGCGTACCGGTGGAGCCCGAAGTATTTATGATATAAAGAGGATCGGTATCGATCGTATTTTCGTAATTCGCCCGATCAAATTTATCCTCGCCATTTAAATTTATCTCGTCAAAGATGATTAAATTTACTCCCGAATTTTTTAAAATTTGGGCATGCTTCGCGTCGGTAACGATAAATTCTAGGTTTAAATTTTTGATGATAGCTTCAAGCCTAGACGCGGGATTTTTGACGTCTAGCGGCACGTAAAAGCAACCGTTATAAAGCGTCCCTAAAAAGCATTTTATAGCTTTTACGCTTTTTGGCAAAAGTATGCCCACGGGCCTGTTTTTGGTTATGTTGAAGCTCTGAAAATGCGCGGCGATCGCCTTTGCCTGCGAATTTAGCTCGCTAAAATTCACGCTCTCGTCTTCATCTCGTATCGCCGTTTTAAGAGGAAACCTTAAGGCCGAATTTTGCAAGTAGGACAGCATATTTTTTTGCATTTTTTACCTTATTTGAGGTGATTAAAATTTTAGCTTGATTTTATTGTATTTTAGTTAAAATCAAGCTAAAATTTTAAGGAGGATTTAAGATGGATACAAACGAAAAAATGGCCCTAATAGCCGAGCTTTTAGAGCTTGAAGTAAGCGATTTTACTCCAGAAACCAAGCTTGAGGAGCTTGAAGAGTGGGATTCGCTAGCGGCTATCTCTTACGTCGTTATGATGGACGAGCACTTTGGCGTGACGGCAAATCCTAACGATATAAGAAATTTCAAAACAATCCAAGATATATTAGATAGTATGAAATAATGGCGTTTGATCACATTAAAAACGTAAAAATTTCGGCGGTTTGCTGCGCCGTACCGGAAGATAAACTCGCGCTTGAAGATTTTTATAAAAAATTTGATAAAGAAAGCGTGGAAAGATTCGTAAAAGATACGGGCATCAAGCAGAAATTTTATAGCAAAAACAATAAAACGATAACGTCTGACCTGTGCTTTGCCGCGGCAGAGGAGATAATCAAGAAAAAAAACATTTCAAGAGACGAGATAGACGCGGTTATTTTAGTAACGCAAAGTCCCGATTATACGGTACCAGCTACGGCGATAACGTTGCAATATAGACTAGGCCTATCTCAGGAATGTATAGCCTACGATATAAATTTGGGTTGTTCGGGTTATATTTTCGGCTTGCATACGGCCGCATCGATGCTACAAAGCGGATACTTAAAAAAAGTTCTTTTATTGGCTGGCGACGTAACCGAACCTAGCATATTTGGAATAAACAGCGGCGCGACTAATATATTCGGCGACTTAAACGACCTACTTTTTGGAGACTGCGGGAGCGCGACGCTAATCGAATACGACGAAGGAAACGAAGGGTTTAGATTCGCCCTGCAGTCTATGGGCGATGGGTTTAAAGCCATCGGAGCTTGTCACGGGTCGAGATACGCATACGTCGGGCGTCCGCAGTTTGATATGTCTTTGCATATGGACGGGCTAGCCGTAGTTTCTTTTAGCATAACCAAAGTCCCGAGGCTATTTAAGGCGTTTTTTGAAAAATTTCAGGCCTCTGCGGAGGAGTACGACTCGGTACTGCTTCATCAAGCAAACAAGTCCATGCTAGATACGATAGCTAAAAAAATAAAAATGCAAGACAAGTCGCGCCTAAGCCTTGAAAGATACGCCAACACCTCATCGGCTAGCGTACCAAACGCCATGTGCGACTACTACGGCGACAAGGACGGTGACGAGAGCGTCAAAGTCATAATGTCGGGCTTTGGTATAGGGCTCTCGCTAGGCGTGGCGGACGCCTATATAAGTCCGAAAGATATTTTGCCTATCATCCAAACCGATATCACGTGGGACGAGGGCAGATCAAAAGTACTCGAAGCTAATGCTAAATCTAAAAAATAAAAAAATACTAATAATGGGCTGCGGCGTCATAGGCGGCGCGGCGGCTAAAATTTTAAGCGAGTCGGGCGCCAAAATCGTCATGAGCGACAAGGACGAGCGCGCTTTGGATAAGGTTTCGTTAAATTTAAGCGACGGTCGCGCGATAACCTTTGACGCTAGCCGTGTAGAAAAAATCGAAAATTTTATACGGGACGTCGTAAATTTCGACGGCTTAAAGCTTGACGGACTGGTTTACGCCGTAGATAAAAATTTAACCGCGCCTTTGGCGGATACTTCATTAGAGCTTTTGCAAGACGCTATGACGGAAAATTTCTTTGCGTTTATCCAGGCCGTTAGGGTTTTTGCTAGCGAAGGAATTTATAACGCCAAAAGTAGCATAGTAGCCGTCTCAAACTACGCATCGCTAGGAGCGGACAAGGGGCAAATAGCCTACGGCGCGTCAAAAGCGGCGATGGATAACGCTATGCCCGCGATCGCAAAAGAAATATACTCCAAAGGTATCAGGATAAACTCCATCCGCCCCGCCGTCGTGCAAAGCGATAAAGAGCTCAGCCAAAGAGAGCGAGAGCTAGTAGCCATGATGCAAACGGGCGCGATCGACCCTGAAATTTTAGCCAAACAGATCGCATTTTTGCTAAGCGAGAGTTCAAGCGGCGTTTACGGCAGGCATTTTGACGTCAGAGGCTATCTGGTATGATAAATTTCAAAGACAAAAAAATTTTAGTAACGGGAGCAAGCTCAGGCATCGGTAGGCAAATAGCCGTCAGGCTCAGTGAACTGGGTGCTAGCGTAGCGCTAATAGCCAGAGACGAGGCTAGGCTGAAACAGACGCTATCTATGATGAAAGAGCCGGCCAAGCATAAAATTTTCGCTTACGATTTACAAGATATAGACGGGATCGCGCAGTTAGTTTCAGACTGCGTTAAATTCGACGGGGTTAAATTTAACGGATGCGTCCACGCTGCGGGAGTGCCATCCATATATCCGTTTAAACTGCTAGACCACGCGACGAATGAAAAAATTTTTAAAATAAACGCCTTTTCGGGGCTTGAAATAGTAAAGCAGTTATCTAAAAAACAAAACTCCGACGACGGCGCGTCCGTGGTATTTTTTTCATCCATCGTAACGAAAATGTTTTTAAAAGGGCAAATTGCTTATATCATCAGTAAGGCCTCGCTAGACGCTATCGCTAAGCCGCTATCTTTGGAATTGGTAAAAAGAAAAATGCGTATAAACACGGTCATAGTCGGCGGCGTATTAACTCAAATGGTAAAAGATACTCAAATTTTTAGAGATTTAAAAAACGACGAAAAAGACCCGTACACGACGTCTGATATATGCAGATTACTAGAACCGCAAGAAGTGGCGAATACGGCGATATTTTTGCTAAGCGATGCGGCTAGGTATATCGTAGGCGAAAACTACTTCATAGACGGCGGAAATTTTAGATAAAGAGACGATATGAAAGAAAAAATAAGAGAAATTTTAGTAGATATTAGACCCGAATACGACTTCGCGGGCGATGAAAATTTTGTCGAATCGGGCATGCTAGATAGCTTTGACGTGCTTACGTTAGTTACGGATTTAGAAGAAAAATTCGGCGTAAAAATAGACGGCGGCGATATCTTGCCCGAAAATTTCGGCAGCATCGAAGCCATAGAAAATTTAATCGTTAAAAGCGACGCAAAAGCCTAATGAAAACTAAATTTTTCGGTAAAAAAATCAGCGGTATTTTGGCTTTGCTTCCGCAGACGGAGTATAAATTCGAAGACGATATGAAATTTAACTCGCTCTCGCAAAAGCAAAATTTAAAGCTAAAAAATACGATGGGTTACGACAGGCACAGATTTTTTAAAGACGAAACGTACTTGTCCCAAGTGGCGATCTACGGATTAAACCGCCTTTTTGAAAAAGGGCTGCTGAAAAAAGAGGAAATTTCCGCGCTCGTAGTGGCTACGACGACGCCCGATTTTTTAATGCCGGCAACCGCTAATCTAATCGCCGGCGAGCTAAATTTAAGCTCCGAAATTTTTTGCATGGATACGAATCAGCAATGCGCCGGCTTTATCAACGGATTATTTCAAGCCTTTATGCTGCTAAATAACGAAGGCGCTAAAAAAGTAGTCCTGATAACGGGCGACGTCATATGCAAAAATCCCGACAGAAGCGACACTAGCAGCTATCCGCTAGCAGGCGACGCTATTTGTATTACCGTCGTAGAAAACGGCGAAAACGACGCGTTCTTTCACTGCGTAACGGATGCCAAGGATTACGATGCGCTGGTGTTTCCGGCGATGGGTTTTAGAAAGCCGACGAATGAGGAAAAAGCTAAATTTTCAAGCTCCAAATACGGTGGTCGCGACTGTTTGCCGCGCATTCATATGGACGGACAGGCGGTATTTCAATACGTAATGCAAAACGTGCCTAAATATATCGCCCAAAGCCTAGCTTACGCGGGCGCGGATAAAGACGAGCTGGATTATTATTTTTTCCATCAGCCGAATAAATTTATGGTCGATAAACTAGCTCAAAAACTAGGCGTTTCAAGCCAAAAGGCGCCTAGCAACGTAGTTACTTTTTACGGTAACTCAAACAGCTCCACGATCCCCGTTTGTATCGCTCATAACGCCAAAGAGCAGATGACGGGCGGCGATATTTATAAATGTATGCTGGCGGGTTTTGGCGCGGGACTAAACTACGCCTCTATCGTAACGAGTCTTGGCAAATTCGATTTTTGCGATACGGTAATTACCGATTTTTAGCTAAAATCGCCCTCTTTTATCTCATAAATTTTATTAAATAATTTTGCGGATTTGCTATTTTTTACGCATTCGTCGTCGTAGCCGTATAGCCTAACTAGGTGGTGTAAAGCCTCGCTACTGCCGCTAACGGCTATATCTTCGCCGCATTGACCGACTCTAAAAACCCTGCTATTTTCGGGCTTTATATCGTAAGATATAAGCTCGATTTTTAGCCGGTTGCATATATACATCATGCAGTTATGCACGGCTACGCCTCCGCCTTCGAATTTATATAGCTCGTCGGTTAGATAATACCCCAGATAAAACGACCCGTCGTCAAGCTTTTTTAAATTTATCACCGCATAATCCTCACCGTCGCACGTTATCAAAAACGCGAAAAATTTATCGCGCTTTTTTAGCGCTTCGCGGTAGGCTTCGTGCTGCTTTACCGTGATGGGTTCGGGCGAATTTGATACGGTTCTAACATATTCTTGATTTCTATATTCTAAGATTTTTCGGTACTTCTCGTCGCTTAAATTTACGAAATTTATGATTTCTAGCCGTTTTTTTCTCATGCTTTTTCCCTTGATTTTTGCACCGCTTCGTATAAAAACTCCGCTCTTATCCAGTCTTGCGGCGTATCTATATCCTGCACCAAGTGGCGCGGCAAAACGATCGCTATGCTATCTCGCCCGAAAAAAATTTCATCGCTCGAAGGCGCGTCTAAATTCGTCCAGTAAAACTGCCCCGCGTCTTGATAAGCCTCCTCTAAATCCTGGCTTCGTTTGGCAAAATTTTCTCGCCAAAACATCTCGCATCGCCCATCCTTGGCAATCTTAAACGTCCGCCAGATGGGAAACGGCATAGAAGTACACGAAAAGGCGTTTTTAGCATTTGAGGCGCGTAGCTTTTCAAGGCCTAGTTTAATGTAAAATTCGTCTATCAGCGGCGCGGTAGCGTAAATCGTACAGACGAATTTTATCCTATCGCCTCTTGCTTGCAAAAATTTTATCGCATGCTCTACGACCGCACCCGTCGCGGTAAAATCGTCGCTTAACTCTTTTGGGCGCATAAACGGCACGCTAGCGCCCGCGTTTTTCGCGATATCCGCTATCTCCTCGTCGTCGGTGGAGACGATAATCTCGTCAAAAATCCCCGCCCTAATCGCCGCTTCTATGCTGTAAGCGATCATCGGTTTACCGCAAAAAGGCTTTATATTTTTTCGCGGGATTCTTTTGCTGCCGCCGCGAGCGGGGATGACGGCGATGGTTTTGGCGTCCATTTTTTTCCTTGTTTTTAGGGAGATTATAGCCTAGCAGGGCAAATTTTATGATAAAATCAAACTAAAATTTCGGAGCCGAATTTATGAAAATAGCAAATTTCGATACGAACGAAAAAGTTCTTTTGATCGCCGAACTCTCGGCAAATCACTCGGGTAGCTTAGAACTTGCCGTCGAAACTATCAAGGCGGCCAAACGCGCGGGAGCCGACGCCGTAAAACTGCAAACATACACGCCGGGTAGCCTGACGCTAAATTCCAAAAAAGAGGATTTTATGCTACGCGGCGGGTTGTGGGACGGGTATGATTTATATAGCCTTTATCAAAAAGCCTTAACTCCGCGCGAGTGGCATGAAACGCTTTTTAAAACGGCCGCAAACGAAGGATTAATCTGCTTTTCAAGCCCGTTTAGCAACGACGACGCCGATTTTTTGGAGCGCTTTGACCCACCTGCTTACAAAATCGCTAGCTTTGAGGTAACCGATTACGATTTTATACGGCACATAGCTAAAAAAGGCAAACCCGTCGTCATCTCGACCGGCATCGCCACCCTGGGGGAGATCGAAGACGCGATACAAATTTGCAAAGAGTGCAGCAACGAAAACGTCGCGCTTTTAAAATGCACGTCTAGCTACCCAGCTCCGCTTGAGGGGATGAATCTACTCACGATTGCCGATATGAGGCACAAATTTGGCGTAGAGGTCGGCTTTTCAGACCATACTCTGGGTATCGTAGCGCCCGTAGTCGCCGTGAGCCTTGGAGCTCGCATCGTAGAAAAACATTTTATCCTAAACAAAGAGGTGCGAAGCGTGGACGAGGCGTTTAGTCTGGACGAGGATGAATTTAAACAGATGGCAAGCGCCGTAAGAGACGCGGAAAAACTACTAGGCAAAGCCGTCTACGAATTAGACGAAAGAGCGCTCGCCAGTCGCAACTACGCCCGTTCGCTTTACGCAAGCGCAGATATCAAAAAAGGCGAAATTTTTAGCGAGCAAAACGTAAAAAGCGTGCGTCCGGGCTGGGGTTTGCATCCTAAATTTAAACGCGAGCTAATCGGCAAACCGGCCAAACGAGATATAAATTTCGGCGACAGATTAAGTAGCGAGGATATGTAAATTTAGCGCATATCGCAAAGATTTGATACCGCGCTAGCCCGCAAGCCCGCTTGCTAAGTATATACTTAAAGCTCCGGCCGAGTTTGCGCGAAATTCGGGCGTAAATTTGGAACGAATTTAGCTTTAAAACAAAATAGCAATATAAATAAGGAGGCAAAATGCCGAAAAACGAATATTCGACTATGGATGATTTTCAGGTCGTAAAAGAAAACGAAAACGAGCAAAAAAACGCAAAAAAAAGCTCTGAATCATTTGAACCAAGCGCCAATCCGATATTTCAAAAAAACTTGCAAGCCCTCTTTCAGCAAGACGAAATTTTAGCCGCGCGCCTTTGGGGAATGGAAGAGATGGCGGATTACGACGTATTTGTCGGCAAAGACCCGATCGATATAAATATCATCAACAATAAAACCTTAAAATACGTCTACGAAAATCCCGTCAAAGACGTCCAAAATACCCTAGAATCCGTCGAAAACGAATATAAGCGCTACCCGATTATGTATTTTTACGGGCTAGGCAACGGGATACTTTATAAAGCACTTTTAAAAAACGAAACGCATCAGAAAATAATAGTCGTAGAACCGGAAATCGAAATCATCTATGCGGTATTAAATTTGATCGACCTTTCAGACGAATTATCCAGCGAAAGGCTAACTCTTTTTTACTCCGAGTTCGCAAACTACACGCAGTTTTATTATCTGGCGTGCAATAGCAAATTTACCGCATACGCTAAAATTTACAATCTTCAAATTCACTCGCCGTTTTACGATCAGTTTAGCGACGACTACGCAGAAATAAACCAATCCTTTGCAAAAGCCATCTCTCAAATGGTAGCCGGTCACGGCAACAGCATAGACGACAATCTAATCGGAGTGAGGAATAATATAGAAAATTTAACGGCGATGCTCACAAACTACTCCTACGTCGATTTGATAAAAAAGCGCTATAAACTAATGGACACGGCGGTCATCGTTTCAACGGGGCCAAGCCTTGATAAACAGCTTGAGACGCTTAAAAAATTTGCTCCGTACGTTACCGTCATCAGCCTTGACGCATCGCTACCGATATTAATGAAACACGGCATAAAGCCTGATTACGTAACTTCGATAGAACGCGTAGAGGCTACGTCGAGTTTTTTTAAAAAAAGAGATAAAAAAATAGACAAAGACGCTTACTTTATCATCGCGTCTTTGACGCATAAAAAAACGATTAAAAATATCTTACCTCGTCGCCTAGTCCTAACCATGCGCCCTCAGCAAAACGAAACATCATTCGGACTAAAAGGCTACGGCTACCTAGGGATCGGGCACTCCACGGCAAATCAAGCCTATCAGCTGGCCTATGTTTTAAAACATAAAAATATCGTTTTAATCGGACAAGACCTAGCCTTTGCTCCGGACGGTAAATCTCACGCCACCGGGCACGCGTTCGCGCAAGCCGACGAATATCTATACGTCAAAGCTTACGGCGGCGAGGGCGAAGTCCGCACGACTTACGTCTGGGATAAATTTAGAAATCAATTTGAAGCCGATATCGAGCAGTCGAGCAAAAAAGACGTAACGACGTATAACTGCACGCAAGGCGGCGCTAGGATAGAAGGCAGCATAGAAAAGCCGTTTTTAGAGACTATGCAAGAGCTTTGCAAAGACAAAAAACAAAAAAATCTCCCCAATATCGCGCCGATAAAAGAAAAAAGAACGAATAAAGATATGTTAAAAGCATATAAAGTACTCGTAAAAAAGCTAAGCTTTGAAAACGAGGCCAAACGTATAATCGAAGAGACGTTTTTAGAAGTCGTACCGAAAATAGACGAAATTTCAAAACTAAGAGACGAATGGAAATTAAGCGAAAAACACTTTCACAAGCTCGTTAAAATTTCAAATAGGATAGATAAAGCAAAAGACGCTATCTCAAAGCCTAAATTTAAGCCTTTTATCGAAAATATCGTGGCCATATCCGTATATTTCCAAGAGCTTGAACTAGCTAAAATCTCAGTCGCCCCGAGCGATACCACGATGCAAAAGGTAAACAAGCTAGCCGAATGGGTAGAAATCCATAAATACTGGCTATTTTCAGTAGCCGGCGGACTAAACGCAGAGATAGAAACCATCAAAAAAGCTTCCAGAAATTTAGTCCGCGAGCTAAAAAAACGAGGACTCATAACCAAAAACGAGATAGGTCAAGCAAAGGAAAATTTTAGACTGAGTTATTAAATTTCGATCATAAATTTAGCTTTATTTTTATTTTTAGCCTTTATTTGCTAAAATCACGCAAATTTAGCTAAATCGGACGAAAGATTGTTTTCAAATATTTATACGTATAGGTTTTTCATCGTAAATTCGGTCAAAAACGAGTTTATAACCAAATTCGCAAAAAGCAAGCTGGGCGTAGCGTGGGCGATACTGCATCCGCTAGCCCAGGTGCTCATCTACGCGACCATACTCTCCTCGGTACTCTCGGCCAAGCTGCCAGGCATCGATAGCAAATACGCCTACGCGATCTACCTAATGAGCGGGATGCTTTGCTGGATGCTTTTTAGCGAGATTTTTTCGCGCTGCATCGGCATTTTTACCGACAATGCCAACATAATCAAAAAAATGTCCTTCCCCAAAATCGTCCTTCCGGCTACCGTGGTTTTAAGCTCGGCGATAAACAATCTAATTTTATTCGTCTCCATTGCGGTAGTGTTTGCGTTTTTGGGGCATTTTGCGGGCGTAAATTTGATCTTTTTGCCGATCTTTTCCCTCGTTACGGTGATGCTAGCCGTCGGATTTGGGCTGTTTTTCGGCGTGATAAACGTCTTTATGCGCGACGTAGGCCAGATCATAGCCATCGTATTGCAGTTTTTATTTTGGCTAACGCCGATCGTTTATATGACTAGCATTTTACCGTCAAATTTGCAAGAGCTTATCTACATAAACCCGCTTGTGGGCGTCGTTAGCGGCTATCACGATATTTTGATCTACGATAAGACGCCGGATTTTTTGCTTTTGATTTATCCGGCTTTTATCGGCGCGGCAAGCCTTGGAGCCGCATTTTTCGTTTATAAACGAGCCGAGGAAGAGATGGCGGACGTTTTATGATTTTATCGGTTCAAAATATCTGTAAAACTTACTTGGATTACGAGAGCAACTTTAAGCGATTTGCCTCGTGGTTTAGCAAAAATAAAGAAGAAAAAAACGTAAAAACCGTACTAAAAGACGTAAGCTTTGACGTGGGAGCCGGCGAGGTAGTCGGGCTAATTGGGCAAAACGGAGCGGGCAAGAGCACTCTTTTAAAAATCATCTCGCGCACGCTAAAGCCCTCAAGCGGCCGCGTAACGAGCGGGGCTAAAATTTCGTCTATTTTGGAGCTGGGCATGGGCTTTCACGGCGACCTAACCGGCAGGCAGAATGCCTACCAGTCCTGCTCTCTCATGGGCTACTCAAAAGAGCAGATCGACGAAATAATAGCCTACATCGAAGACTTTGCCGAGATAGGCGAGTATTTTGATTATCCCGTGCGAATTTACAGCAGCGGCATGCAGATGCGCCTTGCTTTTTCGGTCGTCACGGCAAATCGCCCCGATATACTTATCATCGACGAGGCGCTATCGGTCGGCGACGTGTACTTTCAGCACAAAAGCTTTGACAAGATAAAAGAATTTAAAAGCCTAGGCACGACGCTCATCATCGTTTCGCACGATAGCGGCGCGATAAAATCCATCTGCGACCGAGTAATCTTGCTAGAAAAAGGTCAAATTTTAAAAGACGGCGAGCCTGAAGCAGTGCTTGATTACTATAACGCCCTAATCTCAAAAAAACAAGACGTGCAAATCTCGCAAATAACCCTGCAAAACGGCAAAACCGCAACCGTATCCGGCAACAAAAAGGCCTGCATAAAAAACGTCGAAATTTTGGACGCTGCAGGCAAAAAGATACAAAATTTAGAAGTCGGCAAAAAAATCAAGCTAAAAGTAACGGTGCAAGCAAACGAAAATTTGCCCTCGCTGGTACTGGGCTATCAGATCAAAAATCGCTTCTCGCAGGTCGTATACGGCACAAACACTTACCACCTAAAGCAAGCTTTAAAAAATCTAAAAAAAGGCGAAGAGTACGACTTTAGTTTTGAATTTGACGCAAATTTGGGCGTCGGGTCGTTTTCGGTCACGATAGCGCTGCATGATAGCGACAACCATCTGCAAAACAACTACGAATGGCGCGACAACGCGATCATTTTTAACGTCGTAAATTTTAGCAAGCCCGATTTCGTCGGTCTTGCATATCTTGAACCGAGTTTGGAAATAAAGAGAATAAATGGATAAATTTTATAAAAGTTTCGAAGATAAATTTAGAGGCCAGAGGAGCGAGATCAAAAAACGCCTGCTTGCTTATGAGCCGTTTTTGCAAATTTTAAAACAAAACTACGAAAATCCGGCGGCGGCCGATCTTGGTTGCGGCAGAGGCGAGTGGCTTGAAATTCTAAAACAAAACGGCTTTACCGCGCGCGGCTGCGACGTGAGCGAGGAGATGATAAAAGAGTGCGAAAAAAACGCGCTTGAGGCTAAAAATCAAGGCGCTATAGAGTTTTTAAGCGAGCTAGAAGACTCAAGCCTTGCGCTAGTTAGCGCATTTCAGCTTGTGGAGCACTTGGAGTTTAACGAGCTTTGCGAGCTAATAAAACAAGCGCGCCGAGTTCTCAAAGACGGCGGCATCTTGATACTTGAAACGCCAAATCCCGAAAATTTACGCGTCGCTACGCTAACTTTCTATCTAGACGTTACGCACGTTAAGCCTATCCCGCCGATGCTGCTTGAGTATCTGTGCGAATTTGAGGGCTTTAGCAATACGTTTATGATGAGGCTGAACTCAAATTTGAGCTTTAGCGAGGATTTGCAAAATCAAAACGTCACGTTAAGAGACGTTTTAAGCAGCGTCGGGCTTGATTACGCGATTTTGGGGCTTAAAAACGGCGACGAAAAAACGCGCGAAGCGTTTTTAAATGCGGCCAAAAGCGGCTATAGCTTTGAAGAGTTGGCCGATAGATTCGACGTGTCGGCATTTGAAAACAAAACTCAGATGCTTGAGCTAAAAAACGACGTTTGGAAGGAGTCCTTGGAGACAAAAGAAGCGCTGTGGAAAAGCTCGCTTGAGCTAATGGAGAGCAAAAATCAAATCGTAAATTTGCAAAACGAAAACGCGCGCTTACACGAAGATTTAGAAAATCTACTGGGCAAATATCTCGCGCTAAATCACAAAGTCTACGTCCTAGAAAACGAAGCTCCCGTTATCAAAAACGATATCGAGCAGCTTAAAATTTTCGTCGCTAAATTTAAAAGAGTCGCAAAGCCGCTTATTTGGGTCTATAAATTTTTAAGATTTTGCAAAAATTTAGCTAAAGAAAATCTCAAAAAAGCGCTTAAATTCGGTATAAATTTGACGGAGAGAGCGGCAAATAGCCATCCTAAATTTAAGAAAAACCTCAAGATATTTTTAAACAAATTTCCGGCTATTAGAGCAAGAATCTTTAGCCTAAAAGGCCAGGTTAGAGACGATATCTACGTCTCGCAAGAGGGGGTTTTTGAGCCGAGCGTTTTTGCTTTAAGGCACTCAAGAGAGTACGAGCGAAATTTGGAGCTAAAAAACCTTAAATTTAACGAAAACTTTAGCGAGATAACCGTCATCGGCAGCATCAGCGGACACTATAGTTTGGCCGCAATAAACAGAAACATCGTATTTAGGCTGCTCGGTAAGGTAAAAAACGTCTTTGTTATCTGCTATCACGAGAACTATTTCGATAAAATCGAAGACATCGCAATAACCAAAGACGAGTACGAAACGCTAAGAAGCATAGTACCCGATAAAAACGTGCACCCAAAAAGAAGCGACGACAAGGTCGCGATCTACCACCACTACCCGCTGATAGAAGACGTTAGGGAGGGCTACGGCTTTGAGATTGCGGTATTTTTCTGGGAGGAGTCGCGCATCCCGCAGCGAACAATAGAAATTTTAAACTCCAAGTATAAAGGCATTTTGGTTTCGACGTTTTTTATCAAAAAAATCCTAATAGATAACGGCTGCTATACGCCCGTAAAAGTGGCCGATATACCGTTAAAAATGCCGCCTGAGCCAAGCGTTTTACAAGAAAATAGCGAACAAAAACGCGAGATAAAGCTCTTTCATATCTCATCATGCCTGCCTAGAAAGGGTGCGGACGTGCTGCTGCGAGCCTTTAACGAAGCTTGCAAAAAAGCTAAATTTGAGCTAAGCCTAACGATAAAAAGCTTCCCTAATCCGCACAACAGCGTAACCGAGCAAATCGAGCTTTTAGTCGATAAAAAATACCGAAGCAAAATCCGCGTCATACTAAACGAAGACCTAACCGCGCTTGACGTGGCAAATCTATACGAGCAGTGCGATATAGTCGTGTTGCCGACGCGCGGCGAGGGGCTAAATATGCCGGCAATCGAAGGCGTACACTACAAAAAGCCGGTTATCTCCACCGACTATAGCGGCCAGTGCGAGTTTTTGGACGATAGCTGCGAGTTTATCGGGTATAAATTCGCGCCCGCGGTTACGCACTTTAATCTAAATTATTCATTTTGGGCGGAGCCTAGCGTAAAGGATCTGGGCGAAAAAATCATCAAAGTATCCGAGCAAATTTTACAAAACCGCGCTCCAGACATAAAACCGCTAAAACACAAAGTCGATGAAATGATGTTCGGCGAGAAAAACGCGCTAAATTTCATCTCGAGCATCTCGCATCTAAAATCCTTTAAAAATGAGCCAAGCGAGCTAAAAATCGCCTACTTTTCGACGTATAACGCCGTTTGCGGCATAGCCGAATACTCAAAATACCTAACGGACGAGCTGACGCAGGCAGGCGCAAATTTAGAAATTTACACTTGGAGCGAGCAAAAGCGTACAAAGGAGTCAAATTTAAGCAAAGAAAACGACGAGATAAAAGTCTTTGAAATAGAGCGAGAAAAGCTACTATCGGGGCTTGAGACGGATGCAAATATAATCTGGCTGCAACATCATTTTACCTTTTTTGAGATAGACGAAAAGCTAAAATCAGACGTCGCCGCGCTAAAATCGCAGGGCAAAATTTGCTTCATCACGCTTCATGCCACGAAGCAAATCCTAAACTACCCGCGCCAAACTCAGCAAAACTGGCACGATACGCTTTACGAATTCGACCGAGTTTTCGTCCACAGCATCGACGATCTAAATACGCTTAGACTACTCGGGCTTGCCGATAACGTCACGCTAGTGCCGCACGGAACGCAAAATTTGGCGCCCGAGCAAAACAAACGTAAGGAAACGGACGGCAAATTTAAGGTAGGATTTTTCGGCCTACTCTTTGCGCATAAAAATTTACCCGTACTGCTGCAAGCCTTTGCTAAATTTAGCCAAAATACGGACGCGAAGCTAATTATCATTAGCCCTGTCGCAAACGCAGATAGCGAGATGGAACTACAAAGATGCCGTAAGCTTTGCGAAAAGCTAAATTTGGACGAAAAAGTGGAGTGGAACACCGAGTTTTTGCCGATAGAGGAGGTAAATAAAAAGCTAAGCGACTGCGATGTTATCGTGCTGCCTTACGGGCAAACCGATGAGGGAGCCAGCGGGGCGGCCAGGATAGCACTAAGCGTGTGCAAAAACGTTATAGTAACGCCGTCAAGGATCTTTAGCGAGATGAAAAACGTCACGATAAAAACGGACGGATTTAACGATTGGCACATCTTAGAGCAACTAGAAAAAGTAAAAAATAGCGAAATAGACGCTAAAATTTATGACGAGCGCGCAAAATGGCTAAGCGAAAACAGCTGGAGCAGCATCGCGGGGCTTTACCTGCGGATATTTAGAGCCGTAGCGACGGATAAAAATTTTATGCGACATTTAAAAAACGGAGAATAATAATGAAAAAAGCGATAATCACGGGCGTCGGAGGTCAAGACGGCGCATACCTGGCTAGATATCTGATCGACCTAGGATACGAAGTCTACGGCGGATACAGGCGAGCGGTGAGCCCGAATTTTTGGCGATTAAACGAGCTAGGCATTTTAAACGAGCCAAATTTTCATTTGGTGGAGTTTGAGCTAACCGACCCGTTTAACATCCTAAGCGTCGTCAATGAAATAAGACCCGAGGAAATCTACAACCTAGCCGCCCAAAGCTTCGTAGGCGTTAGTTTTAAAGAGCCTTTTCACACTGCAAACGCTACTGGCATCGGCGCGCTAAATATACTAGAAGCAATCAAAACGGTAGATAAAAGCATCAAATTTTATCAAGCCAGCACATCAGAGATGTTTGGCAAAGTCCAAGCCGTCCCGCAAAGCGAAACCACGCCGTTTTATCCGCGTTCGCCGTACGGAGTGGCAAAGCTTTATGCGCATTTTATAACCGTAAACTATCAAGAAAGCTATGATATTTTCGCTTCAAGCGGCATTTTATTTAATCACGAAAGTCCGCTAAGAGGGCTTGAGTTCGTCACAAGAAAAATCACGAATACGGCCGCGAAAATCGCCCTAAAAAAGGCTAAGACTTTAGAACTTGGCAACCTAGACGCAAAGCGCGACTGGGGCTATGCCAAAGAATACGTCGAAGGTATGCACGCGATACTGCAAGCCAAGGCTCCCGATACTTTCGTACTAGCCACCGGAGTAACGACCACGGTTAGGGATTTTGTGAAGCTTAGCTTTGAAGCGCTAGATATCGGGATAAAATTTGAAGGCGAAGGCATAAACGAAGTCGGGCTAAACGATAAAGGCGACGTAATAGTAAAGATAAATCCGGCATTTTTTAGACCAGCCGAGGTCGATCTGCTAATAGGCGACGCCTCAAAAGCCAAGCAAAAGCTCGGTTGGAGCGCAAAGACCGATCTAAAAGAGCTTTGCGATATGATGATAAAAGCTGATCTAAGACGCATCGAGGCGGGATTTGAGTTCTAAGCGCGTTTTTATTACGGGGATTGAGGGCTTTACGGGTCGCTATTTAGAGCGATACCTTCTCGGGCTAGGCTACGAGGTATCGGGCGGCGCCTTAAGCCCTAGCGCGCCGCATCACGCGCGCTTTAATCTGCTCGACAAAGATAGCATAAAAGCCGCCTTTAGAGTTAAATTTGACTACATCATCCACCTGGCCGCAGTTTCGTTTGCTATGGCAGATCCCGCCGAGATAAAAAACGCAAACGAAATCGGTACGCTAAATTTGCTAGATGCCCTAAGTGCCGTTAAATTTGAAAAGGCGATCTTTGCAAGCTCGGCTAGCGTCTACGGCGGAGGAGATATGCCCATGTGCGAAAACTCCGCGCTAAATCCGCAAAGCGTCTATGCCCAAAGTAAAATTTATATGGAAAAGCAAATCGCTAGAAGTGGGCTTCCTTTTATCATCGCGCGTCCCTTTAACTATACGGGCGCGGGGCAGAGCGAAAATTTCCTCATTCCAAAAATCGTGCGACATTTTAAAGACGAAGCTTCCGTAATAAAGCTCGGAAATTTGACGCCAAAGCGCGAATATAACGACATAAACGACGTCGTGAGAATATATGAGCAACTACTAGAGCTAGAAGCTAACGGCGAAATCTTTAATATCGGCTCGGGTAAGGCTTATAGTATCGAGCAAATTTTACAAATTTTACGCCGCTTAAGCGGGCGCGATATCGCCGCGCAAAGCGATGCCAAATTTATCAGGACAAACGACCCCGCCCTACTCGTCTGCGATACGGCAAAGCTGCTAAACTACGGCATAACTCCTTGCAGCGGCGATATAGAGGCGCTACTACGCCTAATGCTAGCTAGCGACTAGGTGGATTTATACGAATTTACGCGCCTTGCGTAGACCGGCTATAGCCGTACTTTTCGGCGCTAAATACGAGCAAACGGGAAAATTTCGGATTCGGCAAATTTATACGTAAGATAGCCCGCCGCTATCTCGCAACCGTCTCAAATAGCTTAAATTTATGCTATTTGCGTCCATAAAATCCTTGCGCTTTAAATTTGAAGGATTCGCAAATTTAAGCCTTTATCAAAATTTACTTCAAATACAGCAAAAGCGCCTTGTCTAATCCCGTTATTTGCCGTTATCTAACGTTTAAGCGCAAACGGTGCGCCCAAAGAAAAAACTAAGGCTCCCGCGCCTACACCGTATCACGAAAATTAACCGCTTTTGAGCGCAAATTTAAGCCGAAAAAATTTTGCGCTAAGGCTACGAAAACGGCACTAAATCTACAATCTAATATCCAAAATCGCCACCTAAATTAGCTTAGCAAATACGCGGTTTAGGTTGCTATCATGCGCGCTTACACGGATAAAAATGCGCTAAAATGCCGTAGCTACGGCTTTGGTTGCAAAGATTATTAGGCGCAAGCGTAAATTTAGCATGGCTTGCTCTAGACGCGAGACTCGGCGCATCCTGACAAATTTTTTAATCCGCAAAAACATCAAATCGTGCGGTTTCTTGCTAGAGGCTAGGCGCGTTTTTGCAGTCAAATTTAGGCCTAAATTTAGCAGCCGTCTTATCGCACTAGCCGCGCAAACTACTCGCGGCAAACTATTCTTTGTTGTTTTGCCGCCGTTTCCTACCGGCTAGTACCCTCCCATACGCGCTGCGGCTATAACCAAACCGCCACCTGCGAATTTAAAGAGGCGGAGCAAAAATATTTCTCGTACGCCAAAATGCTCGGAAGTCGCATTTATATAAACGTCCGCTACGCTTGCTCAAAGCAATACGTTGTAAAGTGCCGTCTTACCGCTCAAGCGACAAGTTTATAAAGGCTGCGCAGATGGTCTAAGGGCTGGATTTATTAAAAACCACAAAGCATCGCCTAGACTGTAAAAAGCAAAACAGTCTAAATCAGACTTGCGTGTCGCCACATGCCGTAAGTCTTGCTAGGATAAGAGCGGTGGTTTAAGAGTAAAATTTCCGTAACGGCGCGCCGCAAAAGCTAATAAGACTGCTTAGGCAAGCTCGGTATAAACGCGCGCAAAACCGCTATTTTGCAGTTTTATAGCTACGGCGCGCGACCGTAGCTTGACCTAACTTGGTCTCACTTGCCAATAAAACGACTAGAGCGAGCAATATCATATTTTACGGCGCTTTGCGAAATAGTTGATTTTGCTTTTGGCATTTAAAATTTGCGGCGAGCTTCATGCTTCGGTAATTATAGTCGGGCGCAAGACCATAGCCGCCTTCACTAACGACGCCGCGAGAGCAAATTTGTCAGGCAGCCTTAAAATGCGGATACAACCCAAATAATAAACGCCCGTTTTATCTGGTAGGCATCAAAGACTAGATCATCAAATAAGCGGTTACAAGGGAGCCAACCTATATAAACTGAAAAATAAATACCCCCCCCTAAAGACATATTTCTTGCGGTACCTAAGCAGCTGTTAAAATTTACCTCGTTTCAAACTCCCAAGTTTGAGTTTCACGTAGCCAAAAGCGATATTGCCACTTTAGATTACGTAAAAACTCGTTTGATTCGTCAGCCTTAATGCCATAAACAGGATTTGCGAGTATGTTTTCCGTTAGCTTGTCATAGCCGCGAAATCTTGCGAGCTTTATCGTCAAATTTGCCGCTATCCGTATTTAAACGGCATTTGGATATATGCGGATACTATATAGCGCAAATCAACACCGACTGCATCTAACGTCCGTAAACTCCTCACGTTTAAAAATATGCTTCTAGAGCTTAGCCGCCGTACTTTTATCACCCGGTTTGAAAAATTAACGGGGTTATGACTACGGATGTACGAAGCCTGTGCGCCTAAATAGGCGATTTACATTACTGCTTTTGCGCTAAAGCATGCTATATTAGCCGACACAAGTGCTAAATTTCTAAAATTTGAATTTAGTTTACTCGACGGCTTAAAAATATATGAAGTAACTTACCAAGGTAAATTTACAAATAGCGTAAACTATAAATATAGCTGAAACTTTGAGTTGTAAATTTCAATTTTGTTGGCACATAAAGCAGAAATTAAAATCCAAGTAGAAGTATAAGGTAAATATTAAGGAAAGAGTTTTAAACCGTAATCAAGAAAGTACAAAAATCGGTAGAGCCAAGCTCTACCGAAAAAAGAGATTAGAAACCGTTGATAGTTATATTTCCGCTAGCATCCACTGTAGCATCTAGATTAGCCATATTGATGTTACCGGCTAGTTTAACTAAGTTATCGTTAACGTCAAAGCTAGTTCCGCCTGCCGCGCTATTATAGAACAAGTACGTCTCGTTGCCGTAAGAAAACGCATATACCTTACCGGCTGCCGTGGCTGTAGTAAAAAATCCGGTCGCCGTAGCAAATGCAGCGAAATTAGCATACGTATTACCATTAGGATCTAGGTAAACCTTTTCTACGGCGCCAGCCGTGGCTGAACCGCTAATTTTAATCTTATCGCCTACTGTTAGATTTTCGATAGCGGTGTATCTTAGATTATCGCTGCTTCCGCCAAAGCCGCTACCGGCTATCTTTGATGCGCTCACGTCAAAGGTATCGTTACCCGAACCGCCTTTTATAGTAATGACTTGTTTAGCAGCCGTTATCGTTCCGGTAGTTACTTTGTTTGTACCCTCGCCGGTTTCAATAGTGATATTTTCTTTGGTTTGTGCGTCTGCCAGCGTGATCTCGTCATTACCCGCAGTACCTTTTATACTTTCGATTTTAGTATTTGCCGTAACGGTCGTGATGGTACCGGACTCAACATTTCTTAAGCCGCTAAAGTCGATCTTCGTAAGCTCTGCCGCGTTTGTGCCGCTAAATTCATATTTATCCTGCAAACCTTCGCCCATATCTCCAGAGACGGTAACGGTTTTTAGATCCTTACCCACAGTAGCTACTTTTGTCGCAACCGCTACTTTTAGCGTGTCATTTTGCCCAGAAGCGCTAACGGTAGCGTTAAAGTCTTTAGAATTTGCATCCTGTTTAGCTATGAGGCTTATCTGTCCGGCTGTGCCGCTAGTAGCATCGAGTGCCGTTTGCGTAGAGCCTTTATAGACGATAGTGTCTGCTTGTATGCCCTTTAGAGAGTTTGCGCCTATAGTACCGCTTAGGTCGATAGAAACCTTATCGGCCGTCACTTCATTGGCTGTACTAAATTTTACCAAACCTCTAGTATTTCCGGCATCTATATCAACGGTACTACCTGCTTTTAGGTCAATTTTACCGATCTGGGCACCAGTTCCGCCACTGTTTATAACGTCTTTTAGAGTGATCTTTAGGCTATCGACGACTCTATCAGCAGGAGTAGAGTGGTCTATGTCGTCTATTTTTAAAGTCGTAGACGTAGCGGTTCTATCATGGATGCTTTTGATATTAGTAGCGTTGATTACGATATTTTTGGCTATAAGCTTACCTATATCAAGCTTGCCTTCAACATCTTTAGCTGTGATATTGATATCGTTTTGAGCCGTTAGGGTGCTGCCGACGCCTATTTTAACGTCATGTCTAACCGAACTAACGTCAAAGGTAATCCCGCTTTTTTTAGAAGTTATGTTACCGCCTATTTCTAGCCATCCTACGTTATTTGCCACTAAATTCACTTCGCCGCCGACTTTTATTACGCCTACTTTTACGCCATTAGTGATATTTTTTAGATTAATATTTGCACCCGCATTGCTGGCTTCTTTTGTCGTAATATCGCCAATGTTAAGATTTTTAACCGTTGCGCCGCCTAGAGTACTAGTGGTTAGGTCGTTTACTTTTACGCTTACGCCGTTTTCGGAGCTTATAGAACCTAAATTTTTAAGGTCTATAAGAGAACCTACTGCTAAAGGCGCGCCTCCTTTTACGTTTATATCGGAGACAAATTTAAGCGTATCGTTATTACCTAGATCAAAGCTTCCAGAAGTTGTTAAATTTAGTTTAGCAATATTTGTAGAATTCGTATCGGTTTTTAGAGTAAATTTATTAGGATTTGCGCTAACTATGTTTACAGTTTTTAGCAAGGTCGAGTTATCTAGACTTATACCTGAATCTACCGTAGTGTTTACGTTTAGATTTAAGGTATTAGCTTTAGGTAGCTCTAGTATGCTATCTGAGTTAGTAGAGCCGGCAGTCGTTATGACTGAAGCATCTAAATTTACGGTAACGTTTCTAGATTCTGATAATCTAATCTTGCCCGCCATAGCCGTAGGCGAAGTCGCGTTATCTATCTTATAGTTTACGGTCTCTACGGAGGTATCGTTTACGTGGACTTTACCTGCGCCGCTACCTTCTGCATCCGTGGCATAAGGGCTGACTTTTTTAGTTAAATTTACCGTTTTGATACTTGAGCTAGTTACGACTAGTTCGTGGTCTAGCTGACCTACTTTTAGGGTCTCTATATCGTTTTGTCCGACCAAGTCTAGTCTAGTTACGCCGCTAGGGTTTTTATCCAATAACTCGATATTTTCTACGCCCTTTAACGTCATCTTTTTTAGGCCTTGGAGACTTCTAACCTGGAGAGTATCGGTACCGGCGCCAGCGTCGATAGAGGAAGAATTAACAGTAAGCTCGCCAACCACTATAGTGTCGTTACCGCTACCGCTTTTTACGGAGCTATATTTGCGGGAATCGCTTAGATCCGCAGTTAAATTTCCGGTCATAGTAGAGGCATCAAGGCTTTTTACGAAATCTGTACTAGCAGGGGTCATATCCCTATCCTTCGTTGCGATATCTAGATCCGCTGCGCCTTTTACCGTTATAGCTTTATTTTGAACTTCTTTTATATAGCTTTTAGCGTCTTTTGTAGCTATATTTAGCGTTTCGATACCGTTAAATTCGACCTTCATTGACTTTACATGCCTATCGGTGGCTGTAGCCTCGGCAACGGCAGTCTCTCTGCCCACGTTATTTAGGGTTAGATTTTGCACATCATTAGAGCCGCTAGTTAAATTTGTATTATAGATAATACCTATTTTGGTTGCATCTTTTTGGCCGTTTACCGTTAAATTTACGATGCTTGCAAGATCGGTTATTCGAATACCGTTTGTTCCGGTAGTGGATACCGATTTTAATCCGTCAATCTTAGCGGCATTAAAAATTCTTTGAGAGTCGGAAGTATTTGTTAGGTTTAAAATTTCGATATTTTTCGCATAGCCGTCTACGAAGCCCGTAAAGCTATCGTTTACCGCAACGTTTAGCGCGTCGGTACCTCTGCCGCCGTCTAGTTTATCGTTTACTTTTAGAGTGTTTCTATCTGCATATGAGCTGGAAACCGCGCTAAACACGTCTAGTCCCTCGCCGCCGGTTATGGTTTGATCCTCGGTAGTTAATGTGTGAGTGGTAACGGTAGCCATTGCGTCGATTCTAGCTTTTTGTGCGGCTAAATTCGTAGAGTTTGTAGATCTGATAATCTCTTGAAACGGAGTATAGTCGTATCCGCCGTTACCGTCGCTATCTATAGAAGCGATCTTTTGAGCCATGTATGCCGATACTTCTGTTTTGTTTGCAAAGGTTTGCGCGGCTACCGGGTCTGCCGCTCTAGCCTCAGCCGAGGTTGCTACCTCAAATAGCTTTACTAGAGTATCTCCTCTTGAGTTTCCCAGCTGTAAGTGTCTAACCCATGCATTGATGCCGTCCGGGTCTTGGGTATAGTCTTTGCCTAGGATATTTTTATAGATAAGCTCTACGTAGCCTCTATCAGTGCTTACGTCCACGCCCATACTTGCAAAATAAGGCGGTGTAGCAGGAGATGCTAGCATTTCGTTTGCCATCTGCGCTACGGTTTTGGTAGCGCCTGCTGCTACCCATGCATTAAAGCCCGCACCCTCGGGCGCTCTGTTAAATAATGCCACATAAAGCTGGGCGACTTGCGCTTGTGTTACTGCCATTAAGGACTCCTTTTTTAGTGTTTTCTTGAGTTTTTTGGGTATCTTTACAGAATACTATCGCTAATTATATCATAAAAAAGTCGGAAAATAGAAAATTTAAAAAATCCGCTCACAGAAAAAATGTATATATCAGACTGATACCGAGGCCAAAAATTTGACCTCGGATTATAATCGGCGACATAACGATTAGCTCAAATTTATATAGTTATCTCAGCACCCGAGACGTATGGATTTAGGTTGTCGATGTG
>NZ_CAJPQR010000020.1 GCF_905372745.1 uncultured Campylobacter sp. | reverse complement strand
CTTTTATCTGCTCGGCAGTGAAAGGTTTATCAAGGTAGAAACTCACCTTGTTGTAGTGTGCTACTGCCATTAGCCCCTCAAAAGTAACCCGCGTTCTCTTTAGCGAAAGAGACTTCAGGCGCGGTACTTGCAAGACGATTTTTAGCGTCTCATCAGTTACTGGACAACCGTCCAGCGAGATATGGCCAATAGGTTTGCCCGTAAAGTACTTAAAGCCTTCGCCTGTAACTTGCTTATTACCCTCTAAGATAAGGAGTTTTAGTTTGGGCAAAGTTGCTAAGTACTGGAGGGCTTCATCGGTAATCGCGGTATTGATAAATCCCATATTGACCAACGACTTTACTTGCACGATCTGTTCAACCATCTCGTCGGTCAGGGCGACATCCTTGTAATGATGTCCCTTGCAAAAGCGCTCCTGGGTTACTTCCTTGAGCGCGGCTTCTAAAGTGATAGGGTGCTGCATAATAGTTTTGAGTTTGAGCTCAGGGGTCTAAATTTTAATCATCCCAGATCGGCTTGTTCACTTCGTGTAAGGCTTCAGCTTCGCTAAGAGGGTTCCCGTAGTTATAATATTGGTTTTTATCCTTGCCATAGGGCAGTTTATATCCTTCTGGCGAAGTGAGCACTACCACCTCAAAAGTATCGTAATCCGCTTCCTTGATGAGTTTGTTCAGGTAATAAATCCGTTTATCATCTTTGGAATAAAAATGCGAAATCTTTCGCCAAGTCGCTGGATTTGCCTTAGGCAAGGGTGTTTTCCCATAGAAAACATAGGTATCATCTTTAGCAAAATCACCATCGTTCATCGAGATGAAATTTGCTGGATTGGCTTTAGCGAGTATTTTTATCTTGCCGTGATAATCCTCATAATACACCTGCTTACTATCTTTGGCATAGCCATACGGAAATTCTACACGCACCACACGCCTAATCCAATCGCTAAACTCCCACGAAGTTTCTTCATCCCCATCTATTCTGTGAATACCCTCATCGCATACTTCAAAAGTACTAATATCCTCAGGTTCAAAGCGCCCTCCCGATGTCCAAACACTTTGATAATCGGTAGCGTAACACTCGTTGAGCATTTCGAAAGTTTTAGCATTAGCCCCTTTGAGAGGGCGCCCCACGATATAACAATGCTTATCGTCTTTAGCAAAAAAGCCATTAAAATAAACAAAAGTTTCAAGGTTTGCCTTCTCTATAGGGGAATGGCGGTAGTATATCCGCTTGCCGTCTGTCCAATAGCGGGGCGTTTCTTGTGTGTCCGCCATATAAAAACGAGGGTCTTGGTCGATATCTGCTACAGTGCGGATATCGATATCAAAAAAAGGAGGCTTTTTAGCCAAAGGTTTATTGATTTTCATTCTGTTTCCTATTTTATTTTTATACCTAATTTATTAATCTGAAATTGTTTATCCCTTATCTGTACCCACGCTTTACCATTCTCAAAGAGAGCCCCATCGTCATAAATAAAAGGGAGGACGGTTTCGTTTTTGTCATTGATATAACCATATTTATCGTCTTTCATTACTAAGGCAAGCCATTCGCTAAAATAAGGAGCATCGTCGCTAAGGGCTATATACCTTTGAGGTAGCAAAAAATGCTCGCGAAAATATTCCGTCATTTCTATGATATTAGGGCTAAGGATGTCCGTGATTTCCAGTATCTCTACATCCTGAAAAATCGGGTCAAAAGGCCCGGTATAAGTAAGATATAACTGCGCGAAGCAACTTTGTTTATTTATATTTAGCTTGCTTAAAATTTCCGCAACCTCATCCGTATTTTGTCTAAACGGATTTGGAGCCAGCTTTTCTATTTCATTTTTAATGTTTTCTTTTAGCATATGAGTTTCCTCTTTTTATCTTAGCGCAGCTATTTACGTGGGTTCATGTAAACTAAATTTAAAAGAGCATGAAGGCCGAAAATTTTACCGATAGTTTTACCGCTATTTGCAAATTTAAGCCGGATAAAGTAAAGCGGCGTAGCTAATTGCTCGCCGCAAAAACGATCAAATTTTAGTGTAAAAAGTGGCGCACGCCGGTAAAATACATCGCCATGCCGTGCTCGTTTGCCGCCTGCACGACCTCATCGTCGCGGATGCTACCGCCAGGCTGTATCACGGCTTTTACGCCCGCCTCGCTTGCGATATCGATACTATCGCGAAACGGGAAAAACGCCTCGCTAGCAAGTGCGCAACCGCGTAAATCAAGCCCCATATCGCGCGCCTTAGCCACGGCCGCACGCGCGGCGTCCACGCGGCTAGTCATACCCATACCGATGGCGACTACGGCGCTGTTTTTCACGTAGATGACGCAGTTGCTTTTCGTGAGAGCCGCGACCTTCCACGCGATCTCGAGGTCTTTTAGCTCGGACTCGCTGGCTGCGCGCTCGGTTTGTAATTTCATATTTTCTAGCTCGCTAGCTTTCACCTCGTCGCTTTGCTGATAGACAAAGCCGCCGTCAACGTGCTTAAAGTCGTATTTGTCGTTTGCGCGTTGTAAAAATTTATTGCCCTGAGTGAAAATTTTTATGCGTTTTTTGGCTTCAAATACCGCAAGCGCGTCCTCGTCCACGTTTGCGGCGATGATGACCTCGACGTAGATTTCGTTGATTTTTTCGGCCAAAGCGCGGTCTAGCGTGCCGTTTATCGCGACGACGCCGCCGTATGCGCTGACGGGATCGCATTTTAGCGCCTCGACGTAGCTTTCTAGCAGATTTGATTTTACGGCAAAGCCGCAAGCGTTGGCGTGCTTTACGATGGCGACCGCAGGCGCGGCGTCAAAGCTGCTTGCTAGCGCCAAAGCGGCATTGATATCGGTAATGTTGTTAAAGCTAGCTTCGCCTTTTAGCGCGGTGAAGTTGTTGCTAAAAAAGTAACCAAACTCGTATAGCGCACCCTTTTGGTGCGGATTTTCGCCGTAACGTGCATCAAAAACCTTGCTACCGGCGATAAATTTCATCTCGCCAAAGCCGTCGTTAAAGCGCTCGTTCATGTAGTTTGCGATCATCGAGTCGTAGGCCGCGGTGTGCTCGTAGGCTTTTATCATCAAATTTCTCCTAAAAACGACCTTTTCGCTCTCATCCGCGCTCTCTATGACTCGTAAAACCTCGTCATAATCAAGCGGGCTAGTGACGATATAAACGCTAGAGAAGTTTTTAGCCGCCGAGCGCACCATCGCAGGGCCGCCGATGTCGATGTTTTCGATGATCTCATCAAAATTATCGGTGCGAATGGTAGTTTGTTTGAACGGGTATAAATTTACGCAGACCAGATCGATGCCGCCGATGCCGTATTGCGCGGCTTGGCTCACGTGGTTTGCGTCGTTTCGCTTATGCAATATCCCGCCGTGAATTTTTGGGTGCAAGGTTTTCACGCGCCCCTCAAACATCTCGGGCGAGCCCGTGTACTCGCTAACCTCGACCGCCTTTACGCCCTGCTCTTTTAGCAGTTTGTGCGTGCCGCCCGTGCTTAATATCTCAAAACCGAGTCGCTCGAGTCCTTTTGCAAACTCTACGATGCCTTCTTTGTCGCTGACGCTGATTAATGCTCTCATTTATATTCCTTTCTTTATCGGTTTGTCCTTTGAGTGCTTTTTCGAGATCTTGCAAAATTTTCGCTCCGCAGGCTATATGCCTAGCGCACGCTCAATTTTGCTTCAAAACTCGAAAAATCATCTCAAAATACCGCACCGAAATTTGGCTGAATTTTACAAAAACCTGGCTAAAATTTACGAATTTAAAAGGCGAAGTATCGTGAGATGATTTTGGACGTTGCGCCAAAATTTTCGACCGAAGATAGAACATGTAGTTCATCGAGGGAGAAAATTTTAAGCTCGTTCAAAAGCGCTCGTGAGACAAGCCTCTAAGCCGCACGTTGTTTTATGGTTTCATACGCCTCATTTATCTCTTGCAACTTACGAGTACTCTTTTCTATCATCTCTTCGCTCTCGCCGCGCCCCATAAGGATATCGGGATGATATTTTTTCACGAGTTCGCGGTAGCGCTTTTTTACCTCGTCAAACGGCGCGCCCTCTTTTAGTCCAAGCACGTCGTAAGGGCTTTTAGCGCGTTTTACATACGGATCGCTTCGGCCTCCCCTATCTTGCCGCCTTTGCCCGTAAAAATCGTCAAATCTCTTTAAAATCGACCAAAAATCGATCTCGTTAAGTCCAAATCCCAAAGCGATCTGCTCGATGACATTATGCTCGCTTTTACTAAATTCGCCGTCTATATAGGCCAAATTTAGTAAAAAAGATAGCTTCGCGGCCGCGGCGTCTTGACTAAGGCGGAAGCGATCTTTGTACTGCCGAGCGATAAAATAAGCATTATGCACCGTCTCTTTTTCGCGGTTATAGATCTGCTTTAGCTCCGCCCTCATCGCTGCGTCGTTACCGAGCCTTAGAGTGATATCATCTAGCGTCTCGCTGATGAGGCGAGCCTCTAGCTCGTTTACCCTGCCGTCGCTTTTGGCGACTTTAGCAAGCAGGCTAACTAGAAATTTAGCCTCTTCAAACATCGCCTTTTTTTGCGAGCCGCCTAAATTTACGGGATTTTGGCTAAAATTTGAAACCAGATAGTAAATCCCGTAAAATATCAAAAACCAAAAAATGAAACTCAAAATATCACCATAAATGATAAATCGTATTTTTGAGCTTGCCGCCTACTAGCTCGTTTTTACGCCACGAACTCTCGTCGTTCATCACGTTCCAGCGGCGCTCGTCGGGGCGATAAAACCAGTCTTTGTCGATCTGATAATAAATCTGCTTGCCGTTTGCTTCGATGATGTTTGCGATGTTGTTATCGTGGTAGCTGTTCTCGTCGTAGTCGGTAAACGCGCGCTGCCCCATCTCGGAGTAAAGAAGCGTTAGCTCTTGCAGCATCTCGTTTAGTTCGTTGTCCATCTTTTGCACGTGCAGTCCGATCTCCTCGGCCTCGCGGAAAAGTATCGGATAATCATGCGCCGGATAGTCGCTGTTTAGGCGCTCGGAGATGTTTTGGATCTTTGCCTCGTCATTCATATGATAGCGTAAAAGCTCGCAGCAAATCTTTAGCGAGAGCGAGCTGGCGCGGTCTACGGCGCCAAAAACCAGCGGATGGATGTAGTTATATAGCGATTTATACGGGTTTTCGTCGTTGTCTTTTTCGTGCATTTTCCAGAGTTTTATCACGCGGTTTAGCTCGTCCATCGATACGCTAACGCGCTCGTTGCCGTTATCTATCGGACTCATCGCGTGTTTTAGCGAGGTATCGACGGCGGTTAGATACGCTAGCGGGCCCATCACGATTTCGTTTGCGCCAAGAGCCATCATCGTCGCTGCCGACGCGCAGTTAGCGGGGATAAGCGCGGTTATGTTTTTGCAGTAGTTTCTAAGGGTACTGATGATGCGAAGCGCAGCTATACCGCTGCCGCCGTCGCTTTTGATAAACAAAAACGCGTTTTCTATCTTTTTGCCCTTTAAAATTTCATACATCGCGCTCGCGTCGTTGCCGCAGACGCTGCCCGCGTTTGAGTTGTAGTAGGTGATGAGCGTGCCGCCTAGTTTAGCTTCGACTTCTTTTAATACCTGCTGCGTCTCGCTAAATAGCACCGGCGGCTTAGCTACGCTTTTTTGATCCATTCCTCTGCCCTCCTTTTGCGGCTGCTCGTCCTCTTTGTTGTTTAAAAAGTCTTTCCAAGACATCTACTTTTCCTTTCGTTGATTTATAAATTCGTTTGCGCCTAAAGCCGTTTTGTTTTTCGTCTCCTTTTTTGATTATTTGGCTTTGAGCCGTCTAAATTTAGCTTGCTAAATTTGATTAAAAGCGTTAGGCTAGCTTCAATTTTAGCCTTTTTAAACTTATTAAATTTTAAGTTCGGATCAAAAACGTTAAAACGGCTTAAATTTTAGTCTTTAAGCTTACGAAATCGGCTTTAAATTTGCATAAACGCCGACAACTTTGCTGCGTCCGCTTCAAAATAGCGATCCGGCTCACCTAGCTCGTAGCGCGTAAATATCAATTTGCCCTCAAAGCAGTCCAAATCGCAAATTTGCGACGTTATCTCGCCTGCGCCGCCATTTTTAGGTTCAAAGCCCGCCAGAGCGATCTCGGCGATAAACTCAAATTTGCTCGCGTCAAAAAGATAGCGGCGAAAATATCCGTCGTCGCGCACGAGCCAAATTCGGTCGTTAAGCGGCGCGATACCGCCTAGCATAAATCCGCGAGCCTCGCCGTCTAGCGCGATCTCGTCAGGAAAGCTAAATCTGCGTAGCGGCTCTAGCTGTGGGTAGCTTGATATTACGATCTCTTGCTCGTATAAATTTAGCAGCACCGCTTCGAGCGCGAAGTTATTTTTAAAATCGCGCGGTTGATTGCCTATTTGGCTTTTGGGCTCTTTTGCGTTGCCGCCTAAAAAGCATTTTTGCCTGCGCGTTTGCTCGTTTTGGCATTTGCGTTTTGACGCGTATTCTAGCTCTTTGCCAAATTTATCATCAGGCGCGTAGTTTCCTCCGCGCTCGTCCTTTTTTCCGGCCGTAACAAACAAAAAACTAAAATCGTCCTCAAGCTCGGCGGTTAAATTTAATCCACTCCCCTTTGCCTGCAAGAAAAACGACCTAGAGCCGTCCTGCCCCGCGCCAAGACCTACGGCCATACCGCCCGTTTGCGGTAGCTCGTCCATCCAGACGCCTGAATTTTCAAGTTCATCAGGTAGCGCTAAATTTGCCCTTAGCTCGCCGCCGTAGCCGTAAATCAAAATCGAAATTTGCTTCTTGCTATCTCGCCTGGCTAACCAAATTTGAGCCGCGCGAGGTTCAAATTTAGCATAGATTATCGGCTCATTTAGGCTAAATTTTAGCTTGCGATCAAAGCCGTAGAGTTTAAAACCGGGTTCCTCGTCCTCGTATTCGTCGCCCCAGACCGCGACTAGCTTTGCTAGCGTACCTACGCTAAAGCAAAATTTACTCGCGCCAAAATCGGCAGCATTTATACCGCCGTATCTGGGATCGCCGTCAAGCTCGGTAAAATCGCTAATTACTATCACGCTCCGCCTTAAATTTAGTAAAATTAGCCGCTAAAATCGCGCGGCGCGGCTTAAGCTATATGCCCTGCGCTAATAGCCGAACGACCCGCAAACGCTAAGTTTATTCCTTATCTCCAAGTTCTACGGCGGCTAAAATTTGCGCTACGACGTCCGCAAAATCGGCCGTAAAATAGCGCCTTATTATCTGCGTTTCTTTGTTTTTTTTCGTAACGTTTTTTATGATTTTGTCCCAAAACGCAGCGATTTTACCCTCTACTAGCTTTAGCGCGGTTATCTCGCTGCGCACGTAACCCCACTCCTGCGCATAAGGCAAAAATCCCTCTATCGCAGCCTCGTCTATAAAACGCAAATTTTGGGCGTCAAATACGTAATGACGATAACCGCTCGCAAAACTGACGCTAGTTACCAGCCAGAAGCTCCGGCTAAGCGGGATAATGCCGTTTAGCAAAAACTCGCCGTCTAAATCCCGCGCAAGCTGCGTTTGGTCGAAATTTATCTCCCTTAGCCGCGCTAAATCGGACGCGCGGGCGATGAAGGCTAAATTTTTTGAACTACTCATAAATAACGCTCTCTCGCCGTCCAAGAGCGATAAAAAAACATTTTCGCCGTAAGGTAGCGCTTTTATCTTGCCGTTTTCAAGCCGCGCTAAAAATCCGCTAAAGCCGTCTGCGCCGCAATCAAACTCCACAGCGACAGCCGCGCCTAACGGCTTACCAAAACTAACGCACCCCCGGATCTAAGCGCGTCAAGCTCCTCTTTAGCGATCAAATTTCGCTCGTAGTCGTAAACCAAAAGCTCGCACGCAAGCTCGCTAGTTTTCTTAACCAGCCAAATTTGCGCGCATCCTGGCACAAAGGCAAAATGTAAAAAATCGCCGCCTATCTCCCAGATAAGCTCTTTTTTGACGTTAAACAGCTCAAATTTACAAGCCCCGATACAACCGAGTAAAGCCGCGTTTTTATCGAAGTCTATTTTATCCGGACTTTTGCCGAATTTTTCGGCGCCTGGTATAAGGCGCGGATCAAAATTTATCTCTTTAAAGCCGTTTAGGATTATCATTTAGCTTTCTTGCTTGATAATCTTGGCAAACTCGCTAAAATAAACCTCGCTAACCTCGCTTAGCTTTTCATCGATATCGTTTAGTTTAAATTTATCTCCGCCCACGCTACCGATTTTTTCAAATTTGACGCCGTATTTAGCGGCTAGGGATTTAAATTTAGCCTCGTCTTTTACGCCGACGATCGCGCGCGAAAAACTCTCGTCAAAGATGCAATCGGGCTTTTTAACGTCAAATTTGCACTCCGCGCCAAGCCCGCTTAGGCACGCCATTTTTGCTAGCGTTATGGCTACGCCGCCCACGCCTACGCTGTTTGCAAACTCTAGCGCGCCCGATTTATTTGCCTCGATGACCAAGTCCCACAGCGCGCGCTCTTTTTTGTAGTCTACCGCAGCTAGCTCGCCGCCCACCGCGTCAAATAGCGCCTTAGCGTAAAGCGACGCGGCAAATTCGCCCTTCGTCTCGCCAAGCACGTATATCGCCGTGCCGGCGCGGGTAAAGACGCTCGGAAGGCTCGCGTTTGCGTCCTCGTTTACGCCCACCGTCACGATCGCGGGCGTCGGATAGACGCTCACGCCCTCGGTATCGTTATATAGGCTCACGTTGCCGCTCACGACGGGCGTATTTAGCTCGCGGCAAGCCTCTTTGATGCCCTCGCAGCCCTGCGCGAACTGCCACATGACCTCCGGATTTTGCGGATTGCCGTAGTTTAGGCAGTCTGTGATAGCTAGAGGCGTCGCTCCGCTCATCGCGACCTTTCGTCCAGCAGCCGCGACCGCTCTAGCCGCGCCGTTTTTGGGATCAACGAAATTCGCCCGCGGGTCGCACTGCGCCGCCATCGCGATCGCCCTGCCTGTTTCTTTCACTCGGATAACCGCAGCGCCGAGGAGTCCCGGTTGTTTGATCGTGTTTGTTTGGATATTTGCGTCGTATTGATCGTAGATCAGCGACTTGTTTAGCACCTCAGGCTCGCCAAGCAGCTTCCAAAACGCCGTTTTGTTATCGAAATTTTCAGGGATTTGTAAATTTTTGATTTCGTCTAGATATTTTGGGCGCGCGGTCGGTCGGTCAAGCACCGGAGAGGCCTCGCTAAGCGGCGCTATCGGTATCTCGCCAGCTAACTCGCCGTGCCAATAAAGCTCCATCACGCCGCTATCGGTTACCTCGCCGATGATCTCGGCGTCGAGGTCCCATTTTTTAAATATCTCGAGTATCTTTTGCTCGCAGCCTTTTTTGGCGCAGATAAGCATGCGCTCCTGGCTTTCGCTTAGCATGAGTTCATAAGGCGTCATGCCCGTCTCGCGCATAGGCACGCGGTCTAGATACATCTTCATACCGCTGCCGCTGCGTCCTGCCATCTCAAAGCTACTAGAGGTTAGCCCCGCCGCGCCCATATCCTGGATACCCACGACGTAGTCGGTTTTAAACAGCTCCAAGCACGCCTCCATCAGCAGCTTTTCGGCAAACGGATCGCCTACCTGCACGGTCGGGCGCAGAGATTTGTTCGCGTCGTTAAAGCTATCGCTCGCCATCACAGCGCCTCCAAGCCCGTCGCGGCCAGTCTTTGAGCCGACGTAGATCACTGGATTGCCGATACCTTCGGCTCTGCCGTAAAATATCTCGTCGCTCTTACAAAGCCCGAGCGCAAATGCGTTTACCAGGATGTTGCCGTTAAAACTAGGATCAAACGTCGTCTCGCCGCCGATAGTAGGTATGCCCATGCAGTTGCCGTAGTGAGCGATGCCCGCAACCGCGCCTTTTAGCAGGTAGCGCTGTTTTTTCGCGTTTTCGCTCTCGCCCCTCACCTCACCGAATCTCAGCGAGTTCATATTCGCAACGACCCGCGCGCCCATCGTAAATACGTCGCGCAGTATCCCGCCCACGCCCGTCGCCGCGCCCTGAAAAGGCTCGATGAAGCTTGGGTGATTGTGGCTCTCCATCTTAAACACCGCCGCGACGCCGCCCCCCACGTCGATGACGCCCGCGTTCTCGCCCGGACCCTGGATCACCCACGGCGCCTTGGTCGGGAAGCCGTTTAGGTACTTTTTACTCGACTTGTAGCTGCAGTGCTCGCTCCACATCGCGGAAAATATCCCAAGCTCGAGCAAATTGGGCTCTCTACCTAAGATTTTAAGTATATTTTCGTATTCGTCGTCGCTGATTTTGTGCGCTTTTACGGTAGATTTGTCCATTTTTAGCCTTTAAAAAAAATTGGTTGATTTTACTTAAATTCGCATAAAAACTTGATAAACTAAAGGAACGAAAACGAAGCAAATTTGACGGGTAAAATTTGACGCCGTATGCAAATTTATACTACCGCTTTTTTATAATATTTGCGCCGAGTTACAAAACTAAACGATTTAAAAGCGCCCAACCATTAATCAAGAATAAATTCGGCTCTAAATTTAGCCGAATAAAAATTAGCATTTTTGGGGTGTTGGTCTCGGAGAGTAACTAAATTTTAGGCAAAAACTGCATTTTTCATTAAATTTTATCTCGCAACTCAAAGCCCGCGCAGTTCTTCAAACTCCTTGCAGCCCTCTTTTTCGCCCGTGTCGCACGCCTTTTTGAGATATTTTTCATCTTTTGCACATACTCGTCCGTCATCCCGTCCCGAGCCTTATCAAAAAATTTAGCATACAAGCAGTCCATGCCGCCTCGCTCGTCGCAGTCTTTTTGAAAAAGCGCCGACATTTTTTCGTTAACGCTAAGTAGCGTTTGATAGTATTTAGCGGCGTTTAGGCATTCGCGGCTCTGGCCCGACTCGCATGCTAGCTCCGCGCAGGCAAGCTTTGAGTCGCGCTCATCCTTTGAGTCGCAGACTTTTTGCAGCGCAGCTAGACCCTTTTGCCTATCGCAAAATGCGCTGTTTTCGTCCAAACGCTTGTCCGCTAGTTGCTCGCATGGAGGCTATGCTAAAGGGCAAAATCGATCCGCAAAACGCCTCTAGCATTTTTACTTCTTTTTGGTTGCGAGCGGCGTTTGCGGTCAAATTTACATCCTTTGACGCGTCTGCGGCAAAAGCCAAATTTACGATAATTGCAAAAATCAAAATTTTAAACGGATTCATATTTTTTCTTTTTATACGCTTGTTCGCGCTTAGTAATTTTAACAAGTTTCGCGCCGGGCACTCGGCCGAATTTAGTCGCAAAAAATGAGCGTAGGGTAAATTAGCCGTAGTTTTAGGACGAGTTTGGCGAGCAAATTTACCGCATTTTTCGTTTTACTTTTTCTTAATTTTATTTGTTAGGCGTGCTACGCTCTTTTGATTAGCGTTTGCCGACTAAGGCTGGAATGCGGACGCCATCAAAGCTAGATAAGCCCTAGCAAGCTACGGATTTTGCAAAATGAGCTCGCTACTTGCCCAGACAAAAACTACTAAACATTTCGTCTAAAATTTCGCTTCTCTCAAACGGTTTTGTGATTGACGAGATTTGCTCTATTGCCGTATTTAGCTCATAAGCAAAAAGCTCGAGCTCGGACTGGGCAAGTAAATTTAACGCCCTTTTTATCGCCTCACTCGCCGCCTCACAGCATGAAATTTGACGAGCGGAATTTAGTAGTATCTCGCTCGTATCCTGTGCGTCGAGATAGGCTTTTAGGCTATTTATTATCTCGTCCGTTCCTTGCTTGGCGCAAATTTGTATCGCGTCCACTGGAGCGTTAAATTTAACGCCGAGGTCGCATTTATTTAAAACGTAAAAAATCTTTTTTTGCAAGTTTTTTAAAAGCTCCAGGATCTCGTTATCCTGCTCATCAGCCTCCTGCGACGCGTCAAAAACGGCCAGGATAACGTCGGCCTCCTCGATAGCCCGCAACGAATACGAAATACCGATCTGCTCGATCTTGCCAGCGTTTTTGCGGATGCCTGCCGTGTCGATGATGCGCACTAGATGAGTGCCTATTTTTAGGGCTTCTTCGATACTGTCTCTAGTCGTGCCGGCCTCGTCGCTGATGATCGCGCGCTCGTAAGACAAAAGCGAGTTTAAGATCGAGCTTTTGCCGACGTTTGGCTTGCCTACTATCGCGATTTTAAAGCCCTCGAGCAACCCTTTTCTGCTCTGGCTTATAGCGACGATTTTATCTAGTTTGGCGCTATTTTGTTTTAGCATTTGGTTGATGCTCTCTAGCAAATCCGCAGGCAAATCATCGTCGGCATAGTCGATGCTAGTCTCCACGAATGCAAGAGTTTTCACGAGCTCTCGGCGAATCTCGTTCGTAAATTTAGCCAAATCTCCCCTCATCGTGCGAGCCATAATCTTTGCGCCGTCCTCGCTTTTTGCGTTGATTAGCGAATTTATCGCCTCGATCTTACTAAAATCCATCTTGCCGTTTATGAGCGCTCGCTTGCTAAACTCTCCTGCGCGCGCGAGTCTAGCGCCGTTTTTGATGAGCTCGCCTAGGATCAAATTTGCCACCACTAACCCACCGTGGAGCTGAAACTCCACTACGTCCTCACCCGTGAAACTACGCGGAGCCTTGAAATAAATAAGCAAGGCTTCGTCGATAAGCTCGCCTTCGGCGTAAATTTTAGTTAGAGTCGCATAACGCGGGACAAGAGAGGTGATTTTGGTGAGTTTTAGAGCCAGACTAAGGGCGTTTGCGCCGCTTAGCCTGATGATGGAGATCGAGCCTACACCGTGCGCGGTGGCGACGGCGGCTATGGTGTCGTTCATTTTTTTATAAAATCATTTACGACCACGTATTGTCCGTCGCTGTTTGACTTTACGCCGACGTACTTATCCGGGAATTTCTCGCGCAGTTTTTCTAGGGCGATCTTAACCAAAACGCCGTCTAGATGCTTTGTTTTTGCCTTGCCCGTCTCCTCGACGCGCTCGATTACGCTTTTTAGATATTGCTCGATCGCAGCCTCTTGATTTTGCAAAAACTGAGCTATCTCAAGGCGTACGCTAAGGCCGTATTTAGAACCTATCCAGTTATAAAGCAGATACGAGATCGCCTTGTAGCGGTAGCCCTCTTTGCCGATGAGTAGCGCCGCATCCTCGCCGTCAAGCTCGATTATTACGGTATCGTCGTCAAATTTACGCACGTCTATTTTATCTATCGTAAAAAAATTTCCTCCAAAGAGCTTTTCTACGCCCTGCTTTATCTCGGGTAGCGCTTTATCGATGTCGGCTTTTTGTTTTTGCTCTTTTTGTTTTTGAGCCAAGCCGCGGTCTGCGCGAGAGTCTTGTTTTTCTTTTTTGGTTAAATTTGGAGCGCTTTGCGTCAAATTCGTCTCGCCGCCGGAAGCCGGCGAGTCAAAATTTTCGCTACTTCCTATTTTTTCATCGCCCTCGTAAAAATCGTTTTTATTAAAGGTATCGATGATTGAGTGATCAAGGATATTTTTACCGCTTTCTTTTTTTGGTCGCTCTTTTTTGTGGGACTCGTTTACTTGCGGCTCAGCGTGCGACTCGGTAAATTTCGGCTCGTCTGCCGCACTCGTTTCATTTTGTTTGATCGTCTGAGACTTGTGATGTTCGTGCCGATTTTTATGATTTTTTTTCTTGTCTTTATCGTCTTGACAGACCTGCTCCTCGACTGAGCTTTCCTTTTTCTTAGACTCCCTCTTTTTTTCATTTACGTTTTCTTTTCGAGCGGCTTGAGGGGCTTTTTTTGCTTCTTTATGCGCGCCCTCTTTTACGGCTTCGATGATCGCCGTTTTTTTGAAAAATCCCAAAAAGCCGGCACTCGGATTTTGCAAAATTTTGATATCAAGCTCGGTAACGGAGCAGTTTAGCTCCTCGGCGGCCTTTTTAAAAGCTTCTTGCAAATTTTCGGCTTCTATTCGCATCAGACCTTTACCTCCGCTTTTTTATGCTTTTCAAAGAGTTTATTTACAAAAATTTGTTGAACGACCGAGCAGAGGTTGTTTACAAACCAGTAAAGCGTAAGTCCCGCAGGGAAAGTCACGAAGAAAAACGTAAAGATAAGCGGTAAAAATTTCATTATCTTTTCTTGCATCGGGTCGCTAAACGTGGTCGGAGTGAGCTTTTGCTGAAGGAACATCGTAGCACCCATCAAAATAGGCAGCACGAAATACGGATCCATCACCGAAAGGTCGTGTATCCATAGTATCCACGGTGCGGCTTTTAGCTCGATAGCGTTTAGCAAAACGCGGTAAATCGCAAAGAAAATCGGAATCTGCATAAGTATCGGCAAGCAGCCGCCCATCGGGTTGGCGCCGTTTTTCTTATATAGCTCCATCATATGCATATTTAACTTTTGCGGATCGCCTTTGTATTTGGCTTGCAGCTCTTTTACTTTTGGCGCCAGATCTTTTAGCTTATTCATCGATAGCATGCCTTTGTAGGTAAGAGGAAAAAGCACGATCCTGATAGCTAGCGTTAGCACGACGATCGCCCAGCCCCAGTTGCCGATGTAGCCGTAAAGCCAATTTAAAAACGCGAACATCGGTTTTGCGATAAAGGTAAACCAGCCGTACTCGATGACGTCCACGAGCTCCTCGTTTATCTGGCTTAAAGTCGCGTGGTCTTTAGCGCCGATGTAGCCCTTGGCTTTAAAATTTTGCTCGCCTTTTACGAATATCACTGCATTGCCCGCGCCGTCTTTTGAAACTACGGGATTTAAAAGTCCGTCAAATTTAAAAAACAAAGCCGTGTAGTATCTGTCGCTAGCTGCGGCTATGTTTACGTTATTAAAGCTTTCGGTTGCATCTACGTCGCCGTCCTCGATGATAGTTAGCTTGCCGTCGTTATGCTTAAGTAGCGCGCCGTGGACGGTGTAGCTGTCGATAGCGACGCTTGGACGAAAGCCCGGGGTCACGTAGTATTCGCCCGCGCTCACGCTAAGGTCTAGATCATAGCTCCCGTTTGGATAAAACGTGATTTTCTTAGTTACGCTAGAGCCTTCCAAATTTTGCGTTAAAACTATGCTTTTTGGCTCGCTAGTTAAATTTATCTCGCTAACGTCGCTCGCGTAGGATACCTTGAAGGCCTGCTCGTTTAAGGCCTTGTCGCTAAAGCGAACCTCAAGCGGTAGCGGCTGGGTGCCAGCTAGCTCGATGCGATTGCCATCGGCGTTTTTGTATTTTTCGTCGTTTAGATAAAATTTAGAAATCCTGCCTAGCTCGTCGATGCGCGCCTCAAAGTGCTCGCCCTTTATAACGGCGATCTCGCGGCTTTGCGTGGCAACTGCTTGCGGAGCGCTAGCGCCTGATGCGGTATTTGCGCTCGGAGCGGCGTTTGCTCGGCTTGATTGCCGTACCGTCACGGTTTGGTTTTGATCTAGCGGCAAATTTTTAGGAATAAAAAAATGATCGTAAGCGATAAAAAAGATAAAAGATAAAACGGTCGCTAATATCACGCGTTTTTGAACTGACATATTGTCTAACACTATTTTTCCTTTTGAAAGTCTAAATTTTTAATAACGTAGAATTTATTTTTTTTATACGGGACGAACCAAAATGCGATGTGTGATTTTAAATTTTGATTGGATATAAAAAAAGAGTCGAAATTTTTACTGATGACGGGGTAGTCGATGCCGCCTTTAAAAAGCTGATTACAGCGTAAAATTCTAAAAATAACCGCAAAAAGCGCCGAGAAAAAGCCGTTAAATTTAAACTGCCAAACGGCAAATTCCGAGCAGGAGGGATAGTATCTGCAAGACTTCGGAGTAAATTTGGAGATATAATCTTGATATGCTTTTATCAAAAATAAAATAGCTTGTTTTATCATTTTCATATGCCTGATTTTATACATCCGAGTTTTTTCATAGCCCAAGAGATATTTTTTTTGAGCTTTAAAAACGAGCTTTTCTCTAGCCCGTTTTTAACGACTATCACGTAAATGCCGTCCGCAAGCTCATTTGAAATCTCGACTACGACCGCTCGCAAAAGCCTTTTACATCGGTTGCGAACGACGGCTTTGCCCACCTTTTTGCTGGCTACGACGGCTAATTTGTTTTCATTGCAAGGCTTAAAAAAGACTATCGCCTCCTCGCAGTGCCATTTGACGGCCTCTTTGTAGATGCTTGAAAACTCCTTTTGGCTGCTTATAGAGCTAAATTTGCTTAAACGGCCAATCTTGCTCTACCTTTTGCGCGTCTTGCGTTTAGCACTTTGCGGCCGTTTTTGGTTTTCATGCGGACGCGAAACCCGTGAGTGCGTTTTCTAGGGGTTTTATGAGGTTGGTATGTTCTTTTCATAAATTTTTCCTTATGGTGATTTTGATATAAGTCGGTGATTTTATCAACAAATCGCTTAAAATCCTTTTAATAAATTTTTAAACTTCGTTTTAAAATAATAAAAATATAATCGCTCATTAAAATTTAGGAGAAAATTTTGCCTTACGTTATTAGAAAAGCATCCAGGGCCGACGTCTCGGCCGTTTGCGAGCTGGTTAAAGAGCTGGCCGCGTACGAAAAAATGAGTGATGATGTCAAATTTACGCCGGAAATTTTTGCCGAGTCTGTTTTTGAGAAAAACTACGCCAAGATTTTAGTCTGCGAAACAGAGGGTAAAATCATAGCCTACGCGATATATTTTTACACCTTTTCCACTTTTTTGGGACTTGGCGGGATGTATTTGGAGGATTTGTACGTCCAAAAAGAGCATCGCAACAAAGGCATAGGAAAAGAGTTTTTTAGGCATCTAGCTCAAATTTGTAAGGACGAAAATCTCCAACGTCTCGAGTGGGCGTGCCTGCACTGGAACGAGCCCGGCATCAAATTTTACGAAAAAATGGGTGCGAAAAACCAGTCCGAGCAGTGGCGAAACTACCGCTTAGAGGGCGAAAATTTAAGCAAACTTGCGCTTTGATTTATCTGTTTTTAACGCCCTTTTGGATATCATCGCGCGATGAGTTACGCAAACGAAATTTTAAGAGAGCTTTACTATCTGAGGGCGTTCGGGTATAAATTCGCCGATTTTTCGCCTTCGTCCGCGGCCTTGCCAAGTAGCCTTGCCGAACTAAACGCGAGCATCAAAGAGTGCAATCTATGCGAGCTTTGCAAGAGCGCAACCCACGCGCTAACGGGCCTTGGAGATAAAAGCGCTAAAGTAGTTTTCGTATTTGACGCGCCAAACGCCGCCGAGGACGCGAGCGGAAAGTTTTTAGTAGGCGACGATAAGTTTTTACAAAATTTAAATGAACTGGCCGGACTAAAAAAGGACGAAATTTACGTCACGAGCCTGTTAAAATGCAAGCCCGCCGCCAAAGCTCCGGCAAGCGCTTACGAGCTTTGCGAGCCGTATTTTAGCGCAGAAGCCCGTCTAGTAGCGCCAAAACTCATCGTAGCGCTAGGCGAAGAGGTCTTTTACAAAATGATAAAACAAAGCGCGCAAAGCTTTGAGGCAATAAGGGGAAACATAATGAAATTTAAGCACTCGGCCTTGCTAGCGACTTATTCGCCAAGCGTCGTAGCAAAAAATCCAAGCAAAAAAGAGCTGTTTTTCAGCGATTTAAAAAAGATAAAAGAGTACCTATGAGAAAAATTTTAACCGCTTTACTGATCTGTTCGGCGCTGTTTGCCAGGAGCGAAAAGGCCTCCGATATACCGCCGGCGAGCGAAGTTTATATAAATTTAGAACCGGCAAAGTGCGACGATGCCTGCTTGCTTGATCTCGTTAAAGAAGGTCTTTTGCACAGCTTGTTGGCTCGCTACGAAAACAGCTCGAATCAAGAAATTTTGCAAGCCATTAACGCTCTAAGCAGCCCCTATGCAAACGCGGGCGGCGAAAGCCTGACGCCAAGCTCAAACGCCGAGTTTAAAATCGCCGTCATCATCCCGCAAGATAGCATAAAAAGCTACGCCGGCGTCGTCTCAAACGCGGTTATCGCCTATATCGTCAGGCAAAACGCCGCTATCGACGTTAAATTTTACAACATCGGCAACGAAGCCCCAAGCGCTATCGACGGCGCCCTAACACGCGCTAAAAGCGAAAATATCGCCTATATCATCGCGCCGTTTACGCCTGTGGGCGCAAAATATCTAAACGAGGTTTTAGACCCCGCCATGACGGCTTTCGTGCCGACTCTGCACATCTCTAGCGTCGATTCGCCGCAGGATAATTTGATATTCGGCGGTATAGACTACAAAGGACAAGTCGAGAAGCTGCTAAATTTCTCAAACGGCCAAGTCGCGGCGTTTTCTGACGGCAGCGCGCTAGGAGCGGCGCTAAATCGCTATGCGGACGAGCTTAGCGGCGGGCTAGCCTATGAAAACGAGATCGCAAGCGGCGCGACCGATCTAAAGCCGATATTATCCGGTAACTCAAGGCTAAGCGGCGCGACCGTTTTTCTAAACGTTCCGCTAGTAAAAGCCTCGATGGTAAGCTCCCAAATGCGCCTTTACGACGTCAAATTTAACGCTCTTTTAAGTACCCAGATCAACTACGCGCCGAGTATCTTTAAACTCACGCAACCGCAAGATAGAGAAAAGCTCTACATAGCAAACTCGATTTCTAAAACCGACGGCGCGCTGGACTCAAATAACGAAATTTTGGGGCAAAATTTAAACTTCAACTGGGTGGGTTACTCCGCTAGCGCCGGGCTTGACTACATCTACGCAACCTACCTAAACCGCAGCGCGCAGAGGCTTTTTAGCGAGAGCGTCGAGGACTCGCAGATCATATACGATACAAAGGTTTTAAAAGCCGGCGAATACGGCTTTTACGAGCAATAAGAGGAGAGAAAATCAACTATCTTCTCGCTCATCTTAGCAGGCTTCAGGTTGCTAACAAACGCGACCTCGACGTCCGCTTCAAAGACGAGCTCGGGTTCGCATTCTCCGCTTAAATTTGCGATTTTATAAATTTTTTGATTTATGAGCGCGGAGGCTTTTTTCAGGCTTGCTACGCTCGTTTTTACCTCGAGTAGATCGCCAAGGACGGCGGGCTTTTTAAATTTCGCCCGAATCTCGCTCACGACAAAATGCCCATCCTTGCTAAAAGGCTTAACATCTGAGCCAAAAAACATCTCGCTGCGCGCCCTTTCGCAGTATTTTATATAGTTTGCGTGATAGACTATACCGCCAGCATCGGTATCTTCGTAGTAGATTCGTATTTTCAAGGCTGCTCTCCTTAGGCTTTTAGATCAAGCCCTATTTTACCTAGTTTTCTTAAAAGCTCCATTATATCCGTTCCCTTTTCCTGTTCGGCTTTCAGAAAATTCTCGAAAAACTCGCGTCTAACGTCTTTATCTACGTAAGTCTTGCTTTTGCTAGTGGCTTGGATGGGTTTAAATTTATTCTCTTCGGGCGTTTCTTTGGTGGCTTGATCGCTTGCCGTACCCTCATTTAGAGCTATATTTTGTAGTACGTCTGCGATACTCTCGCCTTTTTTAAACGCATCTTTTAAGAAATTTAAAAACTCTTTTTTAGTTGTTTCATCTGCGTAGCTCGCCTGTTTTACCATCTCTTGTCCCCAAAAGACTGCAGGCCGTTTTCCTGATATCTGGTCGAAATTTAGCTTGCCGTCTTTGAGCGATATTTTGACCTTTGCATTCTCTCCTAGTATCTTTTCGGCGGCAACCTCAAGCCATTTATCTTTAAATTTTTCCAAATCCATATCGGAGTCTAGTAGGTTTGCCATATCGACCGCCATTTTAAGTCCGGCACCCTTCGTATGACCAACGCCAAAGCCTCCTAGATCCACATTAAACGCGCTCATAAACCCGTCTACGCTAAAAACATCGTTTTCCATGCTTGAATTACTTTGCAAGACCTTCGTGCTATCTATAAATTTCTTTAGCTCTGCTACCTCGTCCTTGCTCATACTTGGATCAAGCCCGTTTATCTTGCCCCACATGCTGATTTTATCATCTTCCGTATAGCCACTTAGCGAATACGCCTTACGTGCAACCACGGGATCATAAGGTTTATATACCGGTTTTTTAAAGCCCATTTTTATAGCAAGAAGCCTATTTTGCTGCTTGTCGTTTAGTTTTGAAAACTCTACGTTTTGCGCCCAAACGGCAAGCTCGTTTTCGTCCAGTTCGTCGGGATCGAGAGCATAATAATCAATAGGTTCGGTCAAATTTGATCGAGACGGCGCCAAATTTGAGGTTAAATTTATAGCCTCTTTTTCCTCGCGTGCTTTTAAATTTCGCTCATGAGCGCTACTAAAATCATAATTTACGTTTGCGTTAAATCCGTTTACGCCGCTTATCATTTTTAATCCTTTAAAACGAGTTTTAAGCTATATCGGCAAATTTGAAAAAAATTTAGGGTAAAGATAAGAAAGGCTATCAAATTTAGCCAGGTTTTGAGAGATAAATTTATTACAAATTTTACGGATTACCAAATTTGAACGTAAAAAAGATAAGCGGAAGCACGCGAGATAATACACCGCTCAAAAACCAAACGAAAGCGTCTTGTGATGAATTAGTAAATTTCATCCCAAGACTAGGCGTGTAGTCTGTCGCAGGACGAAATTTACGTTCTGCTTACAGTTGCGAGTGTAGCGAAGCAAAAATCATTTAAAAGCACGTAAAAGACGCGTAAAATTACTTTTCCGTTAACTCGCACTTAGCGCCTCTAGTTATCATCAGCGACTGATCGTAAAACAAAATAAGCACCACCGAAACGCCCACTCCAAGCGCTAGCGAGACCGTCGTGGTCGTGATCGAGTTATCGAAAAATATGATTAGGTATTCGTTTTTCTTAGCGATATCAGGCTCGTTTAGAAACGAAAACAGCGCCAAAATTCCCTTATACGCGTAAACTCCCGGCACCATCGGCAAAAGCGCCGGAAATGCGATGATCTCGGCGGGCACTTTGAGCCGTTTGGCAAAGAGCATACCTAAAATCCCGCTTAAAAATGAGACGATGAGAGTAGCGACGCTGATGTTAAAAAATCCCATCTGCATGATCCAAAAGCGGCTAGCGTGCGCAAATGCCGCAAGTAGCGCACAAAAGGCGAGAGTTCTTTTTGGCGGAGAGCTAGCGTAGGCAAAACCAAGCCCCGCCACCGCGGCAAAAGCGCCGTCTATAATAGTCGCAGTCAAAAGCTCAAACATGTAAAATCTCCGCATTGCTAAGCGAGAGCGTGATATAGACGCCCACTGCTATGCAAAGTATCAGGATGCCCGTACTCACGGCTCTACTGATGCCTACAAGCGTGTTGTCATTTAAGATATCAAAGACCGAGTTTATGAGAAAAACGCCCGGCATCAAAAAGAGTATCGACGAGCCGATCGCGACGTCGCTAGTGTGCGTAAAGCCGTAAAATACGCCAAGATAGGCGATAAAAGAGACGACGAACGAGGTCAAAACGTACTGGATTTTTAAATTTACGCCCATTTTAGCAAGTGCAAATCTAAGGCTATAGCCAACGAGCGTCGCAAAAAATACGCATACGACCGAGCCAGCATCGCCGCCAAAAAGCTTGCAAAACGCCGCATTTGCAAGGCTTATTAAAATAAGCGAGCTTGCAAATTTATTCGCCCCGATACGCATGACGCCCTCAAACTGCTCTTTGGCTTCATCCAAGCTCAAATTTTCATCCAAAATCCGCCAGCTAAGCGACGAAAGCTCGGAAATGCGGTTAAAGCTCACCTGCCCTAGCGGGATCTTTTTTACGTAGGTTCGGCGCAGGGAGTTGTCGGCCGAGTCCATCACGCTAATCGTAAAATACTTCACGAAAATCGTCACGCTAACGTCGTAACTGTAGCGCCTAGCGACGCGGTCTACGCACTTTTCGACGCGCGCGGTGTAGGTACCCGCGCTCACCATCGCACTCGTGTAGTCAGAGAGAAAATCGGTTAAAATTTGGATATCTGGCTTTGCGCTCATTTTTGGGCGGTTTTAAATTTGATAAAAAACAAAGCTAGCTGTGCGAACAACATCAGCTTCATCGTCCATTCGCTAGCCACGTGCATCTGCGCAAACTCGGCCGTCTGCGTCGCCGCCTCGCCAGCGGTCTGCGCGTCCATGATGAAAGGCGTGAAGTAAAATACGAACGAGAGCGCGAGGGCTAAATTTATCGCACAAAGCATACCCATGCTAAATTTAGCGCCGAATTTAACGCTAGATCTAAACGAAGCAAGCTCGCAAAGCGCGATCAGGACGCTAACGGCTAGCAAGGCGTAGTTAAATTTGACAAATATCGTAGCCATCAGTTTGCCGCTTTGAAACTGCGTGAGTACGCCCTCACCAAGTATGCTCTGCGGATAAAAAATCGTCGGCGCAACCAGAGCGCCCAGAGCTAGCTCAGTGCCGATGAGCGCACCCAAAAGTAAAAAATAAACGCTTTTCATAATTTTCCTTTTTTTGATTTACTGCACGCATTTTAGGGTTATAGCATTTAAAATTCGCTAAATTTGAGCAAGAAAGGCGGAAATTTGCGAGCTATAAATTTGACGCAAGCTCGGTCAAATTTGGTTTATCGCCAAAGCCCAAACCGCGCGCAAATTTAGAAATTTGCAAATATATTTCGCGCGACGAATCCGCGGTCAAACCCCGCTAAATCCTTGTAAAACTCAGCCTCGAACCCATTAAATTTAAGCGCGCTTTGCATACTTTCTTGCTGATCGTAGCCCATCTCGCAGGCTAGGTATTTTACGCCGCGATTTTTAGCGACAAAGATAATGTTTTTTAAGATCTCATCGCCCGCCGCGCCGCCAAACAGCGCCTCGTGCGGCTCGTTTAGTACGAATTTATCAAGCTCGTAGTCCTGTGCGATGTATGGCGGATTTGAAACGAGCAGGTCAAATCGCCCGTAAATTTGATCCAGATACGCGCATTTTATGAACTCTATTTTGTTCTCTACGCCAAATTTCGCGGCATTCTCGCGAGCTAAATTTAACGCATCATCGCTGATATCGGAGGCTATGATTTTGGCGTTTGAGTTTAGCGCGAGGCAGATACTGATTATCCCGCTTCCGACTCCTATCTCAGCTACTAGGGGCGACTCGCCGCGAACAGGTAAATTTGATAAAATCTCAAGAGATTTTTCGACTAAAATTTCAGTCTCGGGGCGCGGGATCAAGACGCTCTTTTTTACGTTAAAACTAAGCCCGTAAAAGCCCGCCTCGCCCGTTATATACTCTAGCGGCTCGTGATTTGCGAAGCGTTTTGCTAGCGCAAAATATCCGTCCGCATCCTCTAGCTCGCGGTTTAAATTTAAAAATATCCACTCGATTTTTACGCCGAGGTGTCGCATCAAAAGCGCCTTGGCTACGCGCGCCGGATTTGCGCCGCTTATCTCGCACGCGGGCGCGATCTGCGAAGAGGCGGCCTTTAGCGCGTCATTTACCGTCATTTTCCAGCTCGTTTATACGCTCAAAGAGGCTTGGGTGCGAGTGATAGACGAACGCGTAGAGCGGATGAGCCTTCGGGAAGGCCTTGTTTTCGGAGCCTAGCTTTTTTAGCGCGCTTATCATGTCGGCTTTGTTTGAGACGTCGCCTGCGAATTTATCGGCGCCAAATTCGTTCGCGCGGCTAAAATACGAGCTAACGGGCGAAAATAAAAACCCGAAAATCGGCGAAAAAAGTAGCAAAAACACGATCGTTCCGCCGCCTGCCGGACTGAGTCCCAGCGCTCCATACGCCGCATCAGGGATGTTGCCGAATATAAAAAACATCGCAAAAAGCATAACCGCGCTTAGAGCGATCATTTTTAGGATATCTTTGTGCTTAAAGTGCCCGAGCTCATGCCCCAAAACGGCGATTATCTCCTCTAAACTTAGTTTTTTAACGAGCGTGTCGAAAAGCACCACGCGCTTAGTTGCGCCAAGGCCGCCGAAATAGGCGTTTAAGCGGTTGTCGCGCTTGCTAGCGTCTATCGTATAAACGCCGCTACTTTTAAAGCCACACTGCGTCAAAAGCCCTTCTATACGGCTTTTTAGCTCGCCCTCTTCTAGCGGCTGCATTTTGTTAAAGATAGGCGCGATAAGCGTCGGGTAGATGAGATTTATCACGAGCGCGACCGCGAAGCTCAGCAAAAACGCCCAAAACCACCAAAAATCGCCCAAAAATCTAATGCAAAGCAGCACCAGCCACACAAACAGCGTGCCAAACACCAACGTTAGCGCGAGCGTTTTTGCTAGATCAAGCGCGAAAATTTTGGGCGTTACGTTTGAAAAGCCGAGCCTTTTATCTTTGACGAAGGTTTCGTAGATATTTAGCGGTAGCTCCAGTAGCGACGAGATGATCAAAAAGCCCATCACAAAGACGATATGATCCCTCAGTTCTTCCGTTTTATAGGCGCTTTCATACATCTCGCCAAGCCCCCAGCACGCCCACATCACAAATATCGCGGCGTGATAAAGCAGGCTAGCTATCTCAAATTTTTGATTCGTTATCGCTGCCGCGGCGGCTGATTCGTACTCGCCCTGCTCTAGCACGACGGCGGGCTTTTTCGCCTCTGCGCGGATGAAGTTTATCTGTAAAATCGCCAAAGTAGCCTTTACGGCAACGTAAAAAAAGTAAACCCCAAGCAAAAAATAAAACATATCTTTCCTTAAATTTTATAAAGACTAAAGCAGCCGTAGTCGGTGCGCACGGCTAAAAATTCCTCGCCGTTTATGCGCTCAAATTTGGCCTCGCAGCGTTTCACGACGTGCGAGAGCTCAAAGATAAGCCGCAAATTTCCGCTTTTTAGATCGATGATGCGGGCTTTGTCGTAGCTAATTAGCGCGAGTCTCGAACCGTCCTTGCTAACGCAAATCTTCTGAGCCTTGGCACACTCGCCCCGCAACCACGTGGGAGTTTGCCGCGAGCCTGCCGCGTCAAAAAAGACTAGACCGCCATTGTAATACTCCCTGCCTAGCAGCGAGCCGTCATTTAAAAAACAAACGTCGCTAAGCGCGCCGAAGTCCTCTTTTATCTCGTTTAAAATTTCTCCATTTAGCGCGTTAAAAATTTTGATCTCGTTTTGCTTACAGCTTAGAGCTAGCTTTGAGCCGTCCGTGCTAAGCGCTATGCAAAACGCAGCTCCGCAGCCCGAGTCAGTTTTGTATTTGCCAAGAGACGAAAAACCCCCGTCTCGCAAAACGTAAATTTGGCCGTAAGCCGCAAATGCCGCAGCATCGCCAGACGCGTAAACGCAGCTCGTAATATCGCCGTTTCTTTTTATTTTTAGCTCTTTAAAGACGTTTGTAAATTCTCCCGTTTGTGGGTTAAATTTAAAAATATCGTGATCTAAGTCCAGCAGCAAATTTTCGCCCGCGCACTCCGCGTGCCACGCAAGCGGCTTTGGCAGGATGATATCGCCTCTTATCGCTCCGTCTGCGCTCAGCCTAGTTAGAAAATCTACCGAGTCCTCTTCTTCGTAGCCGCCGCATTTGTAGACGAAAAACTCGCCGCCCGCGCCAGCAAAGGTTAGCGCGCCCGTGTATCCGCCGCCGATATAGACGTGCAAATTCGCTTCGCCGGCTTTCGTGTTCGCATTTTGCAGGATGTAGCCTTTTTTCAGGCTCTCCCACTCCTTTTTCACGCAGGCTTTTTGCGCCTCGCCAGCGCTAGCAAACTCCTTTTGCGTCTGCCTCGTTTTGCCGTTTTTGATGCTCTCGCTAAGTAAAATTTGACCTTCTACGCGCAAATTTAGGCGATCGCCGTTAGCTAAATTTATGAGACTTGCCATCAAATTTACTTTAAAAAATTATCGTAAAACGAGCTGATAAAAAGCACCAAAATGATAAACGGCACGACGAATTTGATATACCAAAACCAGATGTTTACGAGTTTTGCATATTTTTCGCTGCCTTGCATTATCTCGCGTTTTGCTTCGTCTTTTAGCACCCAGCCGACAAATATCGCGCACCCAAGCGAGGTCAGCACGAAAAATATCGTAGCGCTGATGGCGTCGTATGCGTCAAAGATATTTTTACCGAAAATTTTAACGTCCGCAAGCAAATTCGTAGCCATCAAGGACGGTAAATTTCCAAATATAAATATCGTGCTTAGAACCAGCAAAATCGCGCTTTTGCGTTTTATTTTAAATTTTTCCTGAAGCGTCGTAATGATAACCTCGTAGATCGGCAGCGAGGTCGTGAGCGCAGCGATCATCAGCAGCGCAAAAAACGCCACCGCAAAAAATCCGCCAAAAGGCATATGCGAAAAAACGATCGGCAAGCTCTTAAACACGAGGCTTGGGCCGCTATCGGGAGATACGCCGTAGCTAAAGAGCGACGGAAATATCATAAAGCCCGCAAGCACGGCGATGAGGGTGTTTAGGATGCCCGTGATGATAGAGATTTTAACCAGCCCTTCGTCCTTTTTAACAAAGCTTGAAAGCGTGATCATCACGCCAAAACCAAGCGAAAGCGCGAAAAATACCTGCCCCAAAACCTCGACGAAAAGCTTTAAATTTATCTTTGAAAAATCTGGCGTGAGGTAAAATTTAACCCCCTGTGCCACGCCATCTAAGGTCAAGTTTTTTACGATCATCACGATCATCAGCACGAAAAGTAGCGGCATGAGGTACTTCGCCGAGCGTTCTATTCCGCCGACGGCGCCCTGAACCAAGATCGCGTAGTTTACGAGTACGAACACGAGCGTCGCAAAGCTAATAGCCAGCGGATCGCTAACGATATTTTGCTCGTAAAACGCACTCGTAGCCTCAAAGCTCAGCACCTGCGAGAGATCTAGCATACCAAATGCGATCTGCGCGATGTAGTTTAGCACCCAGCCGCCGATAACCATGTAGTAGGCCATGATACCAAATGCCCCAAGCAGCCCCATCCAGCCCACGATTTTCCACGCCGGATTTATATTTTTACCGCCGAATGCATCCACGGCGTTGCATTTTAGGCGTCTGCCGATCGCATTTTCAGCCAAAATCATCGGTATACCGATCACTATCATCGCGATACAAAACACGAGTACGTAGGCGCCGCCGCCGTTTTGCCCGACTAGATACGGGAAGCGCCACGTCGCGCCAAAACCGACCGTAGCTCCTGCAACGGCTAAAATGTATGTGAGCTTTGAACTCCACGATTTTCTATCCATCTGTATACCTTTGTGAAAAATAGGGATTATATAAAAATTTTATTTAAAGTTTTTAGAACCATCTTTAAAATTTAAAACAAATCCGGATTAAAATCGGTAAATATTATTAGAAAAAGGCTGTTTGGCATAAATTTAAAGGCGCAAATTTCTGCAAATTTACGCCAATTTTTTATTTTCTAACGACATGCAAGAACTGCATATGTTTGCGGTATTGCTCGACGACGTCGTTTATCAGAGTGGCCTCGCTCCAACCAAGCACGTCGTAGTCTTGACCGCCCTCTTTTAGATATACCTCGGCTCTGTAATAAAGATCGTCGCCCTCAAGCTCTCTAGTGTAGTCCGGGCTCTGGCTTTTGGTGAGATATACGCCGTATCTAAAATCCATCTCGTCGCCAAGTCCGACGTTTAAATTTACGAAATTTTCAGCTTTTGTTACATTTGCCTCAAGGCCGTTTTTGGCAAATTCCTCTTTTAGCTCGTTAAAGGCTTTTAGCACGACTTCGTTTAAAAATTTCTTGCCATCTTTCTTGCCTGGCAGCGTAATGATCGCACTTAGGCGCTCTTGCCACGGCTTTGAAAGATCACTAAGAGGCATGTTGTTAAAGTTATTTGTCTCTTTTTTGGTCACATCGACGCGCAGCGCCTTAAATAGCCCGTAAATGGCGCCAAGTAGCACTATGGCAAACGGCAACGCCGTAGTTATCGTAAGTGCTTGAAGCGAGCCAAGGCCGCCGGCTAGCATCAAAAATGCCGCCACGACGCCCACCGTAACGCCCCAAAAGACCTTTTGCCAAACCGGCGTATCGTCCTTGCCGTTTGAGCAAAGCATGTTCATCACGATCGCCGCTGAGTCGGCCGAAGTGATGAAAAATATGACGATCATAAAGACTGCGATCGTGCTTAGCAAGCTTGAAAAGCTAAATTTTTCTAAAAACATAAAAAGCGCCGAAGCCGAGTCGGAATTTACGGTCGTTGCAAGCTCGCTAAATCCGCCCTGAACAAGCGCGATCGCCGAGTTGCCAAAAAAGCTCATCCAAGCAAATGTAAAGCCGGTTGGCACGAAAAGCACGCCGATCACAAATTCTCTTATCGTCCTACCCTTTGAAATTTTAGCTATAAATAGCCCCACAAACGGCGACCAAGATAGCCACCAAGCCCAGTATAGCAGCGTCCAACCGCCAAGCCAGCTCTCGTTTTGCCTCTCGTAGGCGTAGAGGTTAAAGGTGTTTGAAATAAGCGTCGATACGTAGTCGCCGCTGTTTTGCACAAACGACTTCAAAAGCTGCGTCGTATCGCCTAAAAATAGTATCAAAAACATAAAACAAATGGCTAGCGCGATATTTGAGTTTGATAAAATTTTAATCCCCTTATCCACGCCGCTTGCCGCTGAGATGGTCGCTGCAAAACAAAGCACTATTAGAAGCGTAATATGCATAGTCGGCAGGCCAAAAACGTGCGTAAGGCCGGCATTTACCTGAAGTACGCCGTATCCTAGCGAGGTCGCTACGCCAAAAAGCGTCGCTACGACGGCAAATGTGTCGATGGCGTTGCCGATCTTGCCGTAAATTTTATCGCCGATGATCGGATAAAACGCCGATCTAAGCGTGAGCGGCAAGCCGTGCCTGTACGAGAAAAAGGCAAGGATTAACGCCACGATGGCATAAACCGACCATGCGCCCATACCCCAATGAAAGAAGGTGATATTCATCGCAAGCTTTTGCGCTGCGATAGTTTGTGCGTCGCCGAGCGGCGGATTTAGATAGTGCATGAGCGGCTCAGCCACGCCAAAAAACACAAGCCCGATGCCCATGCCGGCGGCAAAAAGCATAGAAAACCACGAGATATTTTTGTGCTCCGGCTTTACGTGATCGGCCCCCAGTTTGATCTCGCCAAGCTTGCTAAAGCCAAGGATGATGATGCTTAGAAGTATGACGGCGACGGCCAGGATGTAAAACCAGCCAAATTTGGCCGCGATGTAGTTTTGCATACCTTTAAAAAACTCATTTGAGAAATTTGGAAATATTGCTGCAAATGCCGTTATTAAAAATATGACGACAAGCGATGGGATAAATACCGAATTGTTAAATTTCGACCTTTGAAATTTGATCATTTTTCTCCTTTTTTGTAAATTTCAGCTTCATTTCAAAATAACGAAAAAAAGTAAATGGGTCAAATTTGCTCCTTAAATTTTGGGCTAAATTTAAGGAGCAAAGCACCTAAAAAAGGCGCTTTAAAAATTTACGTTAAATTTATCCGCAATCCCTCTTTGCACCCCTAGCTTTTGAAACGCCAAAGATGATCGCAAGGATAAAAACTATACAAATGTGATATAAAGTATGGCGGTCGGCCTCTCTACTTCGATGCGAGATATCGCCACGTCGCGCTAAAGCCCACGGTCGCGCCCGCAACAGCCAAAATATACGTTATTTTCGAATTCCAAGTTTTTCTATCCATCATAAACCTTTTAATAAAACACGAAATTATATAAAAAATTTGATTAAAATTACGGGCAAACTGCGGTAATTTGGGTTAAATTTTTAATCTTTTCTAAATTTTAGGCCTAAATTTAAGCGGACTAAACGTAAATTTAAGCCTAAAATCAAGTAAAATATCTCAAAATTTTAAATTTTCCTATCGCATGGTAAGCTAGCGACCAAACAAGGAAGCAAATGCCAATAAGCCTAATAACATCGGTAAAATCGCGAATCTCAAATCTGCCAGTAATCAAAGAAAAAATCACTCCGCCTGCGATACAAAGAGCAAGAAGCGCCAGCGAGATAAAAACCGCAATGTTCATGATTTTTGCCGTCATGCTCTTGTTTTCGCTATTTTTAGCCAGGGTTTCAAGCAGGGTTATTCTATTTATAAAGCCGTCTCTTTCGTACTCTACGCGCACGAGGTCGCCCTGTTCCAGACTAAAATCCGCCGAAAAAACGCCGCTAAATTTAATCCCGTCCAGCTCAAAACTAGCGCCGATAAACTCGTCTCGCTTAATCGTGCGTAAATTTAGAGCGCTAACTCTGCCCGTTTTAGTTAATTTTTTCAAATTTGCTCCAAATTTTCGGCGATTTCCAAGACTTCAAAGTATTCGTTCTCTAGCGTTTCAAGCTCGTTTTTAGCGGCCTCTAGGTCGTTATAAAGCGCGGTTAGGCCGATTTGCTGATAGATTTTAGGATCGCTAAGGCCCGCGTTTAGCTCTTTTATCTTAGCTTCCAGCGCGGCGATTTTCTCGGGGTGCGAGGATAAAATTTGCGTTTGCTTGTAGCTTAGCTTGGCGCTTGTTTTGCTCTTTTGTTTTTGCGCTTGCTCGGCTTCGCTCGCTAGGCTTGCTTCAAATTTACCAAGCTCGGCTAATTCGTCTTCTAGTTCGAGATAGACGCTGTACTCTTGATGCAGCACCTCGATCGCCGTCCCCTCAAATGCCCAGAGCTTGTGCGCGATCTTATCGACGAAGTATCGGTCGTGGCTAACGATGATTATGGCGCCTTCAAAGCTTTGCAGATAGTCCTCAAGGATGTTGATAGTAGCGATATCTAGGTCGTTTGTGGGCTCGTCTAGTACGAGCACGTCGTACTCCTTGCTAAAAAGTAGCGCCAGTGCCACGCGGTTTTTCTCGCCGCCGCTTAGCACGCCGATAGGTTTATCGAGGAATTCTTTAGGAAATAGGAAATTTTTAAGGTAACCGTAGACGTGCATATTTCGCCCGCGCACCATGACGTGATCGCCGCCGTTTGGGCAAAAGGTCTCGATGAGGCTCTTATCGTCATCCAGAGCGCTTCGCGACTGATCAAAGTACCCCACTCGCACCTCGCCGCGCTTGATCTCGCCGCTGCTAGGCTTTTCAAACCCGAGTAAAATTTTAATAAGAGTGCTTTTGCCGCTGCCGTTTCGTCCGACTATCGCGATGCGTTCGCCTTGCAGTACTCTAGCGTTAAAATCGCTAAAAAGCTGCTTGCCGCTGATAGTTTTGCTTAATTGTTTGATCTCAAAGAGCATTTTTTTGCGGTTTATGCTTTGAGTTTGATTAAAATTTTTACTCGCTCGCTCAAGCTCGAGCCTAACACGGCGTATAACGCCCGGATTTTTCTTAGCCTCTTCGCGCATGGCTAGCACTCGCTCTTTGCGTCCTTCGTTGCGCTTTAGACGCGCTTTGACGCCGCGGCGCAGCCACTCCTCCTCGGCTTTTAGCTGTTTTAGCAACGTCTCGTGAGATTTGGCTAGGCTGGCTAGGATTTCCTCTTTTTTGGCTAGATAGTTTGCGTAACCGCCGTCAAACGATGCCAGCGCGCCCTCCTCGATCTCGACGCTTCTAGTTGCCAGCGCGTCGATAAAGTAGCGATCGTGCGAGATAAAAACTATCGTCTGACGCGAGCTTTTTAGCATATCCTCTAAAAATCTCACCATATAAACGTCAAGGTGATTGGTAGGCTCGTCAAGCAGCAAAACATCGGGCTTTTTAAGTATCAGCGCGCCCAGAGCCACGCGGCGTATCTCGCCTCCGCTAAGGCTAGAAACAGCGCGGTTTTCGTACTCTTTTAGTTTAAACTCCTCCAGCACGCGCTCGATCTTGCGCTCGATCTGCCAGCCGTCTTTTGCTTCGATAAATTTGATTAGTTCATCTTGCCTAGCATTTAGTTCTTTATTTTGCGGATCGCGGCCGAGCGCTTCTAGTACCGCGGCATACTCGCCCATAGCGTCAAAGATCTCTTTTAGCTCCAAATTTAGCGCGTCTTTTACCGTCGCCGCATCGTCAAATTTGGGATTTTGCGCGAGCATTTCTACTTTCACGCCGCCTTGCAGGATACGCCTGCCGCTATCAGGCTCTAGCGAGCCCGCGACTAGTTTCATCAGCGTGCTTTTGCCGCTGCCGTTTTTGCCGATGATAGCGATACGCTCGCGCTCGTTTACGCTTAGGCTTATTTTGTTTAAAATTTCATTGGGGCCGAATTTTTTACTAACTTCGATTAGATCTATGAGTGCCACGCGCGCGCCTTAAAACGATATATGCATGCTAAGCGCGATGATACAAAGCGTAAGCGCCATCGGCACGTATATATATCTGCCCGTAAAATACCACAGCGCGCCTTGCTTTTTTGCCGCGCCGGTATTTATCTCGTCCATGATTTCTTCTTTTTTGATGACCCAAAACCACGACACTGCGCCGATCACCGCGCCGATAGGAATGATGTAGATAGACACGAAGTCCATCCACGGCCCCCAGCTGGTTATGGCTTCCATATTTACGCCGATACCAAAGCACACCGCGCAAAGCAAAATTAGCACGACGCCGCGCTTTAGCTTAGGAAATTTGTGCATTATCGACTCGGCGACGACTTCAAACATATTTTGTAGCGACGTCACGCCGCCAAAAATCACCGCCGTAAATAAAATAATCGCAAAAATTTGGCCTCCGACCATGTCTTGTAAAATTTTAGGCAGCGTTACGAAAAGTAGTCCGGGGCCCGCCGCGGGATCCATGCCGTAGGCAAAGACCGCAGGCAGCATCACAAGCGCCGCCGTCATCGCTGCGATCGTATCAAAGATCGCCGTTTTTTGCGCGCTATCGACGATATCTTCGTCTTTATGCAAATACGCGCCGTAAACTATCATACCAGAACCCGTGATAGATAGCGAGAAAAACGCCTGACCCATCGCCGACACCCATACCATAGGATCAGCTAGCTTGCTCCAGTCGCTGTGAAAGATAAATTTATACCCGCCAAACGCCCCGTCTAAAAACGCCACCCTAATCGCTAAAATAAAAAATAGAATAAAAAAAAGCGGCATCATGATTTTGCCGGTTTTTTCGATACTGTGCGCGCCGAAAAATAGCGTAAATAGCGTGCCGGCAACGACGATAAAATGAAACGGCACGACCGAATAGGACGAAAACGCAAAGGAGTCAAACCAAGTGTTCGTATCCACGGTCATAAGCGAACCCGTGATTGCCTGAAACAGCGCCTTTAAAACATACGCGATGATGACTGCGTAGCCAGTAGCTATACACATGGAGCCAGCCAGAGGTATCCAGCCTAAAATTTTACCGAAAGTTCTACAGTTTCGACTCTTCCAGGCGTATTCATAGGAGCCTAGCGTACCGGTTTTAGCGCGTCTACCGATAGCATACTCCGCAGATAGCCCGACGTAGGAAAATATCGCGATAAAAAGCACGTAAATAAGCAAAAATGCGCCGCCGCCGTTCGAGCCGACTTTATACGGGAAGCCCCAGACGTTTGCCATGCCCACGGCAGAGCCCACGCAGGCGATGATAAAGGCCCATCTAGAGGTAAAAGTTTTATGCATTTTGACGTCCGTTCGTAGTAGATTTTTTAAATTATACTTGATTAATCTAATAAAAAGATTATGCCCGCCGACCGAGCAAGCCCGCCGCGCCGCCTTAAAACGCTTTAAATTTATATTTGGATATAATCGCGCGTTATTTAAAATCCACGTTACAAAAGAGAAATTATGAATTTATCGCTCAAAAAGCTTACTATACCGATATTTTTAGATATGTTTTTGCACTTTGTTACGCTCATCATAAACACCTACATGGTGACTAAGGTCAGCGTCCATTTAGTGGGCGCTATGGGCGCGGGCAATCAAGTCATGGATTTATTTATGACGATCTTTAACTTTTTGAGCGTCGGCTGTTCGGTCGTAGTCGCGCAGGCTCTAGGCGCTAAAAATATAAATTTAGCCAAACGCGTCATACATGCTAGCATCACGTTTAATACGATAATCGGGCTTTTTAGCGCGGTTTTTATTTACTTTTTCGGATTTGAAATTTTAGAGCTTTTAAACGTCCCGCAGCAGCTTAGACAGGAGAGTTTTGGCTACCTGCACATGCTAGGCGTAGCGCTTGCTTTTGACGGTATCGGCATGGTGCTAGCAGCCGTGCTTCGCGTCTACAACTTCGCCGCCGCCGTCATGCTAGTCTCGCTTTTAATGAACATCATTACTCTATGCGGCAACGCTATCGCGCTTTTTGGCTGGCTAGGACTGCCAAACTACGGCCTCTACGGCGTCGCGGTCTCGACGGTCGCGGGACGACTAGTGGGCGTTATCGTGCTATTTTTGATCCTTACCCGCTACGCCAAAGTCAAAATTTTCTTTAAACGTCTATTTAGCCTGCCGTTTGCGATCTTGCGTAAAATTTTATCCGTCGGGCTTCCGAGTGCCGGCGAAAATTTGCTCTGGATGGCGCAGTATATGGTGGCTTTTGGCTTTGTGGCGAGCATGGGCGAGGCTAGCTTAAACGTGCAAACCGTTTATTTTCAGATCACGCTTTTAATCCTACTTTGCGGAGCCAGCATCAGCGTGGCAAACGAAGTCATCGTGGGGCATTTAGTGGGCGCGATGAGATTTGACGAGGCCTACTCGCGCACTTTCCGCGCGCTAAAAATCGGCGTTTTTGCCTCGCTTTGCGTCGTATCGGTCGCGTATTTTTGCAAATTTGAGATAATGGACGCGCTAAATTTAACGCCCGCACTCAAAGAGATCATGCTGCCGCTTTTTACCCTTTCTATCGCGCTTGAGACGGGTCGAACATTTAACATCGTCATCGTAAACGCCCTGCGCGCGAGCGGGGATGCTAAATTTCCGCTGATGACTGGCGCGGTGTTTATGTGGGGCGTGAGCCTGCCGCTGGGATATTATCTAGGCATAGTGCAGGGCATGGGAATCATCGGCGTTTGGATCGGATTTACCGCCGACGAGTGGCTGCGCGGGCTCGTAAATACCTGGCGCTGGAGAAGCAGAAAATGGCAATCAAAACGCCTCGTGTAAAAACCGTTAGCGTAAAATGCGGCGAATTTGACGTCGCGCTAAATTTTAAAAAAGGCGTCAAAACAACCCGCCTAAAGGTCTCCAAATCAGGCGAAATCTCGGTCTCGCTGCCCTTTTACGCCGCGCAAAAATATGCGCTAGAGTTCGTGCAAAAACACTACGACTGGCTAAAATCTGCTCGCGAGAAAACGCTAGCAAATTTGCCGCGTGAGGATGAATTTAGGCTGCTGGGCGAGGTTTACCGTATCGTGCTAGAACCGAATTTAAAGGGCGTAAATTTGATACGTTTTACAAGCGACTCAGGAGTTTTTGACGGCTTAAATTTGAGCTCAGAGGGGCTAGACCCGCACCTTTACGGCGCTAAATTTGACGGAGAATTTAGCGCGATTAAATTTAACGCACAGCCTGGCGAGACTAAATTTGCTAGCGCGGACGGGCGTAAATTTGACGGCGAAATTTACGCTGCGAGTTTAGCTGCGCTAGAAAATTATAAAAAAGCTTTTGCGAGGCGCATTTACGAGCATTTTATAGCTAAATTCGCTCCAACCGTAAACCGCAAAATAAACCGCGTCGTCGTGCGCAAAATGACCACGCGCTGGGGTAGCTGCAACTCGCGCAAAGGCTATATAAACTTAAGCCTAAATTTGATCGAAAAAGCCCCAGAGCTAGTCGAATACGTCGTGCTTCACGAGCTTGCCCACCTGATCTACCCCCACCATCAAAAAAGCTTTTATAGCTTCATCGCGGCCTTGATGCCAGACTTTAGGTCGAGAGAAAAACGGCTAAACAAAAAATAATTTTAAATATGCTAAAATAGAATATTTTAAATTTAAAGGGAGATAATGAAAAAAATTCTAATGCTAGTTGCCGCGGTTTTTGCTCTGGGCGGCGATTTCGAGGACGGCATAAAAGCCTACGAAAGCTCAAATTTAACCGTAGCTCGCAACAAATTCATATCCGCTTGCGACGCAAACGATGCGCAGGCCTGCGCAAGAGCCGGTGCGCTCTATCAGCTAGGCAAAGATATCTTGCCCGATCCTAAAAAAGCGCTTGAGCTATACGAAAAAGGCTGTGAACTAGGCGCTAAAGAAGCCTGCTCGGGCGCCGGCGGGATATACGTGTCTAGCGACAAAGAAAAAGCGCGCGCTCTGCTAAATAAAAGCTGCGAACTTGGCGACGGATTTGCGTGCGCGACTGCGGGATCGTATCTGCTAGAGGAGAAAAAATTTAAAGACGCCTACGCTCTTTTTGAGAAGGCTTGCGAGCTAAAAGACAAGTTAGGATGCGAATTTGCAGGCGATCTAAAACGCTCAAAAAGACTTTAATTTTCCTTACTCGGGTTAAATTCGGTAATCAAATTTAACCCGAACTTAGTTTATTTTATATCGCGACTTTAAAAACCAAAAAAATAATCTATTTTAAATTAT
>NZ_CAJPQR010000019.1 GCF_905372745.1 uncultured Campylobacter sp. | reverse complement strand
GATTTATTAAATTTTCGCGCATCGATTAAAATTTGGAGAGAGAATGAAGGTTTTATTTATAATTTCGACCCTGCAAGCAGGCGGCGCCGAGCGCGTGATGAGCTTGCTAGCGAGCTATTTTGCGAAATTTCACGACGTAACGCTTTTAAAATTTGACACCAAACCGCCGTTTTACGAGCTAGACGAGAGGATAAAGTTGATAGATCTGCCTTTCCCGATGGTGAAAAAGGGTTTTTTTGCAAATTTAATCAGGCGCGTAAAAAAGTTTTTTTATCAGCGAAATTTGATCAAAAACGGCGGATTTGATGTCGTTATCTCCTCGATGGACAGCACCAATATCAATGTGATTTTGTCGAATTTATTTATAAACAAACCGCTTTTTATCAGCGAGCATTCAAGCGCCGATTTTTTCAAAGGTCGCGGCTGGCTGTTTTTACGCCGTATGCTCTATCCTCTAGCTAGCGGACTCACGGTGCTTACAAAAGAGGACTACGAATACTACAGCTTCGTAAAAAATAAAACCGTGATGTATAATCCTATGTTTGAAGCTAAAAAACAGGGCTTGCCGAAGGAAAATATCATCCTTTTCGTCGGTCGTCTAATCTCGCTTAAAGGCTGCGACGTATTTTTAAAAGCCATGAGCCTAATCGATAAAGAGCTATTAAAAAACTGGAAAATCGTGATAGCCGGTGCCGGCGAAGAGAGGCAAAGACTAGAGCTCATCGCCCACGAGCAGCTTCATTTGGATGCCGAATTTATCGGGCAAACGAGCGACGTAGCTTCGCTTTATGAAAGATCTAAAATTTTAGTCTCAAGCTCTAAAACCGAAGGCTTGCCAAACGTTTTAATCGAGAGCGTATTTTTTAACTGCGCTAGGGTGGCGACTGCTACAAGCGGCGCAAAAGAGCTCATCGAGGACGGCAAGGACGGATTTTTGGTGCCGATAGACGACGTAAAAGCGCTCGGAAGCAAAATCGAACTTTTAATGCGCGACGAGGAGCTTAGGCAAGAGCTGGTAAAAAACGCCAACGAGCGCAAAAACGCCTTTAAAACCGATCAAATTTATCAAAAGTGGATGGATTTTATCACGCAAAATATAAAGAACTAAAATGCTAAAAGTAAGCATAATAATCCCGACGTACAACCGCAAAGAGCTTTTTGAAGCCGCCCTAAAAAGTGCGCTAGCTCAAGACTACGAAAATAAAGAGATCATAATCAGCGACGATAACTCGAACGACGGTACGCGCGAGCTTGCGCAAAGTTACGTCGCTAAATTTGACAACGTAAAATACGTCTTAAACCAAACTTACGACCGCGGCCCAAACGGCAATAAAAACAACGGCTTTGATCACGCTAGCGGTGATGCTTTCGTGATTTTAGACGACGATGATCTTCTGATAGAAGGCGCTATAAGCAAGATGGCGGCCGTGCTAGAGCAGGGGTATGCTAGCGTCTGGGCGAACTGTTATTTTGAGATCGACGGCGAGCCGACGACGAAATTTTCGGGATTTGGACTGAGTAAAAGCGGGGAAATTTCGCCGCAGGACTACTACGACGGCAAGATAACGGGCGAGTTTTTGATAATGTTTCGCCGCGACGCGATCGGTCAGAGGCGCTTTGAAAAGGGGCTTTACGGTAGTGAAAATACGCTTTGGATCTATCTTTTTGACCTTCCTGCTTACTATCTGCACGACGCAGTACGTATTTACCGCTTTCACCGCAGCGACAGCGTCACGATAAACTCGTTTAAGCGTCCGCTTTGCATAATGAAAGGCTACGCGATGACTGCGGAGCTCATTTTGCAAAAAATCGCCGAGAAAAACGCTCAAGTTAGCGCAAACGGCTCAAATTCGGCCGAGCCTAAATTCCGCGTAAACGACTCTCATATCGCGATCCTATACAAAATGGCGGCGTACTATGCCAAATTTGGCGGCGAATACAAAAAAATGTACGAATATCTTTTTAAAAGCCTCAAATTTAAATTTACAAAAGAAGCGCTTGCGATGCTGATCTTAAGCCCGTTTCCAAAGTCGATGATTTTATTTTTAACTAAAATTCGCGTTTGGATATACAAAAAAACGCACGGCAAATGAAAAAATTAGCCGTTTTTCTCTACTCGATGGGGCCGGGCGGCGCAGAGCGCGTGGTTTCAAATTTGCTCCCGGCTTTGTGCGAAAAATACGAAGTTCATCTCGTTTTGATGAGCGAGGTCGTAGCCTACGAGATACCAAGCGCGGTAAAAGTCCACTTCCTCGAGCGCTCAGATCCTTATGAAAGCGGCGTAAAAAAGCTTTTTCGATTGGGACTTTTGTTTCCGTTTTTAGCCTTAAATTATAAAAAACTTTGCGACGATTTGGCTATCGACCTACATTTTGTCTTAATGAACCGGCCTTGTTATATCGCGCTTTTAGCAAGGATCGCCGGAGTAAAAGGACGCATGGTGATAAGCGAGCGTAGCTGTCCGTCGGTCATCTATAAAAGCGGCCTTAGCGGATTTGCCAATAGAATTTTGGTTAAGGCGCTGTATCCAAAAGCCGATCTTATCCTAGCTAACGCGCAGGGAAACGCCGATGATCTCGTGCGCAATTTCGGTTGCGACGCCGCAAAAACTAAGGTGCTATATAACGCGGTCGATTTGGCTGCGATAAAAACTCTTGCCGATGAGCCGCTAGAGGGCAAATTTAAGCCCTTTTTTCTAAATATCGGACGGCTTGATAGCGGTAAAAATCAAGCGATGTTAATAAAAATAATCGCAAATTTAAAAGACGAGCGCGCGACGCTTGGGATCCTTGGTAAAGGGCCTTTGCAAGGCGAGCTTCAAAATTTGATCGACGAGCTTGGCGTGAGCGAGCGCGTAAAGCTGCTAGGTACGGATAAAAATCCGTTTAAATTTATCAAAAACGCGCAGTGTTTCCTTTGCGCTTCGAGGTTTGAAGGCTTTTCAAACGTGCTTTTAGAGGCACTTGCTTGCGAGAGATTTATCATCTCCACCGATCATAAAAGCGGCGCTAGGGAGCTTCTGGGCGACGATGAATACGGCATCCTCGTGCCCGTTGACGACGAAAAAGCGATGGAGACTGCTATGAGGCGAGCGCTTGAGGATGAAAATTTGAGGCAAGATTATGAAAAAAAAGCGTACGGCCGCGTAGTAAAATTTGATAAAAACGCCGTCGCGGCGCAGCTCATAGGATATTTAGAAGGTGAAAATGGCGAGTAAAATTTTAGAATTCCCCGGCAAATTTAAATTTTCAAAACAGACTTGCTTTTTGATGCTTGCGGCGTTTGCTTTTAGCGTGGTTTGCAGGCTGTACTGGGTGTATTGGGCAGGCGAATATCAGCACTTTTTCTGGAACGATCAGCTCATGATCAGCACTAACGACGGTTACGCTTTTGCCGAGGGCGCGCGCGATATGATAGCGGGCTTTCATCAGCCAAACGACCTTAGCTACTACGGCCGTTCGATGCCGACGCTTACGTATTTTTTGTATCAAATTTTACCTTTTAGCTTTGAGAGCATTTTGCTTTATATGAGCGTGTTTTTTAGCTCGCTTATCGTTATTCCCGTGATTTTGATAGCCAAAGAGTACGAGATGCCCGGCATGGGCTTTGCGGCGGCGCTGCTAGCTAGCATCGCAAACAGCTACTACAACCGCACGATGGCCGGCTACTACGACACCGATATGCTTACGATCGTGCTGCCTGCGTTTAGTGTCTGGGCGATGATACGCCTCGCGCAGAAAAAAAGCGCAAACGACCTCATTTTTATCCCGATTTTTATCCTGATAAACGACTGGTGGTATCCCAGCTCATACTCGCTAAATTTTGCGATGCTGGGCGCATTTTTGCTCTATACTTTGATTTTCGATAGGAAAAACGCGCTAAATTACGAAGCTGTTATTTTGATGATAGTCGCGCTTACGTATATTGATTTTTACGCTAAAAGCGCGCTTGCGGTCGCGCTTTATCTAGCGATGAGATTTCGTCCGCAGATCTGGGATAAGCGCGTCGTAGCCGCGTGCCTAGCTCTTGCCGTAGGTTTACTTGGCTTTAGCGGCGGGCTAAATCAAATTTTATTTCAGCTTAAATTTTACGTATTTCGCGGGGTTTCGGAGAGTAGCGAGCCCGTTTTTCATTTTTACAACGTAAATAAAACTATAATGGAAATGGATGATTTTTCGTTTGAGTTTAACTCGATAAACGCCTTTGCCAAGCGTATTAGCGGGCATATCGCGACATTTGCTCTGTCGCTTGTAGGTATCGCCGCGCTGTGTTTTAAATTTCGCTCGTTTTTGCTTGCCCTTCCGATGCTGGCGCTTGGGTTTTTAGCGCTAAAAGGCGGGCTTAGATTTACCATTTACTCCGTGCCGATTATGGCGATAGGGTTTGGATATTTCGCGGTTCTTTGCGTGGATTTTTTCAAAAAAAGAAAACTTTTAGATAAATTTTGCGCCGTTTGCTTGGCGATATTTTCGGCGGTTTTATTCGTTTATATTGCGGATTATTACGATTTTTTGGGCGACAAATCATCATTCTTTTCGTTAAATTTCGACGACGAGGCGAGGGCTAAGGAATTGGCGTCTCGCGCCGCCGTAGGTATTATTTGCTGGGCGGTTTTTTTTGCGACATCCAAGCTAAACTCGCTCAAAAAACACGCGCTTTTAGAAAAAATTTGCGTCTTTTGTATTGCCGCGCTATCTTTAATGCCGTGTCTTGAGCATATTTACGGCTACAAAGTCGGCACGGTCTTTGCCAAAAGCGAGGTGGAGAGTCTAGATAAACTACGCAAGACAGCAGGGCGCGAGGACTACGTGCTGGCGTGGTGGGACTACGGCTATCCGATCCGCTACTACTCGGACGTCAAGACTCTCATCGACGGCGGCAAGCACCTGGGTAGAGATAACTTTGCCGTGAGCTTCGCGCTAGCGGCTAATCAACGCATGTCGGCAAATATGGCGCGTCTAGAGGTCGAGTACACAGAGCGAAATTTTAGCGAGAGATTCGGGCTAAATTTGAACCAGATGATAAAGGACTACAACGCCACGAGCGTAAATTCGTTTTTGTATTCGCTAAACGACAAGGATTTTCGCCCGCCGCAAAAAACGCGCGAGATTTACTACTATTTACCGGACTCCATGATCGATATCTTTAGCACAGTTTTGCGTTTTTCAAACCTTGATCTAAACAGCGGCGAGGAGTACGGGGCGATATTTTATCCGGGCAAACCTTACTCCATAGACGAGGATACGATAAATATCGGCGGAGGTTTTAGCGTATCGGGCGACGCATCTAAAGTCTATATCGGCGAGCGCGAAATACCCGTAAATACGTACTTTGAAACAAGCTACGACGAGAAAGATAAACTGGTCGTCAAAAAGCACGAGATGAACGCGGACGGTAAAATTTATCTTATTTTTATGAAGGATTACAGGCGGTTTTTGGTGCTTGACGAAGCGGTGCTAAACTCGGCCTACATACAGCTTTTCGTGCTCGAAAACTACGACAAAGAGCTATTTGAGCCGGTCGTTTTAAACGGCGCGGTTAAAATTTATAGGTTGCTAAGATGAGGGCGCAAAATTTAAAGGATATTTTTAAAAATGGCTAAATTTGGATTTTTGAGTCACGCCGATATGAGCATCTACTTTTTCCGCGCGCCGATCATGCGCGAGCTAAAGCGGCTCGGGCACGAGGTTTTTGCTATCGCTCCAAAGGGCGACTACACGGATAGGCTAAAAAGCGAGTTTAACTGCGTAACCTACGAGCTTGACCGCGCGAGCCTAAATCCCCTAACCGTGCTTGAAAACTCAAAAAAGCTAGCCGATATTTTGCGCGGGCTAAATTTAGACCTACTGCAAACCTCGTCGCACAAGTCAAACGTGTTCGGCACCTTTGCGGCTAAAAAAGCTGGCATAAAGCGCGTGATAAATTTGGTTGAAGGGCTGGGCAGCTTTTATATCGATAACGATCTAAAAACCCGTCTGGTGCGCGCCGCGATCGAGACGCTTTATAAAAAAGCGCTAAAAATGAGCGACGGCTGCGTGTTCGTAAATGAGGCCGATCCCGCGTATTTTCTAGCTCGCGGGCTGATTGCCGAGGAGAAAATTTTTAAGATAAAAAGCGTGGGCGTGAATACGCTCAAATTTGACGAAAGCAGCGTACCGGCCGCAAATTTGGGCGAGGATCTGCGCGGCAAAAAGATCGTACTGATGATAGCGCGCGCGATGTGGCACAAGGGCGTGCGCGAGTTTTACGAGGCGGCCGAGCTTTTGCGCGGGCGCGAGGACTGCGCGTTTGTATTTGCGGGCGAAGGCTTTGAAGGAAACAAAAGCACAGCCGACGCGAAGTTTTTAAAGGGCGGCGCCGTGCGGTATCTGGGCGCTAGAGACGATGTGCCGGGGCTTTTAAAGGCTAGCTATCTGCTTGCGCTTCCAAGCTACAAAGAGGGCTTTCCGCGCACGGTTTTAGAGGCGATGAGTATGGGTAGGCCGGTCGTTGCTAGCGACGTAGCGGGCTGCAACGAGGCCGTAACGAACGGCTTTAACGGCCTGCTGTGCGAGGCGAAAAACTCGGCCGATCTAGCCGCAAAGATAGAAATTTTACTAAACGACGAAAATTTGGCCGCACAGATGGGGCGAAACGGGCGGGAGCTTGCGGTGCGCGAGTTTGACGAGCGAGCGGTCGCTAGGAAATATATAGAAATTTATAGGAAATTTATCGATGTATAGGGCATTTTTTAAGAGATTACTGGATATTTGCGGCGCGATTTTTCTCATAGTTTTGACGCTGCCGATTATGGCGGTCGTCGCGGTTTTGATCTATTTTAAGGTTAGTAAGGACGTCATTTTTACGCAGGCGCGCCCGGGTTTGCACGCTAAAATTTTTAAAATTTACAAATTTAAAACGATGAGCGACGAGCGCGGCGCGGACGGCGAGCTGCTACCCGACGAGATGCGCCTAAACGGTATCGGCAAGACTATCCGAAGCCTCAGTCTTGACGAGCTGCCGCAGCTTTTTAACGTGCTAAAAGGTGATATGAGCTTCATCGGGCCTCGTCCGCTTCTGGTCGAGTATCTGCCTCTTTACGACGCCGAGCAGGCGACCCGCCACGACGTGAGACCCGGCATCACGGGGCTAGCGCAGGTAAACGGCCGCAACGCGATCAGCTGGGCGGAGAAGTTTAAATTTGACGCTAGGTACGTCCGCGAGCTTAGCTTTGCGCTGGATGTTAAAATCGCTATTTTAACGGTGCAAAAGGTGCTAAAACGAAGCGGCGTGAGCAAAGAAGGCATGGCCACGACGGAGAAATTTAATGGCCGCAACTAAAATTTACGTTTACGGCTTTAGCGGACACGGAGCGGTCGTCGCGGACGTGGCTAGAGCGTGCGGATACGGAGAGATCGTGTTTTTAGACGACGCCAAATTTAACGGCAAAAACGTGCTCAAATTTGACCAGAGCTTAGAAAAAGCGGACGTGATCGTGGCTATCGGAGATAATAAAATCAGACGTATCCTGCAAGAAAGAGTTAAAAACGCTGGCTTTGTCTTAGTGAATTTGATCCATCCAAGCGCGGTGATAAGTAAGAGCGCGCAAATAGGCGAGGGTGCGGTCGTGATGCCAAATGCCGTCATAAACGCGCGCGCTGTAATAGGCGAGGGCGCGATAATAAACACGGGCGCGATCATCGAGCATGACTGCGAGATTGGAGATTTCGCCCATATTAGTCCAAACGCGGCGCTAGCAGGAGGCGTGATCGTTGGTGCAAACACGCACGTAGGCATAGGTTCATGCGTAGTGCAGTGCGTAAAAATCGGCGCAAACTGTATAATCGGAGCGGGCAGTGTCGTCGTGAGAGATATCGCAGACGGTAGCGTCGCCTACGGTAATCCCGCTAAAGTTAGGCGAAATTTAAGCTAAATTTGAGCGCTAAAATATCGCTCGTCAAATTTGCGCCCGTAGCTACAAAGGACGGCGCAGGCAAAATAGATAAAGTATCCCGCGAAGCGTCAAATTTACATTTTTAAAATATATTTCGACGCAAAATTTAACAAAATCCCCATTTTCTACGGCCTAAAAGCAAATTTAAACGAGTTTTTATAAAAATATTTAGATTTTAAGTGCTACAATGCGTAAATTTCTTTAAGGAATAATAATGCAAAGAATTTTCCTAAGCCCGCCACACATGAGCGGCAAAGAGCAAGAGTATATAAACGAGGTTTTTAAGAGCAACTATATCGCGCCGCTTGGCGAATACGTGAACAAATTTGAAGCGAGCGTCTCAAGCTATGCGGGCGCACCCGATGCTTTGGCGCTAAATTCCGGCACGTCGGCGATCCACTTGGCGCTAAGGGTGCTTGGTATCGGCGCGGGAGACGTGGTGCTAGCCTCTACGTTTACCTTTATGGCGTCCGTTAGCCCGATACTTTATCAAGGCGCTACGCCTGTTTTTGTCGATAGCGACGAAAGCTGGAACCTAAGCCCTGAGCTGCTAAAAAAGGCGATCGCAAACTCGCCTAAAAAGCCAAAAGCGCTCGTCGTCACGCATCTCTACGGTCAGGCGGCCAAGATGAAAGAGATCTGCGAGATCTGCGAACAAGAAAACATCGCCGTCGTCGAGGACGCGGCCGAGGCGCTGGGCGGCTTTTTGAACGGCAAAGCGCTGGGCACGTTCGGACGGCTGGGCGCATATAGCTTTAACGGTAACAAAATCATCACTACAAGCGGCGGCGGCATGCTAGTGGGCGAAAGAGATCTCGTCGAGAAGGCGAGATTTTATAGCACCCAAGCTAGAGAGCCGTTTTTGCACTACGAGCACAAAGACTACGGCTACAACTACCGCCTGAGCAACGTCCTAGGCGCGATCGGAACGGCGCAGATGGAGGTGCTCGAGCAGCGCGTGATGAAAAAACGCGAAATTTTTGAAAAGTACAAAAAAGAGCTTCCCGAGCTTGAGTTTATGCCAGAGATTGCAAATTCCCGCGGCAACCGCTGGCTAACGACCGCTCTGTTTAAAGAAAAAGGCGCGCATCTACGCGTGATAGACGCGCTTGCGAAGGAAAATATAGAAAGCCGTCCGCTTTGGAAGCCGATGCATATGCAGCCTGTGTTTGAGGGGGCGCTAGCGTTCACGGACGGTACTAGCGAAGATATGTTTGCACGCGGTATCTGCCTGCCTAGCGGCACTGCGATGGGGGACGAGGAATTTGCGCGAGTAGTAAAAATCGTAAAGGAAAATTTATAAATGTTTAAGGCGACGAAGCTAAAGCGGCTTGCGTTTTTTCTGGGCTTTGACGTCGCGATATTCGTCGCGTCGTTTTATCTGGCGTATCTGCTTAGATTTAGCGGCGTGCTGCCTGATTATTTTAAGGGCGGGCTGGTCGCGGGCTGCGCTACGATGGTGGTTTTAAAGCTATTTTTCATGTGGCTTTTTAAAATTTACAAGGTGCCGTGGAGATTTTTTGGACTAAACGAAGCGAGGAAAATTTTCCTCGTTCATCTTTGCGCGATCGTTTGCTTTTGGATCGTTTATTTTGCGGCGCCTAGTCTTTTTAATCCGTTTCCGCGAAGCGTGATTTTTATCGACGCCGTTATCTCGTGCCTGCTAATTGGAAATTTAAGGATCGCCAAGCGTATGTTTTTAGACTTTTCTAAAAAGCCGCACACGGGCGAGCCTTGCGTAGTTATCGGCGCTACGTCAAAGGCGCTTCACGTTTTAAAAGGGCTTAGGCAGGGCTATATCGATCTATATGCCGTGGGTGTGGTAGACGGCAGGAGCGATCTAGTCGGCACTTACTGCGACGGATTTTTAGTGCAGCCAAAGAGCAAAATCGCAAATTTGATCAAAGAGTACAACGTAAAAACCGCTATCATCGCGCTAGCTCTGGGTCAAGACGAGCTAGCGGAGCTTTTTGACGAGCTTACGGCTTACGGTATCCGCGATATCAAGATTTTTTCTATGTTTGGCACCGGCAAGGACGCTATCAAGGATATCTCGATCGAGGATCTGCTAGCTAGAAAGCCAAAAGATCTAGATAGTAGCGCGGTGGAGAAATTTTTAGGCGGTAAGGTCGTTTTAGTCACTGGGGCCGGCGGCAGTATCGGTAGCGAAATTTGCAAGCAGTGCCTGAAATTTGGCGTTAGCAAGCTAATCATGATCGATCACAGCGAGTTTAATCTCTATAAAATCGGCGAGATAACCCACAGCGACAAAACCGTGAGCAAGATGATAAATATCGTAAACGAAGCGGACTTGCGCGCGGTTTTTGAGGAGTTTAAACCGCAGATCGCGATCCATGCCGCAGCCTATAAGCACGTGCCGCTTTGCGAAGCAAACCCTAAAGCCGCGGTCGTAAATAACATAATCGGCACTAAAATTTTGATCGATTTATCTATCGAATACGGCGTTAGCAAGGTCGTGATGATCTCATCTGATAAGGCCGTGCGCCCGACGAATATCATGGGCGCGACTAAACGCGTGTGCGAACTTTACGCGCTAAACTCGAATTTGCCGGCTAAAACCGAGATCGTCGCGGTACGCTTCGGTAACGTTCTAGGCTCTAGCGGCAGCGTAATACCGAAATTTAAAGAACAAATCGAAAACAACAAGCCGCTAACCGTCACACATCCTGATATCACGAGGTACTTTATGTTGGTTTCCGAGGCCTGCCAGCTCGTGCTTCAGGCCGCCTCGATCGCAAAGGGCGGCGAGCTTTTCGTGCTTGATATGGGCGAGCCGATAAAGATCGCCGATCTAGCTAAAAAGATGCTGATTTTATCAAACAAAGAGCACCTTGGCGTCGAATTCGTCGGCCTTCGTCCGGGCGAGAAGCTTTACGAGGAGCTTTTAATCAATAAAGACGACGTAAAAACCGAGTTTCAGTCTATTTTCGTGACGCACTCGGGCGAATACGACGTGGCTAAACTAAACGAGCAAATCGAAAATTTAACGCACGCGGACGACGTCGCGGCGGCGCTCAAAGAGATCGTGCCGGAGTTTAATCACGCGCTAAATAAGGAATAAATTTGACGCTGCAAGATATACAAAGATTTTCAGAGTTAAGATATAAGGCTAGAGCCTATATATGCTATCTTTTTAGTAAAAATTTACCAAACAGGCTGCCGGGGGTAAATGCCGAGTCGATAAAAAGCGGCTTTGATAAAATGGCGCACGAGATAGAGGGTTTTGACGCGTTTTACGTACTTGACGCAAACGGCGTGCAAATAGGCGACACTGTAAGCCTAAACGAAAAATATAAAGCCGGCGGCGGCGAAAACTGTAGCAATAAGTCTTATTATTACACCGCGGTTCGTGAAAAGCGCTGCGTGCTAAGCGACCCGTACCCATCCTCGCTCACGGGCGAGCTGTGCGTGACGGCGTCCACCCCGATATATGATGATAAGGGAGAGCTAAAATTCGTCGCGTGTATCGACGTTTCGCTAGAAAATATCCTAGCCATCGTCTCTCACGGTAAGCTAGAGAGCTACTTCGGTAAATTTCTTAAGGTCGTTTACGCCGCGTTTTCGGTTGCGCTTTTTATCATAGCCTTGTTTTTGTTCGCCGATGCGCTTAAAGGGCTTTTGGCTAACGATCTTTTAAATATCGAAGTCGAAAAGATGTTTGAGCACACGATCGTGCTGACGCTGGCGCTTGCGATCTTTGATCTGGTTAAAGCGATATTTGAAGAAGAGGTGCTTGGCAAAAGCAAGCGCAATGAAGATATGGAAAACAAAACGATGATTAGATTTATCGGATCGATCATAATCGCGCTTGCGATCGAGGCTCTGATGCTCGTGTTTAAATTTGCCATCACGGCGCCAGATCACATCATAAACGCGATCTATCTCATCGGCGGCGTCGCGATATTGATGATCGCGCTTAGCATCTATCTTTTTGCTACCAAGCAAAGGAGCTCGCATTGATCGGCATTATCGACTACGGCGCGGGAAATTTAAGAAGCGTTTTAAACGCGTTTGAGAGTTTAAATTTAAAGGCAGGACTAGCGGTTCGCGGCGAGGAGCTGGGTAAATTTGACAAGATTATTTTACCCGGCGTCGGGGCTTTTGGCGAAGCGATGCAAAAGCTAAAAGATAGAGATTTTATCCCCGCGATAAAAGAAGCCGTAGCCGTCGGAAAGCCGTTTTTGGGTATTTGCCTGGGTATGCAGCTACTTTTTGAGCAAAGCGAGGAGTTTGGCGTAAACGATGGACTTGGGCTCGTAAAAGGGCGAGTGGTTAAATTTGACCCGTCCAAATTTGACACGCCGTTAAAGGTGCCGCACACGGGGTGGAACACCATAAATTTTACCAAACAAGCGCCGATAAATAAAGATCTGGCCGCTAGCGAGTATTTGTATTTCGTGCACTCTTATCACGTAGTTTGCGAGGACGATGCGGCGCTTGGCTTTAGCGAATACGGCTATAAATTCGTAAGCGCGGTGCATAAAGATAATATTTTCGGTTTTCAGCCGCACCCCGAAAAGAGCTATGAGACTGGACTAAAAATTTTACGAAATTTCGGAGAGATGTGATGGAAATTTTCCCTGCGATAGATTTAAAAGAGGGTAAGGCGGTTCGGCTTTTTAAGGGCGAGATGAGTAGCGCCAAAATTTACTCGGACGCGCCGTGGGAGCTAGCCAAAAGATTTGAAGATATGGGCGCAAAGTGGCTTCACGTCGTCGATCTTGACGGAGCGTTTGCGGGCGAAGCGGTAAATCTAAAAACCGTAGAAAAGATCGCAAAAGCCGCAAATTTGCAAATCCAAATCGGCGGCGGGATACGCGACGAAGCGCGAATAAAAAGCTACCTTGATAGCGGCATAACGCGCGTTATCTTGGGCTCGGTAGCGCTAAAAGATCCAAGTTTTACTAAAGAAATGGCGCAAAAATACCGCGTCGCCGTCGGCATAGACGCAAAAGACGGCTTCGTCGCCGTGCAGGGCTGGGCGGAGGTGTCGCAGATGAGGGCGACCGAGCTAGCGCGCAAATTTGCCGGAGCCGGAGTCGAAGCGATAATCTGCACCGACATCTCAAAAGACGGCACCCTTAGCGGCGTAAACGTTGAGTTTACCTCGCAAATCGCAAAGGCAAGCGGTATAAATACGATCGCAAGCGGCGGCGTAAAAGATATAGAGGATATCGAGTCGTTAATGCGCGCAGGAGATGTTTACGGAGCGATCGTGGGTAAGGCGTACTACGAAGGGACGCTGGATCTAAAAGGGGCCTTTAAACTGGGCCGATAAATTTTTAAAGTAAATTTAAATATAAAATTTGCTAGAATTGGACATTTTTTAAAAAAGGATGCGATTGTGAAAATACTAGTAGTCGACGACAGCTCTACTATGAGAAGAATTATAAAAAACACCCTACAAAGGCTCGGGCATCAAGAAATTTTAGAGGCCGAGCACGGAGTCGAAGCATGGCAAATTTTGGGTCAGCACAGCGATATAAACGTGCTTATTACCGACTGGAATATGCCTGAAATGAACGGCCTTGAGCTCGTAAAAAAGGTCCGCGCCGAGGCAAAATACGTCGATATGCCTATCATCATGGTAACGACCGAGGGCGGTAAAGCCGAGGTCATCACCGCGCTAAAAGCAGGCGTCAATAACTACATCGTAAAGCCGTTTACGCCGCAAGTTTTAAAAGAAAAACTTGAAGACGTCTTGGGCTAAAAGAGCGTAAATTTGAAAGATAAATTTTACGAGCTTGAAGTTCTTTGCTCGCAGGAGCTTCGCGAGCTTTTCGAAGATCTCGTTTTTTCTTTGGGCGTTACTTGCACGCAGGAGACTAACGGCGGGTTTATCATCCGAGACGAAGACGAGCTAGACGAAGTGGAATTTGGCCTACGAGAATACGCAAAATCTCTACAAGATGTGCTCGGCCGCGAGATCGAATTTAAGATAACAAAAAGCCAAAAAGAAAATAAAGACTGGCTAAGCGAATACAAAAAAAACGTTAGACCGATAGAGATCGGTAAATTTTACATCCACCCAAGCTGGAAAGAGTCTAAAGACGGGCTTAAAAACATCATCATCGATCCCGCGCTTGCCTTTGGCTCGGGTCACCACGAGAGCACGAGCGCTTGCATAGAGTATCTGCAAAAATATGCCGCAAACGGCATGAGTGCGCTTGACGTAGGCTGCGGAAGCGGGATACTAAGCATCGCTCTATCAAAACTAGGTTGCGTCACGGATGCCTGCGATACGGATGAGCAGGCCGTGCAAAGCTCGCAGAAAAACGCCGAGCTAAACGGGGTTAAATTTAATCAAATTTGGACCGGTTCGGTGGCGAATTTATATAAAAAATACGACGTCGTCGTAGCAAACATCATCGCCGATGTGATACTAATGCTAAAAAACGATTTGATAAATTTGCTAAAAGAGGGCTCGTATCTCGTTTTAGCAGGCGTTTTGGATAAATACGAAACGCGAATTTTAGAGGCTTTTTCGTCGCTTAAGCTGGTAGAGAGCCAAACCAAAAACGAGTGGAAAAGCTTCGTATTTCAAAAAGCGTAAAATAATTTAAGGAACATAATGGATAACAGAAAAAACGATGATAAAAATTTAAATAACGGCGGAAACGGCTTTTTTAATAAAAATCCGATTATGATTTTCGCGATTTTCGCAGTAGTCGTCGTGCTAGTGTTTAAGGGGCTAAACGGCGACGTAGACGGTATGCCGATAACCGGACAAAGCGCGGTAACTGCTAAAAATTTATCGTATTCTGATATAAAAGAGATGATAAAAAATAAACAAGTCGCAAAGGTCGGCATCTCTGAAACCTCGATAAAAGCCGTGGATAACGGCGGTGCGGTCTATACGGCAAAGAGGGTGGGCGACCCTACTTTGGTTCCTCTTTTAGAGGAGCAAAAGATCCCTTACGGAGCCTATAGCGAGACGAATTGGTTTACCGAGATGATTTTCTCGTGGGTGCTTCCTATTTTTATTTTCTTTGGAATTTGGATGTTTTTGGCTAGCCGTATGCAGCGAAACATGGGTAGCGGAATCCTTGGAATGGGAAGCTCCAAAAAGCTCGTAAACTCGGAAAAACCGAAGGTTAAATTTGCCGACGTGGCTGGCGTGCAGGAAGCAAAAGAAGAAGTTAAAGAGATTGTGGATTTTCTAAAGCATCCGGATAGGTATATAAATTTGGGCGCTAAAATCCCAAAAGGCGTGCTTTTGGTGGGGCCTCCTGGTACGGGTAAAACATTGCTGGCAAAGGCCGTTGCGGGCGAAGCGGACGTGCCGTTTTTCTCGGTTTCGGGATCGAGCTTTATAGAGATGTTCGTCGGCGTGGGCGCTAGCCGCGTGAGGGATCTTTTTGAAAATGCAAAAAAAGAAGCTCCGGCGATCGTCTTTATAGACGAGATCGACGCCATCGGCAAGAGCCGCGCAGCTAGCGGCATGATCGGCGGAAACGACGAGCGCGAGCAGACGCTAAACCAGCTTTTGGCCGAGATGGACGGCTTTAGCTCGGATGCATCGCCCGTTATCGTGCTTGCCGCGACGAACCGTCCGGAGGTGCTTGACGCTGCGCTTTTAAGGCCGGGCAGATTTGATAGACAGGTGCTCGTCGATAAGCCCGATTTTAAAGGTAGGATCGAAATTTTACGCGTGCACATGAAAGATATCAAGCTTGATCATAGCGTTAGTATCGAGGATATCGCGCGCATGACGGCGGGCCTTGCGGGTGCGGATCTGGCAAACATCATAAACGAAGCCGCGCTACTAGCGGGTAGAAAAGAAAAAGGCAAGGTCGAGCAGGCGGACTTACTCGAGGCCGTCGAGCGTGCGATCGCGGGTCTTGAGAAAAAATCTCGCCGCATAAATCCGAAAGAAAAACGCATCGTGGCCTATCACGAGAGCGGACACGCGCTCATAGCCGAAACCACCAAAGGCGCAAACAGAGTCACCAAGGTATCAATCATACCGCGCGGGCTTGCGGCGCTTGGATACACGCTTCACACGCCTGAAGAGAATAAATTTATGATGCAGCGTCACGAGCTGATGGCCGAAGTGGACGTACTTCTGGCTGGACGCGCGGCGGAAGAGGTCTTTATAAAAGAGATTTCAACCGGCGCGGGCAACGACCTAGAGCGAGCGACCGATATACTTCGCTCGATGATCTCGATATACGGCATGAGCGATATCGCAGGACTTATGGTGCTTGAAAAGCGTCGCAGTACTTTCCTGGCCGGCGGTCAGGCTGATAGGGACTATAGCGACAAGACGGCGGAAAAAGTGGATGAATTTATCAAAACCACGCTTGATGAGCGCTATAAACATGTGCTTGAGACGCTGCGAACCTACGGCGACGCGATAGAAAAGATGGTTGAGGCGCTTTACGAAGAGGAAACCATCGAGGGCGCAAAGGTTAGAGAGATCATCGCAAACTACGAAAAAGAGCGCGGTCTGCCTAGTAGGCTCGTAAATTTAGAAGACAAAGAGGAACAAGCGTAAAGATATGCAAAACGTCGGGCTAATCGCAAAACAGGGCTACAAATACGTTTTCGTTTTAGGGCTTTTGCTTTTACTTGCGCTGATTTTGGGTGTATGTCAAATTTTATTTTTCGCACTCTTTGCGCTTTGCGTATTTTGGTTTAGAAACCCGGAGCGAGCGCTAGGCAGCGACGATGCATACGCCGTACTTAGCCCGATCGACGGTAAGATAAAAAGTATAGATAAAATTTACTATTTTGACACGCAGTGCGTAGCCATAACTATCCGTAAGGGCGTGTTTGACCCGGGTGCGCTCAGAGCTCCTTGCGATATGGAGCTTTTAGAGGCCAAACAAAGGCACGGACTGTTTTTGTGTAATGCTATGGAAGCTTCTAAAAATTTAAACGAGCGAGCCTTGTTCGTCTGTAAAAACTCAAATAATAAATTTGCGATCCGCATCATCGCAGGGCCTCTTAGCAAAGGCATTTCTTTTGAAAATTTTAGCCGACTAAAAGCGGGCAGGAGATTTGGCTTTTTAAGTAGCGGCGAGGTGATTTTGATACTACCCGCAAATACTCGAATAAGCGTCAGCGTAGGCGAAAATGTCGCAAGCGCGGGCATTTTAGGTTTTTTTAGCTATGAGGAAAAAGATGCAAGACAATCAGAATAAACTTCAGTTAATGTACATTTTGCCAAATTTATTCACGGCGGCTTCGGCGTTTTTGGGTATTATCAGCATTATCGCTTCCGTGCGCGGCTATATCGCGGCTAGCGCAGGGCTAGACGATGAAGCTAACGGCTATTTTTTCAAAGCTATTATTTACATAGTTTTATCGCTATTTTTGGACGGACTTGACGGACGCGTAGCGAGACTAACTAAAACTACGTCAAAATTTGGCGTAGAGTTTGATAGTCTTGCAGATGTCATAGCTTTCGGCGTTGCGCCGGCGATGCTTTTTTACTTTACGGTCGGGCATAGCTTCGGGCGTTTGGGGTCGCTAGTAGCCGCGCTGTTCGTGGTTTTTGGCGCTATTAGACTTGCACGGTTTAACGTAATGACGGGCACTTACGAGCCGTCCGTTTTTATCGGCCTTCCGATACCTACGGCCGCGATTGTTTCGGCATTTTGGGTCGGGCTAAGCTTAGAATACGACTTTACAAGAAGCGCCGAGTGGTTTTTGATGTTTTTGCAAATTTTGCTTTCGGTCTTGATGGTGAGCAATATCCGCTACCCGAGCTTTAAAAAAGTAGATCTTAAAAGGGCTGATTTTTTGCGCATCTTGGTCGGACTTACGGTTGCGTTTTCGGCTATTTACGTTTGCCCTATCGAAGCGGTTACGACTTTAATGAGCGTTTATGTTTCTTACGGTATAATCAGATACGTTTTTATGAGATTTAAAAACAAAAAAATTCAAAAGGAGAGCGAATGAACGGTAATGCTAAATTAAACGCATTTTTCTCCCTACTTCTGCTGCTGCGTTAGGCAGCGACTCTTTCACACCATAATAATCAAATTTAACCGCACAAACTAAAACTATAAAAAAGGATAAGAAATGAACGAAAATAAAATTATAATATTTGACACTACGCTTCGCGACGGCGAGCAAAGTCCCGGCGCATCGATGAATACCGAGGAGAAAATCCGTATCGCGCGCCAGCTAGAGCGCCTAAATGTAGACGTCATGGAGGTCGGCTTTGCGGCGGCTAGCAGGGGCGATTTCGACGCGATACATCAGATCGCTAAACAAGCCTCAAACGCCTCTATCTGTTCGCTCGCCCGCGCCGTAGACGGCGATATAAAGGCTGCGGGAGAGGCTATCGCTCCGGCAAAAAATAGGCGCATCCACACCTTTATCGCCACAAGCCCGATCCATATGGAGTTTAAGCTAAAAATGTCTCCCGACGAAGTAATCAGACGCGCCGTGCGAGCCGTGGAATACGCTAAAACCTTCTGCGAGGACGTTGAGTTTAGCTGCGAGGACGCATGCAGGAGCGAGATGAGCTTTTTAAAAGAAATTTGCGACGCCGCTATAAACGCCGGAGCAAAAACGATCAACATCCCAGACACCGTGGGGTATCTATATCCCGAGGAGATTACCGCTCGCATAGGAGAAATGGTTAAATTTATAAACGGTCGCGCAGTCGTTTCCGTGCATAATCACAACGACCTAGGCCTAGCTACGGCAAACTCGCTAGCTGCGATAAAAGTGGGCGCCAGGCAGGTAGAGTGCACGCTAAACGGCATCGGCGAGCGTGCCGGAAATGCCGCGCTTGAAGAGATTGTGATGGCGATAAAGACGCGCAGCGACGTATTCGCGCCGCTTTACACGGACATAGTTTATAAAGAAATTTATCCCAGCTCGCGCCTACTAGCGGGTATCATCGGCATCGAGCCGCAGCCAAACAAAGCCATCGTCGGCAAAAACGCCTTCGCTCATGAAAGCGGCATCCACCAAGACGGCGTGTTAAAACATAAAGAAACCTACGAAATCATCAGCGCCGAGAGCATCGGACTGGATAAAAACTCGCTGATACTAGGCAAACACTCGGGTCGCCACGCCTTTAAAGATAAGCTAGTAAGCCTTGGTTTTGAGCTCGAAGATAGCGCGCTAAACGAGGCGTTTGAGAAATTTAAGGCGCTAGCGGATAAGAAAAAAGAGATATTTGACGACGATTTGCGCGCGCTGGTAACTAGCGAGATCATCAAGATCCCCGAAGTTTTCGAGTTCTTGACGCTCACGCAAAGCAGCTGCAACAAAGGCCTAAGCAGCGCGGCGATCACGCTTCGTCACGCAGACGAGATCAAGAGCGATGCGGCGCTTGGCAACGGTACGGCAGACGCAATATTTAAAGTCATCGACCGTCTAAGCGGCATAAACGGCGTACTAAAAGACTATAAGGTAAACGCCGTTTCGCAAGGCAAAGACGCGCTGGCAAACGTAGTAGTAAAGGTCGAATTTAACGGCAAAACCGTCATCGGACACGGACTTGATATCGACACGATGACGGCGAGCGCCAAAGCGTATGTAGGCGCGCTAAACAGCTACGTTAAAATAAGCGCTACAAAGTAAAATTTAAGCGATTTGACCGCGTCACTTAGCAAATTTAAGGCTCGGATTCGGGCCTTAAATTTCTAAATTTAGCCTTTAAATTCGGCCGTAAATTTTGAAGTAAATTTGACCGGGTTTTGGGTAAACAAAAATACAAAACTCAAATTTAAGCTCCCTCGCATTTACCGTCACGCCTTTAAAATTTGCTATAATCAAGCCAAATTTTTCAAAGGAGAAAATATGAAAAAAATCGCGTTTTTGTTGATGATTATCGGGGCGTTTGCGTTTGCTAAAAGCGAGGAAGCGCCGCAAAAATCAGAACCAAAACAGCTTGAGATGGTGCTTATCTTAGATAAATCAGGCTCTATGAGCGGGCTTGAGAGTGATACGATCGGCGGCTTTAACTCCATGATCGACAAACAAAAAGAAGCCGGCGTGGACGCAAAGGTAACTACGGTGCTTTTTGATACGCATTTTAAGACCCTGCACGATAGAGCCGATATCAAAAAGGTCGAGAAGCTAACGAGCAAGGACTATGTCGCTAGCGGCAATACCGCGCTGCTAGACGCAGTCGGCGAAACGATAAATAAAATCTCAAAAGTCGAGGATATCTACGCTAAAAACAGGGCCGTGCTTTTCGTCATCATCACCGACGGTCAAGAAAACTCGAGCAAGGAGTACTCAAAGGCGCAGATCAAAAAAATGATAAGCGATAAGCAGGAAAAATACGACTGGGAGTTTATATTTTTGGGAGCGAATATCGATGCGGCTAGCGAGGCCGAGAGCATCGGCATACAGCGTTCAAATGCCGTTAAATATCAAAATAATAGCGAAGGCGTGCAGAAAAACTTTGAGGCTGCGGCCGAGATGTCTAAAGATATGGCGATGGATAAAAAATCAAGCTCGAAGTGGCGCGAAAAGGTGCTTGAGGATAAGTAAAATTTGACCTGGGCGCGGCTTAGTGCCGTGCTTTTGTAAATTCGCGGCGGTTTAAAGCGGAGCAGGTCGAGTAAATTTGACGAGGTGAGTTATTTTTGCTTCTCGTCAGATTTGACAAAGCCGCTTCGCTTTTACGCTATTAATCCATAAAAATTATTTGGGCGACTTTGCGACGAATTTATCGCCATATCGCCCACATAAAACTACTTTTTCAGCTTCTCGTAATCAATCATAAAATCAACGAATTTGCTTTTAAAATTCGGATCTTTTATCAGCCCGTATTGTATCGTCGCGGCTTCGATATTATCGATCTCTTGATATAGGTACCCGAGCGCTACGCGGCTTTCCATCGCGTTTGGATCGGTGAGCTTAGATAGCTCCAAAAGCGCGGTTGCGTTTTGCGGATGGTTTGAGCCGATGGCGGCAACGGCTGCTAAAAACAGCGTGTCCGCGTCGTTTATCTTAAACTCGTCGATTATGCGGTTGTAGATCTGGTAGCTCTCCTCAAAATCGTTCGTAAAAATATCGATATAAGCTAGCGTCTGGAGCAAGTCGGCGTTATTAGCGTCTTGTTTTAGTAGCGCTTTTAACTTCTGGCGTTCGTAGTTTAGTAGGCCCGAGATTTGCAAAAGCTTGATGTATTGTTCTTTGATGATGTTTGCGCCGTGATAAAACGCCGCGTCGTTTAGCCGTTTGTCGTGGAAGTAAATTTGAATCTGCTCGACATATTTTTTGATGCCTTCATCTTTATAGTTTGCGATAAAATCAAGGATGTTCGCCACGATATCTTCAGGTAGCTTGGCTTTTAAAATTTGCGTCTTTTTAGCAAACTCCTCGCCCCTGTCGGTCATCTTTGCGATTATCGCGTCAAAGGCTAAATTTAGCGCGGTCTCTTCTTTTTCTTCCTCCAGCCAGCGCATTAAAGCGCCGCTATTATTTGCTATGAGCGCCATCAGAGCCTGGCTAACGGGCGCGTCTTTCGAGCTAGAGTCGTGGTCGAGATTTTCTGAAATTTCTTGCAGTAGTTTGGTATTATCCACTGCGTTTATGTCGTTTGCGATAGCGCCCAGCACGCCCGCTAGGTGGTTCGTTGGGTCTAGATGGTAGCTCATGATAAAGTGCTTTGCCGCCATGCTAAAGTTGCCCAGCTGTGCATAGCTAAGCGCTAGGTCGTAGTGTAAGACCGAGTGCTCGGGATATAGCGAGATGAGCGAGGCAAACTGCGCGTTGGCCTGCTTTAGCTTGTAGTTTAGGGCGTTTGCGATGGCTGATGAGAGCTCTAAATTTACCTTTGAGAGCGCGCCGCTAGCGTTTAGATAGTTACCCGCTGCGCTTGCATCGTCCAAAAATAGGCTCACGCCGCCTTTTCTTATGTAGTTTATCGTTTGGTTCGGGTCAAAAACCTTATAAGGCGCGAAGTAAAACAGCGTCTCGTAGCGCTTGGTTTTATCGAAAAACAGGTCGTTTCTAAAGTGCGCCTGAGCCAAATTTACGTCAAAAAGCTCGGGATTTAGTATCGTTTTTATAGGGAAATTTGCGTTTAAAAACAGCGGATCCTCGTGAAATACGGCCTTTATTTCGTTTGTCGCGGCCTCAAATTTGCCGTCTTTTAGGTTGATGATGGCTATCATCGAGTTTATTTTATTTGAGTCGCCGCCCTTGTTGAGTGCTAAATTTAGCCTATTTCTGGCCTTTTCATATTGCCCGAGTCTTGCGTAAAGCATGCCTAGCGCCAGGTCTGCGTCAAATTCCTTTTGCGCTTCGAGCTTTTTTATCGCTTCGGCATCGTCGCCGATAAAGCTTAAAATTTTAGCCGCGAGGTAGTCGTAGCGGTCTTTGTAGTAGCCGTTTTCGGCGTGCGAGAGAGCCGCTAGAGCTTCGACGTATTGACCTTTGTAGTAGTTTATTAGCGCGTAGTAGTAATTGTATAGTGGAGAGTCTGCTTCCTTGTACAAAAACGAATTAGCGAGATTTATGTAATAGTTAAAATTTTGCTCGTTTTTTAGCTCCAGCGAGCTAACCGCGGCGTTTATGGCGCTAACGGCGACGTTTTCGTCGTTTGCGATCGCTTTTTTAAAGCTCTCTAGCGCGTCTTCGAATTTACCTTGCCTCATCTGCGATACGCCTAGGTTGTAGTTTGAGAGGCTTTGGTTGTAGACGGCGATGTTTTCGTAGATTTTCAACGCTTCAAATTTATTGCCCTTTTCGTAGAGTAAATTTGCCTTAGCGATCATGTCGTCGATCTTTGAGCTGCCGAATTTTTGCGACTCGTAGCGCTCCTCGATATCTTTTACGATCTGTTTTTCGTCTATCGGCGGCTTTTTCTCGCCTCTAAAAACGAAAAACAAGACTACGGCTAGGACGATGACTAACGCACCTGCAGCCCCGCCGATGATAAAAAGCTTTTTCTTGCCTTTTTTAGTCTCTTCTTGCGCCTCTTGCGGCGGCTCTTCTTGGACGACGGGTTCTAGCTCGTCAAGCGAGACAAGGCCTTCTTCTTGGCTATTATACGGTTCGTCTAAGGAGCTTGTCTCGGGGCTTTGCTCTTCGTCTATATCTTCAAGGATTACTACGTTTTCGTCGTCGTTTTGCGCCACTACATATACCTTTTAAGAACTTCGGGAATCTCGATGCTGCCGTCTGCTTTTTGGTAGTTTTCCATTATCGCTATTAGCGTTCTGCCTACGGCTAGGCTCGAGCCGTTTAGGGTGTTTACTAGAGCGTTCTTCTTGCCGTCTTTGTAGCGGATTTTAGCTCTGCGAGCTTGGAAGTCGCGGGTATTTGATACCGAGCTTATCTCGCGGTATTTGTTTTGTCCGGGTAGCCAGACCTCGAGGTCTATCGTCTTTGCCGCGCTAAAGCCCAGATCTCCGCTGCAAAGCAGCATGTGGCGGTGCGGCAGCCCAAGGCTAGTTAGCAAATCGCTGGCGCACGCTACCATCTCGTCTAGCATCGCCGCGCTTTGTTCTGGAGTCGTGATGGCTACGAGCTCGACCTTTTCAAACTGATGTTGGCGTATCATGCCGCGCGTATCGCGTCCGGCGGAGCCTGCTTCTTTACGGAAGCACGCCGAGTAGCAAGTCATCTTTATCGGCAAGCTCTCGACGGGTAAAATTTCGTCGTTATAAAGATTCGTTACCGGTACTTCGCTAGTGGGTATCAGATACAAATCCTCGTCGCGCACTTTATAGAGATCTTCTTCAAATTTAGGCAGTTGTCCTGTGCCGTAGAGCGTATTTGAGCTAACCAAAAACGGCACGTTAACCAGCTCAAAGCCGCGCGCGTTGTTAAAGTCGATCATGTAGTTAACTAGCGCTCTTGATAGGCGCGCTCCTATGCCCTTTAGCACGCAAAAACGCGAGCCTGAAAGCTTAACTCCGCGCTCGAAATCAAGCCAGCCAAGACTCTCGCCAAGCTCGTAGTGCTCTTTGGGCGCGAAGTCAAATTTAGTCGGCTCCAGCACCGTTTTTACGCAGACGTTACCCTCTTCGTCGGCGCCAAACGGCACGTCGTCGTCGGTGATATTTGGCACGCAGCTTGCGATGTTTTCTAGCTTTTCCTCATACGCACGCACGATATCGGCAGCATCGCCCATCGCCGTTTTGTTTAAATTTAGCTCGTTTTTTAGCTCGTCGGTGTTCTCGCCGTTTCTGGCCTTTATGCCTAGCTCCTTGCTTTTGGCGTTTTGGATCGCTTGGAAATTTTCTAGGGCTTGGCGCTTGGCTTTTAGCTCGTTAAACGTCGTCAAAAGCTCGTTTAAAACCTCGGGCTTTACGTTTTTTCCCTGTAATTTTTTTACGAACTCGTCGTAGCGCGTGTCGAGTAGTTTTAGATTTATCATTTTTATCCTTTACACCATAAACATAACTTTAGCAAATATCACGATTATCGCCGCCGCCGTAAACGCAAACGGATGAATGTTGCCTAGCGGGCTAGGGCGTTTTAGTATAAATTTACACGTGAGATTGGTCGCTACGGCCGCAAATATCAGTAGCGCCAAGATAACCTTTATCATAAAGACGATTTGTAAATTCGACTCAAAATATCCGCCCGCTTTTGAGCCGACCCAGCTACTCATCATCATACCGCCCGTTAGCACCAAAAGCAACACGCAAAGCGGCATGATTTTTATCGCGACGCTTGAGATGGCTTGCTGCGCTTTTTGCGCTATTTCTGCGGGCAGTTTCTTTTTAGCCCTTGAAAAAATAATCACGTCGAAAAATAAAAATCCGACGAAAATGATAGCGCAGATCAGGTGAATAAGCTGCGCGTAAGGGTAGATTGCTTGCATTTTTTTTCCTTTAAAATTTATTTGTATATGCCGGTTGCGGCGCGTATTTTTTCCATTATCGGCGCTGCGACGGCTCGCGCTCCTTTTGCGCCTTCGTTTAAAATTTCATCCACTTCGCCCGCGTGATTTAGATAATAATCAAATTTCTCCCTAGCATCAGCAAAATAGTCCCAAACCAGCTCGTTTAGATACGCCTTAAAGTGTCCGTGTCCTTCGCCGCCTCGCTCGTACCTAGCCTGCAAGTCGCGCTGTCCGTCCTCGTCTAAGAATAATTTAGCGATATTATAGACGTTGCAGTTTTGCCACTGCTTAGGCGCTTCAAGTGGCTCCGAGGTCGTCACGATGCTTGAAATTTGCTTTTTTAGCTCTTTGGCGCCGGCAAAAATATCTATCGTGTTGCCGTAGCTTTTGCTCATTTTCGCGCCGTCGGTGCCTGGCACCGTAGCTACGTTTTCATCGACCTTGTACTCCGGCAGGACGAAGACGTCGCCGTGCTCGTTGTTAAATTTGATCGCGATGTCGCGCGCGATCTCGACGTGCTGGATCTGATCTTTGCCCACGGGTACGACCTGCGCGCCGTATAGCAGGATATCGGCCGCCATCAAAACCGGATAGCTAAAAAGCCCGTGATGCGAGGTTAAGCCCTTTGCGACCTTGTCCTTGTAGCTGTGCGCGCGCTCGAGCAGGCCCATCGGGGTGTATTGACTCAGTATCCAGTAGAGCTCTAAAACCTCTTTTACGTCGCTTTGCACCCAAAATACGCTCTTTTTCGGATCGATGCCCAGCGACAAAAACGCGCTCGCCGCCTCATAAGTGTTTTGTTTTAGCTTCCCTGCGTCGGCGACAGAGGTCATGGCGTGATAGTTTGCTATAAACATAAACATCTCGTTTTGCCCCTGCGCCTCAACCATTTGTTTGATGGAGGCGAAGTAGTTGCCTAGGTGTAGTTTGCCGCTTGGTTGCAAACCTGTTAGTACTCTCAAATTTTATCCTTTTTGCGGCTTATCTTTTTCCGCTTTACTTTGTTAGATTTTGCTTCGCTTCACTGCGACGCACGACAAGTGCGCCTCATTCGCAAAGCAAAATCTGCCGCGTCTAGCGAAAAAATATCGCGCCTTATTTTTGTTTTTATAAAATTTGCACGGCTATTTGACAATATTGCCGCTTATTTTTGTTGCATTAAACTTTTGAAATCCATCAAATTTGAACTTAAATTTTAGCTCACTTAAGATTTGACGTTCTCTACTCAAATTTCAACCCAAATTTTACTTAATCCTTTTTTATTTTTTCTAAAATCTCTTTCGCGACTTGCTCCAGCCCTTTGCCTTCGACGTCGATTGTGATATCGGCGACGTTTTTATACATCTTTTTTCTCTCGTTAAAAAGCTTTTTAGCCGCGTTTAGATCGCGCAAAAGCGGGCGCTTGGCATAGTGCATCTGCGCTTCGCCGCTCTCGTCGATTCGTTTTAAAATCGCCTCGAAACTCGATTTTAGATAGATGATTTTTCCGATTTTTTTAAGGCCTTTAACCTTTGCAAAGCCGCCGCCTGCCGCGATCACCGAGGATTTTACGTTCTTAGCTAGCTTTTTAGCGAGTTTTGCTTCACATTTTCTAAAATACTCCTCGCCTTTTTTCTCGAAAATTTCTCGTACTTTTAAATTTTGCTCGCTTTCGATCAGCTCGTCGGTGTCCAAAAACAGCTTGCCCGTTTTTTTTGCGATATACCTTGCTACCGTGCCCTTGCCAACGCCCATAAAGCCGATGAAAACTAAATTTTTACTCACTTTTTCCCTCGTTTTCCTCGTCCGAGCCGCTACGATTTTTCGGGATCAGCACGATTGGTGTGCCTGATAGATCAAATTTTTCGCGCAGTTTGTTCGTTAGGTAACGCTTGTAGCTAAAGTGCAGGGCGCGCGGGCGGTTCATCACGAGCGCGATTTTTGGCGGCGCGAAACCAAACTGCACTGCGTAGTAAATTTTCACGCTTTTGCCCTTTTCGCGCGGTATTGGATGCGCTTTTACCGCCTCTTCGATAGCTTCGTTTAGCCTTGCGGTTTGGATTTTTTGCGTGTAGTTTTTGTAAACTTCTAAAATCAGCGGGTAAATTTTATGCACTCTTTTGCCGCCCAGAGCCGAGACGCTGATGATCGGCGCGTAGGCGAGAAATTTAAATTTATCCCTGATCTCGCGGCTAAATTTATCAAAATCTTCCTCGCTTTTGTCCCATTTGTTTAGAACGATGATGACGCCGAGCTCAAATTTAGCCGCAAGGCCCGCTATACGCTCGTCAAGCTCGGTTAGCGGCTCGGAGCTATCAAGTACTAAAAGCGCGATGTCGGCTAGTTCGAGCGCGGACTCGGTGCGGTTTAGCGCGTATCTTTCGATGCCCTCTATCTTGCCGCGTTTTCTGATGCCCGCGGTATCGACGAACTCAAAAATCCTATCCTCATAAAGGAAAGTCTCGTTTACAGGGTCTATCGTCGTGCCGGCTATGTCGCTCACGACCGCGCGAGATTCTTTTACTAGCGCGTTTAGCAGCGAGCTTTTGCCGACGTTTACGCGTCCGATGATGCCTACTTGGATATTTTTGCGTTCATAGTCCTCGCGAGCCGATATCTCCCTAACCACCTCGCCGTCGTCGCCGAAATTTTCTAAAAACTCGTCCAGATCCTCGCCTGCGTCGGGGCGGATCTCGTCTTTTAGCTGTTTATAGATCCAGTCCGCTAGCTCGTCGATACCCGCGTTGTGGCTGACTGAGATAGCAAAGCTCGTTTTTGCGCCGAAATTTGCAAACTCGTAGCTTCGCAGCTCGTCTTTTTTGCTGTCTATTTTGTTGATTACGAGCGCGGTCGGTAAATTTAGCTTTAAAAGTGCGTAGTATAGGGCTTTGTCCTCGTCGCTAGGCATCATTTTGCCATCGACCATAAAGATGATCGCGTCCGAGCTTCTAGCTTCGGCTAGGGTTTTTGCCTTGACGTTTTTAAAGAGTTCGCTACTGTCGTCTAGCCCGCCGCTGTCGATCAAAACGCAGCTTTTGTCGTAAATTTCTATAATCGTTTTGTTCGTATCTCGCGTCGTACCGCTAACGTCGCTGGTGATGGCTATACGTCTGCCGACTAAGCGGTTAAAAAGCGAGCTTTTGCCGACGTTTGGCTTGCCGACTAAAATTATCTTTTGCAAAATTTTCCCTTAAAAATCCCGTTAAATTTGCGGCCGACTTCGCCGCTTAAAATCCCGATTATACAAATTTTTTGCTTACATTGTTTATAAATTTAAGCCGTTTTGCACTACAATAAAAGCCGATTTTTTAAAAAAGAGAAGTTAAATTTATGATTCATAGATTTTTGATGCGCCATTTAGGCGTTTATTATATGCTGGTAGCTTGCCTGTTTTTCTCGGTTACCGGAGCGTTTGCAAAGGCTTTAGGCGCGTATCTGCCTTCAATCGAGATCGTATTTTTTAGAAATTTCATAGGCCTGCTCATCATCTGCTACGCCATATACAAAAAGCCGCTTCATCAAAAAGGCGGACATCCGTGGCTGCTCGTATTTCGCGGCGTAGTCGGTACGCTTGCGCTATTTGCGTTTTTTTATAATATCGCTCATATAAATTTAGGCGCGGCGTTTACTTTTTCAAAAACCAGTCCGATATTTACGGCAGTTTTGGCTACGATATTTTTCGGCGAAAAACTCGGCTCTCGCGGCTGGTTTGCGGTTTTTTTAGGCTTTGGCGGCATACTTTTTATAGTGCAGCCGAGTTTAGGTATCAGCAAAACCGATCTACTGGGCATCTGGAGTGGTCTTGGAGCGGCTATGGCGTATACGAGCGTAAAGGAGCTAAAAAAGAGTTACGACACGCGCACGATCGTGCTTTCCTTTATGTTTTTCGGCTCGGTTTTGCCGCTTATTTTTATGGGCGCGGCGGAGTTTGTTAGCTTTGCGGACTTTGATTTTTTGTTTTCTAAATTCGTCGCGCCAAGCGGCATAGAGTGGGTGTTTATCTTGCTGATGGGCGTTGCGGGACTTTATTTTCAGGTGTTTATGACGAAGGCCTACGCAGCTGGTAAAAAAGCGGGCGTCATAGCTACGGTCGGTTACGCCGACGTTATTTTCACTATCGCCATCGGTACCGCTATGGGCGATGCGTTGCCTAACGCAGCTGCGTTTTTCGGGATATTTTTGGTTATTTTTAGCGGGATAATAGTAGTCAAAAAAAGATAAATTTAGCCTGCAAAGCGTCTTGGTAGCGCATGAAATTTAAAGCCAAAATAAACAAAATCTCTTACCGCATAGCTTTGGCGCAGGCATAAAAGGCGGATTTGATTAGCAAAACGGCGCGCGTTTAGCAAGCTTTAAGCTCGCTAAATTTAATCAAATAAGCTGCCAACGCGCCGCAAGCTTGCTAAAAGCTATAAACTAGGCCCGCGCTTACTTGCATCATCGCAGGGTATCTAGGCTGCGCTTTAAACGTCCGATCAAACGTCGCAAACGCCTTTAAATTTTTAGCGATCTCGTAGCCTAGTCTAGCCGTTATCTCGTTTTGGCGGTAGGTTGTATCATCCGCACGCTTTAACCTATACTTCGTAGTGCCTAAAAGCATTCCTAAATTTAGCTTTTTTATTTTCGTATCAAACGCCGCGTAATACGTCCTTGCGTCGCGCTCGTATATCACGTCGCCTTCTTCGAAAAATACGATTTGATCGCCGGCTAAATTCATACTCCCCCAGCCTACGCTTTTGCCCGATTTTACGTAAGCCAAGGTAAGCTTGGCGCCCTCTAAAACGCCGTAAATTTTAGCCTCCGCCAAACTTCCGTCGCCGCTTTGTTTTCTCTCGTCGCTTCTTGCGTAGTGTAGCATCCAGCCTAGCTTCATCTCGCCCGCGCCGCTTTGAAAGCCGCCGCTTTCGTAAGATATTTTGCCGCCTAGCGCGCTAAATAGCTCGCTTGCGTAAAGCGCGTAAATTTTAACCGATGCGCCGCCTTGTTTATACGTGGCTCCCGCGTTAAAAATCCCTCGACCCTCGTTTAGCTTCGTAAAGCCCCACATTTCCTTTAAATAAGCCCTTCCGCGCCTTTTAGAATAGCTTGCGTTAAGGAGTAAATTAGGCGCTGCTTCGCTTGTTACCCGCACGCCGTCTTGGATCTTGCTCGACCAGTCGTTTATCATTTCAAATCGCCCGATTTTTAGGGTATTTACGCCGTCGTCGTAGCCCAAAAACAGCTGCGATAAAAGCGCCCTGTCGCCCTCGTAAATTCGCTCCGTGCTATCGCCCTTGCCGTGCAGCGTGCGGTAGTTTCTGTCGCCTTCATAGATCGGTACGCTACCGCGTCCGCCGATGCCAAGTTTTAGCGCGTCTAGGAAGCTAAGTTCGTAATTTAGCGCCGCTGAGCCCACCAGCCAAGAAGTGTCGTTAAAATACGTCGTTTTAGTCCCGCTAATTACCCGCCTAGTTTCGCTGTAAGCGCCTATTTCTCCGCTAAATTTAGAGCCCTGCAAGAGCGTTTCCAGCGGAGAAGCATGCAAATTTAAAGCCGTAAAATTTAAAGCCGCGAAGGCTGCGAATTTTGCTATTTTTTTCATTATGACCCTTAAAAAAACGTCGATTTTACAAGAGTAATTCTTAAAATTTAGCAACAATGGGCTATAATCTTCGCAAAAAGGAGAGACGATGATACTAATAGCAGGGCCTTGCGTCATCGAGAGCGAGCAGCTCGTTTTTGACGTGGCAAAAAGGCTGGTTAAATTTAACGAAGATAAGCGGATAGATTTTTATTTCAAATCAAGCTTTGACAAGGCAAATCGCACGAGCATAAGCTCGTTTCGCGGGCCCGGACTTGAAAAAGGGTGCGAAATTTTAGCCAAGGTAAAAAAGGAATTCGGTTTTAAAATTTTAACCGATATCCACGAGAGCTATCAGGCTGCACCAGTAGGCGAAGTGGCCGACGTGCTGCAAATCCCGGCGTTTTTGTGCCGCCAAACCGATCTGCTCGTGGCCGCGGCTAAGACAAAAGCGGTCGTAAATATCAAAAAAGGGCAGTTTTTAGCGGCGTCCGCGATGAAGCATTCTGTTAAAAAAGTGCTAGAAACAAGGGGTATTAGCGGCGATGGATACGAGATTGCCAAGCAAAACGGCGTGTGGCTAACGGAGCGAGGTAGTACGTTTGGATATGGAAATTTAGTCGTAGATATGCGAAATTTGGTGCTGATGAGAGAATTTGCGCCCGTGATTTTCGACGCAACTCACAGCGTGCAGATGCCATCAGCCCTTGGCGAGAAAAGCGGCGGAGATGCGAAATTTGTACCGTATCTAGCGCGAGCTGCGGCGGCTGCGGGCGTGGATGGATTTTTTTACGAGACGCACGTAAATCCTTGCGAGGCGCTTTGCGACGGGCCGAATATGCTAAATTTAGACGAGCTAAACGCAAATATCGCTCAAATTTTTAAGATAAAAGACGCCTTAGGCGATGCAAACTAAGGGCTTTTTGTGGGTGCTAGGCGGCGCGGTCGCCGAATGCGGCTGGGCGTACGGGCTAAAACACGCCCAAAACGCCGTAGGATTCGCGCTTACTGCCGCGTTAGTCTGCGTTAGCTTCGTATCGTTTATGAAGGCTATGAAATACTTGCCCGTTAGCGTTGCATATACCGTATTTGTGGGATTTGGAGCATTTTTTATCGTGGTCGCCGAAAGCGTTAGCGAATACAGCTCAAGCGGCCAGATGCCCGATTTATTGCGGCTATTTTTCATAGCGACGCTGATCGCTGGCGTACTGGGGCTAAAAAGGCTAAAATCTTGACGCATATTTTAGCTCTTTTGGCGGCCGGGTGCTGCGAGGTTTTGGGCGTGTTTTTTCTAACCAAATTTCAAAAAAGCTTCGGCGTGAAAAAGGCGTCTAATTTTTTGATTTTGGTCGCAAATTTCGCCCTTTCGCTCTGGCTTCTTAGCTACGCGATGCAGGCGATGGCGATGTCTGTGGCTTACGCGATTTGGACCGGTATCGGAGCGGTCGGAGCCGTGGGCGTCGGAGTGATTTTTAACGGCGAAAAAATGAGTGCGCAAAAGGCGTTTTATCTATCGCTAATAACGCTAAGCGCGGTAATGTTAAAGATAATCTAAGGGGCAAATTTGGAGGTAGTAGAGCAGGTCACGTCACGAGATGAGACCATCGTAAAAACAGGCCTCATAGGCATAGTGACAAATGCCATTTTAGCGGCTATAAAGGCGGTAGTGGGCTTTGCTAGCGGTTCGATCGCTATCATTTTAGATGCGGTAAATAACCTAAGCGACGCTCTCTCGTCGGTCATTACCATCGTCGGCATAAAAATAGCCGGGAAAAGCCCTGACAAAGAGCATCCATTTGGCTACGGCAGAGTGGAGTATCTAACGGCTATCGTTATAGGTGTGATCATACTTTATACAGGCGGCACGTCCGTGGTCGAGTCGGCCAAAAAGATCATCTCGCCAAGCACCCCAAACTACGACACCATCTCGCTTGTTTTGATCGCCGTTTTGGTTGTGGTCAAATTTGCGCTTGGTCTTTACACGCAAAAAGTTGGCGAGAGGGTAAATTCTGACTCGCTTATAGCAAGCGGCGTGGATGCGAAATTTGACGCTCTCATCTCGCTTAGTACGCTTGTAGCGGCTTTGGTTTTTGTATTTTTTGGCGTTAGCCTTGAGGCATATCTTGGTGTGATCATATCGCTACTTCTTATCAAGGCGGCACTTGAAATTTTACGTGACGCGATAGATAAAATTTTAGGCGCAAGGATGCCTAGTGGCGATAGCTCGGAAATTTATCAGTGTGTACGCTCGTTTGACGGCGTGCTTGGGGCTTATGACCTTATCTTTAATGACTACGGCCCAGACAAGAAGCTAGGCAGCGTGCATATAGAGGTGGCGCACGATATGAACGCCGCGCAGATAGACGCGCTTACTAGACGTATACAAAATAAAATTTTTGCGAAATTTAACATAGTTTTAGATACCATTGGCATCTATGCATTTGACAAAGAGGACAACGCAACAAGGCTAAATGTCGAAAAGATAGTTTTTGGACATAAATTTATCAAGCAAATGCATGGATTTTACATAAATAAAGAGACAAATACGATCACGTTTGATATCGTCATAGACTTTAACGCGCCAGATAGCTCGGCGCTCTACCGCGAAATTTTATCGCAAGTAAGTAGCGCCTATCCTAGCTATAAGGTCATCATCACGCGTGACACGGACTACAACGGATAGAAATTTAAGGAGCAGACATGAAAATAATCGAAGGAAATTTGGCTTTAAAAGGCGGCGAGAAGGTCGCCATAGTGGGCGCAAGGTTTAATCACATCATCACCGATAGGCTGGTGGAGGGCGCGAGGGATGCGTTTTTGCGTCACGGCGGGGACGAGGCGAATTTGAGCCTCATTTTGGTGCCGGGCGCGTTTGAGATACCGATGGCGCTAGAAAAAGCTCTAGCTAGTGGTAAATTTGACGCAGTTTGCTGCGTGGGAGCGGTGATCCGCGGCTCTACGCCTCACTTTGACTACGTTAGCGCCGAGACTACCAAGGGCATCGCAAACGTCACCCTAAAATACGGCAAACCGGTGACCTTTGGCGTGCTAACGGTAGATAGCATCGAGCAGGCCATCGAGAGAGCGGGCTCAAAGGCCGGAAACAAGGGCTTTGAGGCGATGACGGGCGTGATCGAGATGCTAAGCTTATATAAAAATTTGGAGGCGTGAAATGGCGACTCGTCATCAGGTTAGGCAGGCCGTCGTTTCGCTACTATACGCACGCGAAATGGGTAGCTGCAGCGAGGAGTTCGTCGAGGAATTTTTAGAAGAAAAAAAGATCCGAAACGATCAGCGAAGCCTTGCGCTGTCGCTTTTTCACGGTATCTTGGAGCACGCAGATGAACTTGACGCGCTACTAAACGCGCGTCTAAAAGAGTGGAAGATAAGCGAGATCGGCAGCATCGAGCGCGCCGTGCTGCGACTAGGGGCGTACGAGATGAAATTTACCCAGACCGACAAGGCCGTCATCATAAACGAGGGCATCGAGCTTGGCAAGGAGCTGGGCGGAGACTCGGCGCCGAAATTTATAAACGGCGTACTAGACGCGCTAAAGGCCGATCTGTGAAGCTCTGCGTCGCGCTTGATATGAGCTCGAAGCAGGAGTGTTTGCAGCTAGCGGGTGAGCTTGCGGACTTTTCGGATAAAATTTGGCTCAAAGTCGGGCTGCGGGCCTATTTGCGCGACGGTGCGGGATTTATAGAGGAGCTAAAAAAGCTTGGAAATTTTAAAATTTTCCTCGATCTAAAGCTCTACGACATCCCAAATACGATGGCGGACGCCGCCGAGGAGATCGCTAAAATCGGCGTCGATATGATAAACGTGCACGCAAGTAGCGGCAAGCGCGCGATGGCTACAGTTATGGAGCGACTGGATAGGCTCGGTTCGCGCCCGCTGGTGCTCGCGGTCTCTGCGCTAACGAGCTTTGATCAGGTGGAATTTAGCGCGGTTTACGAGCAAAATTTAAGCGACGCCGTGCGTAAATTTGGCGTGATGAGCTACGAAGCGGGACTTGACGGCATGGTCTGCTCGGCGTTCGAAAGCCGCCTGATAAAGGACGCAACGAGCGCAAATTTTATTACGCTCTGCCCTGGCGTAAGGCCGTTTGGCGAGAGTGCGGAGGATCAAAAGCGAGTGGCGGATCTGGGCGTCGCGCGCGAGGCGGGGGCTGATTTTATCGTGGTCGGTCGCCCGATCTATCAGGCACAAAACCCACGCGAAATTTGCGAGAGGATTTTGAGTCAAATTTAGCGCCAAAGCTTGCGTAAAATTTAGTCTCAAATGGTTTTGGTCTGCTTTTCGCATGATAAATTTTAATCAAAACCGTCGTTTTGCGAGGGCGGCTTGGAGAGCGTCGAAGTGCCGTCGTCATCTTTTTATAAAATCCGTTAGGGTTTGAAACAGATAAATTTTTAGCCTGATGTAGGCAAAATTCTCTTGTGTAAATTTATCCCGTTGGGGTTTGAAACTCATTAAACTTAACAAATTGCAACTTCTCAGGGTTGTGTAAATTTACCTTGTTGAGGTTTGAAACCTAAGACTTTGCAATTAAGTGGAGCGAGCGCGGAGAGTGTAAATTTACCCACGTTTGGGATTAAAAACGTTTAAGTTTTGCCGCGCCCAAGCTCCCTGCTAGCTGGCGGATAAAATCTCCGATAATGAGCGCGGCAGCGGATATCTTAACACTAAAAAGCGACGCACATAAGGGCGGAGGCCCGGCGGCGAGATAAAATTTTAAAAATTTTCGCACCGCGCGGATAAAATTTTAAAATTTGCCTCACACGAGTGAGACTTTAGAATTCCGCACTCTCAAGGGGTTTTAAAATTTTATCCAAATGGCGAGCCGAGCGAAATTTAAATAAAGATTGGAGTAAAATTTGAGTAAAGGCGCGAGTGATTTTAAGAAAATCCCATATGTCGGCGAGGCGACCGAGATGGATCTGATGGCGCTCGGCTACACCGATATCGCTTCGCTAAAGGGCGCGGATCCAGATGAGATGTATGAGCGCACAAAGGCTCTCGGGCGCGGTAGCGACAGGTGCATCCTCTACGTTTACCGCATGATTTGCTACTACGCCAGCACGCCCCGTCCCGACAAAGCCAAGCTAAAATGGTGGCTTTGGAAGGATTAAATTTGCAAATTTGACATGCGATAAGCGGTTTAAATTTGAATAAGCAAGCCTGGCTTTGCGAAATTTAGCTTAATGCGCCGCCGTTGAACCTCGTAAATTCATCGGCTATTTTACGCGACTATTTTGCTACGCGAGAGCGGCAGGCTCTAAAATGCAAATTTAAGCAAGATATCAGCGGTATTTAATTATAATGCGGTTTCTTTTTTGCGGACAGATGGGTGAGTGGCCGAAACCACACCCCTGCTAAGGGTGCAGCTTCTAACCGGGGCTCGAGGGTTCAAATCCCTCTCTGTCCGCCAGAATATGGCGTTTTTAAATATAAAATCCCCTAAAATACGTTATTTTTTTAAGGTATTGCATTTTAAAAATTGTCTGAAATTTAGGACAATTTTGAGTTGTTACATAGATTTGGTAGTCTTGTTACATACAGCCTTTGCTTCAAAAGGATCTATGTATGAGCTCTAAGCTAATAACTAAACTCAAAAATAGACCAAATTTTTACTACTACGACATAGCTTTAAAAGACCAAAAACGACTAACTGTAAAATATTGCTTATTTACAAATGATGAGTATCAAGCAATGATAATTGCCAATAAAATAAAATATGAAGCTGATAGAGCAGCTCTTAAAAAGCTAAACAGTAGGACAGTTAACTCAAAGCTTTCGACAAACTTTAAATCTCTTATAAAAAATAGATTAGCTGATAGTGTGAACAAAAAAATTACCATACAAGAAAACAAAGCATATCTAAGTACCGCTGAGTATAAAGGCATATTTCAAAGAGTGGTGGGTGAGTTTTATGGTGTATATAATACGAAAATATGTTGCACAGAAAAAGAAAATATAAAACAACCAAAAATAGAATTATCATTTAGTCAAATAGCTAATCAGTATGTTAAAACAGAATGCGAAAAGTCAAAATCAAGTAATAAAACCAAAGGTTACTATATAAAAACAGGTAAAATGTTAGATGAATTTTTTAAAAATTTAGAGTCAGATAAAATCACATATCAAGAG
>NZ_CAJPQR010000018.1 GCF_905372745.1 uncultured Campylobacter sp. | reverse complement strand
ATTATAAACGATATAATTTTAAAATTTAGATAAATTTACATTTATCTTTTAGCAGCGTATACGACTAAAATTTAAATATAAATACAAAATAGGGCAAAAACGGCGACGGCTAAATTTGAGCTTATGAATTAACTTATTTGTAAGCGGCTATTAAGTAAAATCACCGCTTAAATTTTACAAAAAGGACGGCGGTGCAAGTAGATAAGTGCATATTTTTTTCCTGCGTCGCGCTGATTGCCGTTAGCGCGGTGTTTTCGCTCTCCTTGCCGGTTTTTACGGTGCTTTACTTTAACTACGAGCCTTATCATTTTTTCGTTAGGCAGCTAGCAGTCGGCGTCATAGGGATATTTTTGATGTGGGGCATTTCGCGCCTAGATCCCGATAAATCTTTGGTTTGGATAGGATTTTGTCTTTTTGGTTTTTGCGCTATAGCCATGGGCGCGATGCATGCCCTGCCTAGCTCGCTAGTTACCGATGCCGGCGGCGCTAAGCGCTGGATACGCTTGCCGGGATTTTCTCTAGCGCCGGTGGAGTTTTTTAAGATCGGCTTTGTTTATTTTCTAGCGTGGAGTTTTACGCGAAAGATTGACGGCACGAAAAAGAGCCTAAAAGAAGAATTCGGGCTTATCTTGCCCTATCTTTTTTTATTTTTGGTGGCCGTTTATCTCATCGCCATACTTCAAAACGACCTAGGTCAAGTCGTAGTTTTAGCTCTCACGCTTGCGGTGATGATGTTTTTTGCCGGTACCAGTTTTAGATTATTTGCCATCGGTATAGGGCTGGCGGTTATGCTGGCTAGTATCGCTATCGTCACGTCAGAACACAGGATAGCTCGTATAAAATCATGGTGGGGAACGATACAAAATATGGTCTTATCCATCTTGCCCGACGGGATGGCTGCGGCCTTGCGCGTCGAGGATACGGGCGAAGCGTATCAGATTTCGCACTCGCTAAATGCGATAAAGCACGGTGGATTTTTCGGCGAGGGGCTGGGCGCGGGCGTGTTTAAGCTAGGATTTTTAAGCGAGGTTCACACCGACTTCGTGCTAGCCGGTATCGCCGAGGAGATCGGGGTGCTTGGGATTTTTGTCATAACGGGAGTGATAGTATTTTTGCTTTATAGGATATTTCGCGTATCTGCTAAGGTCGAAAATAAAGTCTATCATCTTTTTACGCTAGGCGTGGGGCTTCTCATCTCGTTTTCGTTTTTGATGAACTCCTACGGCATCACCTCTATCACGCCGATCAAAGGCATCGCCGTGCCGTTTCTAAGCTACGGCGGCAGCTCTGTTTTAGCGCTTTGCATCGGTATCGGTATGGTGCTGTCGGTTAGTAAAAAGGTCAAAGACTAGGCCTTGGCCTAAATTTAGCTTGGCGATAAACGGGAGATTTGGCCGCTTTGCCTATAGATTTCCTAGCTGGACTCGGCTTTTGGCTAGACGGTTTGTTTGCGGCTAAATTTATCCGCAAAAAGCGGTTTTGCCTCGGCAAAAATCTAGTAAATTTACGCGGCGTCCTAGCAAAAAGATCTAAAATCTAGGCTTTAAAGAGCAAACCCGGCTAGCGGGCAACCGTCCGGTTTTTAGATTTTAAACGTCTGCCGCATTTAGCGGGTAAGGCGAGTTTAAGCGGGCGATTTATGTTTAAATTTAGCCCAAAAACTGTACCGTTTAAACCAGTCGCCCGTATATTTATCGGGGTAAATCGCTGCTAGGCGGCAATAAAATTTACGCTACTTTTGGGGCTAAATTTAAACGGCCTTTGCGCCGATTTTATTTAAATTTATTAGGCAAAAAATGAAAAACGAAAACTTAAATTTAACCGTCGGCAATGCACGCAGTAGCGCCGTAGTAGTCTGCGGCGGCGGTACCGGCGGACATCTAGCTATCGCAAAAGCCCTAAACGAGGAGCTCGTAGCGCGGGGCGAGAGAACGATATTTATCGGGTCTAGTAGCGGGCAGGACAAGATGTGGTTTGAAAAAGACGCGAGCTTTAGCGAGAAAATTTTTTTACCGAGCGGAGGGGTGGTAAATAAAAAAGGATTGGGTAAAATTTCGGCATTATTAAATATTTTTAAACTAGCGTTTAAATGCCGTAAAATTTTTAAAGAACATGGCGTAAAAGCCGTGGTAAGCGTAGGTGGATATAGCGCTGCGCCTGCGGCATTTGCGGCGATTATCTCGCGAAAGCCGCTTTTTATCCACGAGCAAAACGCCGTGATCGGCAGTTTAAATAAGCTTTTAAAACCGTTTGCAAAGGGCTTTTTTAGCTCTTATTTTAAGCCTATTTTTAGTTATCCCGTCGCGCAAAGATTTTTTGATACGGCTCGCGTTAGGGAAGATTTAAAAACTATTATATTTCTAGGCGGTTCGCAAGGCGCGGCTGCGATAAATAATCTAGCGTTAAATTTAGCTCCAAACCTACGCCAAAAAGGTATAAAAATCATACATCAATGCGGTAAAAACGCGCTAGAAAGTCTGCGCGCTCAATACGATAAGCTCGGCTTTAGCGGCGATGAGCTAGAGCTTTTTGCCTTTGATCCTAAGATCGAGCTAAAGATGCACGAGGCCGATATTGCCGTGAGCCGAGCAGGAGCCAGCACGCTGTGGGAACTCGCGGCAAACGCGCTGCCTAGCGTATTTGTGCCCTATCCGTATGCGGCGAATAATCATCAGGTTTATAACGCTAAGTTTCTAGTGGATCAAAATTTGGCTAAATTTTGTTTTCAAAAAGGCGGAGAGATAGACGCTAGCGAGGCCTTAGGTCTGATAGAGAGCATGAATATAAATGCCGTCTCAAGTGCGCTTGGCGGGCAAATAGTAAATGGCGGTGCACGAGAAATCATAAATGAAATATTAAAAAACATAAAATAAACCGGAAGCATAAAACCTGAAATATAAATCAAGCGTCTAAGGCGGCTATGCTTAGGTTTAATGCGTAAATACGGCAAAGGTCTAAATCCGTAGCTTGGCACTCGTCAAAAATAATTGCGCCGATTAGCGCGGCAGCATAGCTTTGCTACTTTGTTTATCAGATCAAAACTCGGCTAGCAAAACGGCGAAATCCGGACTAAACGAAGTGAGCTTACCTGACGAGCAAGGAGTCCCAAAACGGCGCAAATAAGGTAAAAATCCGCGATAAATCTAAATTTGCGGCTTGTAGCCCATCTAAAGTATCCTTATAGTTGGAAGCAAAATTCGGTGTTTTTGCTCGCGGAAAATTTTAAGCAGATATGTAAAACGTAATCTTAGGCGCTATCAAAACCTGATTTTGCGAGTCGGCAAATTTCTGAAAATAGTAAGGCTGACGGCGGTTTACCTCAGCGGCGGTAAAACGGAGCTCGCGTAGTCTGCGTTTTTGCCTGTTTTTACTAGCAGCGGCGCCCTTGCATTATCTTACTATCTGCAAATACGGTAAATTTATGTTTTATTTTGGCGCTATTTTGAGCGTGGGCATATTTAGGTAAAACGGTCTAGGATTAGCCGTTTAGGCTCATATAAGCCTGTAAAATCGGCGCTAGTAGAGCGCGGCTCAGGTGTTTTGAATCACGGTAAGGGCGGTAAAATTTCACGTTTGCGCTAATAGGCAAAAGCATAACTTAACGCCTAGTCTTAGGTCTTTCTTGTGTTTTATTTTACGGACTTACAAAACACATCTTATGCCTATTTTTGCCGCAATAGACGGCAAAGACGTTTGAGAAATTTACGCGTAAATCGTGCGTGGCGAGCTAGCGTTACCGATTTTTATGCCTTTATGAAATCTCATAAATTCCATAAAAACAGCCCCAGCGCTAGAGCAAGCCTCGCTGAAGTTTATGCACTAGCTCGTCGTAGCTGACGCCGGCACCGGCTAAAATTTGCCCCAGCAGCTTACCAGAAGCCTCCATGCCGCCGCTTTTTTCGGTCTCAAGCAGCTGCTTATATACGCCTTCGATAAATTTGACGCCCTTTGGATTTGGCTTGCGGCGGACGGAGTAGTAGCCGATGATCTCGCCGTTAGCGTCTAGCGAAGCCGTGATGTTGGCAAATACCCAGTAAAAGCCGCCGTCAAAGCTCTTGTTTTTAACGAACGCAAAGATTTCTTGCTTCGCCTTGATACGCTCCCACAGTAGCTTAAACACGATGCGCGGCATATCAGGGTGCCTGATGATGTTGTGCGGCTTGTGTAAAAGCTGCTCTTGCGTAGCGCCGACGATCTTTAAAAACGGGTGATTACAGTAGGTTATCCTGCCCTTTACGTCGGTTTTTGATACGATAAAATCTTCTTCTTTTACGAAATATTCTTTATTTTCATTCATTTTATGCCTTAAAATTGCGAGCGATTATAGCTAAATATCGTATAAATCAAGAAATTTACTTAGCAAAGCGGCTTTGGCAAGGCGGCAAGACGATAAGGCGAATTTGGTTTTGGCGCGGTTTTTGATGGGCTTTTTCGGTTAAATTATGCGCCGGTTCATAAGCCAAGCCGTATTTAACGAATAAAACATAAACAAATGAAAGAAAATTAGGCAAGGCGGGGGCTAAATTTTAGCTATTTAACGATTTTTTGAATTTGGATAAATTTAAGCAGGTTAGCGTTTAAAAAGGTAAGTAGAGCGCGTAAATTTAGATAAAACTCGGCGGCAAATTTAACTCCGCCGCCGAACCGAAAATAAAATTTAAGCCAAAAAAGGCTTAAATTTAGATCGCTTTTAGCAAGATTTTAGTTAGCTTTTTGCTAAACGCCGATGGATCGTCGATCGCGACGCCTTCGTTTAGCTTAGCCATATCTAAAAGCAGCTCCGCCGCATCATATATCATCGCCTCGTTTTGAGATAGTTTTTCAAAGAGCTCGTGCTTTGGATTTATCTCCAGTATCGGTAAAATTTTACCCGCGCTATGCCCCATCTGCTTTAGCATCATCTGCGTAGCGTAGTCGGGATCATTTTTATCATAGACGATGACGGCGGGACTTTGGCTTAGGCGCGAGCTTAGTTTCACGTCCTTGACCTCGTCTTTTAGTATCTCTTTCATCTTAGCTAGCAGCGCGGCGAATTTACCCTCGTCGGCTTCGTCTTTTTCCGGTTTGATCTCGGCGTCGATATCGGTATGATTTACCGCTTTTATCGGCGTTTTGTCGTAGTCTTGCACCATCGGCATGACGATAGAGTCTATCTCCTCGTCCATGATGAGTACTTCTATCCCTTCAGCCTTAAAGCTCTCTAAAAGCGGCGAATTTCTTAGCATAGTTTCGTTATTTCCGCTGATGTAGTAGATTGATTTTTGACCGTCTTTCATCGCGTCTTTGTACTCTTTTAGGCTGACTAGCCCCTCGCGTTTGCTTGATTTAAAGAGGCAAAGGTCTAAAATTTGCTCCTTTTCGCTGCTAAATCCGTAAAGCCCCTCTTTGATAACCTTGCCGAATATTTTATAAAATTTGACGTACTTTTCTCTATCTTTTTCTTTTAGCTTGGCTAGCTCGCCCAGGATTTTCTTGACGCTTTGCTCCTTTACGCTGCGCATTATGCTGTTTTCTTGTAGGATTTCGCGGCTGACGTTTAGCGGCAGGTCTTCAACGTCGATTATGCCGCGGACGAATCTAAGATACGGCGGCAGCATCTCTTTGGCGTCGTCGCTGATAAATACGCTTTTGACGTAGAGTTTTACGCCGCTTTGATAATCCACGCGAAATAGATCAAACGGCTCTGACGCCGGCACGAAAAATAGGGTAGTGTACTCAATCTTGCCCTCGGCTTTGGTATGCACGCAGAGTAGCGGATCTTCGCTATCGTGCGAGATTTGTTTATAAAAGTCGTTGTAGTCGGCTTCTTTTAGCGCGCTTTTACTCATTTTCCAAAGTGCGGAAGCCTTATTTATCTGCACGTTTTTGGTCTCGTACGAGCCCTCTTTTTCGCCCTCTTTAGGCGGCACGTACTCTTCTTTATCCGCAAATATCGGGTACGGGATGTGGTTGGAGTATTTTTTGACGATGTTTTCGATACGATAGGACTCGGCAAACTCGTCATCTTTTAGATAAAGCGTGATCGAGGTGCCGTGGCTATCTTTTTGCGCGGGCGATATTTCGTATGTTTTCGCATCCGAGCTCCACATAAAGGCCTCTTCGCCAAGCGCTTTCTTGCTCACGACTTCGATCTTATCCGCAACCATAAATGCCGAATAAAACCCGACGCCAAACTGCCCGATGAGCGCGCTATCTTTTTTAGCTTGGCCGCTTAGCTTGTCCAAAAAGCCCTTCGTACCGCTTCTGGCGATGGTGCCGAGGTTATTTATCAGCTCGTTTTTGTCCATACCGATGCCATTATCGCTGATCGTTAGCGTCTTTTTGTCCTTGTCTATTTTGATATCGATTCGCGGGGAGTAGCTTAGACTTTTGTAAGCATCATCCGTGAGACATAGGTAGTTTAGCTTATCCAGCGCATCGCTCGCGTTTGAGATGAGCTCGCGCAAAAATATCTCTTTGTTCGAGTAAAGCGAGTGTATCATCAAATTTAACAGCTCGTTTACCTCGGTTTGAAATTCAAATTTTTCGCTCATTTTTCGTCCTTTGTTTTAAAATTTTTGGCAGATTATAGCATAAAGTGCTAAGAATATCTTTAAACTTGATATGATTACTATCAACTTATCTAAATCGTTATCCTAAATTTAGTTATAAAGACGATATGAATACGAAAGCTAAATTTGAATTTGGAACGATAGTTGCTAAATCGCTTACGAATAGACAAAACGGCTTTGCCGCCATAAGCGCTTAGATTTTTTTGGGTAGCAAATGCGGTAAAATAAGACGGATTTGGACGCGTGAGGCTAAAATTTACGTAAGCTAGGCGCGCGGCTTGCCGAGCTAAATTTAGCAAGCCTATCCAAAGACGCTTGCCGAACAAACAGACTAATAAGGAAAATTAAATGAACAACGGCTACTACCAAGCAACCGGCGCCATGGTGACGCAGTTTAACCGCCTGGACGTCATCGCAAACAACCTAGCAAACATAAACACGATCGGTTTTAAACGCGACGACGTCGTAGTGGGGGATTTTGAGAGGATTTTTAAAGAGTATCGCGATGAGTTACCGATAGAAAATCATACGAAAGACGCGGCTAAATTTCTAAACAGAACTATCGACAGAGTGCCGCAAATTTCGGAGCAATACGTGGATTTTAGCCAGGGCGGGCTTAAATTTTCAAACAACGACCTTGACTTTGCGATGAAGCGAGAGGATTTGTTTTTCCTAGTCGAGGTGAAACCTGGCGACGTGCGCCTAACCAAAAACGGCTCGTTTAATCTCGACGAGGACGGATTTTTGGTAACTAAAGAGGGTTACAAGGTGCTGCCGAGCGATTATTTTACGAATAATTTTCAAGGCATCCAAATCCCGCAGGGCGAGCGCTTTTCCGCCGATAAAAACGGCAATCTCTACTCAAACGAGGAGCCGTTAGCTAGACTTTATATCGCGCAGTCAAAAGAGATACGAAATCTAACCAAAGAGGGCGATAATCTCTACGTTTTGCCGAATTTAAAGGAGCTTGAAGACGTGGGCGGCGAGATAGACGCGGTCGCGTGGAAATACACCCAAATTTCCAACGTAAACGCCGTAACCGAGATGGTCGGACTCATCGAGACGCAGCGCTTCGTCGAGATGTATCAAAAGGTGATGACGAGCCATATGGATGATCTAAATCAGGAAGCTATAAGCAAGCTCGCTAACACGAAAGTTTAAATTTAGCGTTATCTCTTTGACGTATTTGCGAGAGATTTAATTTTTACTCGCGGCGACAGGCTACGTGCCTAGTCTTGCTCGTAAAAATTTGCACAACTCGCAAATCCGCTCAAAGATATTTCCGCTAAGGTTTTTAAATTTTAATAAACATAAATCGCTATACATTAAAACCCCTGTCGCTAATATAAATTCAAAATACTTCCGCCAAAATATTTTCAAATTTCCCAAAATTTGCAAATTTGGAACGCCTTTTGCTAAATACCCAATAAATGCGAGAAATCGCGCCGAATTTGTAAATTTTAGACGTTCGCCAGGCATAAAAACAGTCGGCGACGTTTTATGCAAAAGCGTAAAATTTAAGACTGCAAATTTGGAATATATTTTGCAATGGTAAAAAGCGATGAGCCGTTTATTAGATACATAAAGATAAGCGGCAGTAGCTTGAAATGCAGACTAGGCAGTTTTTTGCGAGGCGAGGGCGCGTATATGCGATACGTAACCGAAGCCGAGGAAAAAATCAACGAAGTATACGCTCAAGATACAACGCGCTAAGAAAGGAAAACACGAAAATGATGAGGTCTATTTACTCCGCCGCCACCGGCATGATTGCCCAGCAAACACAGATCGACGTTACGTCGCATAACATCGCAAACGTAAACACTATCGGCTATAAGAAAAACCGCGCCGAATTTGCCGATCTGATGTATCAGGTCATGGAGTATGCGGGTACGGCAACCAGCGCCACGACGAAAAGCCCCACCGGTATCGAGGTGGGTCTAGGTGCGCGTCCAACGGCGATAACGAAGATATTTTCGCAAGGCTATTTTAAAGAAACGAGCAACAACCTCGATATGGTTATCGCTGGTAACGGCTTTTTCCAGGTGCAGCTTCCAGACGGCACGACGGCGTATACTAGAAACGGCGCTTTTAAGCTAGATAGCGAAGGCACGATCGTAAACTCCGACGGCTACGTGCTCCAGCCTCAGATGACTATCCCGGCCGACGCCACGCAGGTTTCAGTCGGCACCGACGGCACCGTCTCCGTACTACAGCCTGGCAACACCGAGATGACGCAGGTGGGCCGCATTGAGCTAGCAAATTTTATCAACCCAGCAGGCCTGCACTCTATGGGCGACAACCTCTATCTGCCTACGGGATCTAGCGGCGAGGTCGTAGTCGGTACGGCGGGTCAGGACGGTCTGGGTACGATCAGGCAGGGGTTTGTCGAGATGAGTAACGTGCAACTGGTAGAGGAGATGACCGACCTCATCACCGGTCAGCGCGCGTACGAAGCAAACTCAAAGGCGATCACGACGAGTGATGATATGCTCTCTATCGTAAATAGCCTAAAGAGATAGCCTAAAATAGGCTAAATTTAGCCGCCTAGTCAGAGATTTGCTTTGCAAATTTGACGGAGTAGGCGGCTTTTTAAATTTAATTAATCAAAACGGCCAAATTTGAGTTAAATTTTAGCCGTTTTTTAACGGCTCTTTATTTGCTTAGGATTTTGTGATTATCGCAACCTTGTTTTAAGCCCATATCGCAAGCCTTACCGAAATACTTCTTGGCCACTTGTTTATCTTTGATTACGCCTTGGCCTTCTGCGTATAGAACACTGAGATTGTAGTAGCCGTTTGTGTAGTTCGCCTAGCAAGCCTTGGTGAAAATCTTCGCAGTCTTTTTGTAGTTTTATTTCACGCCGAAACTGTTTCTATAAAATTCCCTGAGAGATGCACAGCTAACAGGGCTTTCAATCTCGCATGCCTTTAAATTTGATTTACTTCATGTCGGTGCGGGTCAAATTTGTTTTAAGTAAAATTTTGCGTCTAGATTGCTTTTAGTTACCTTAGTCTTTGGCTTGGCTAAATTTCATGCCGTTTGTGAGTCGTCGGTTTTGCTTTTTGGTATATACTGACCCTTGTTGCAAGCATAGCACAATAGAAAAACCAAGATACAAATCGGAGCTATGAAGACTCCGTATAAAGTGCCCGCGCCGTTTAACTCGTCCTGAGAGCCTCCCATTGCTGAGGATACAAACAGTAAAACTGGAAATAGAATTAAGATCAGACTAGCTATATTTTCAAAAGTAAAAACCGCTAGGCTAACGTCTTGATTTTTTACGAAAAAAATACTGTATTTTTTGACTGAGTCGAGCTTTAAATAAAAAGCAGTTAAACCAACCGACAAAATCATAACAGCAAAAAATAAAACGGTTTCGGATACATTGTCATTGATATATTCATCAAACCGCGTAGAAATCAGCGGAATAAGCGATGAAAACGTCAAACCATTGTTGCAAGCATAGCACAATAGAAAAACCAAGATACAAATCGGAGCTATGAAGACTCCGTATAAAGTGCCCGCGCCGTTTAACTCGTCCTGAGAGCCTCCCATTGCTGAGGATACAAACAGTAAAACTGGAAATAGAATTAAGATCAGACTAGCTATATTTTCAAAAGTAAAAACCGCTAGGCTAACGTCTTGATTTTTTACGAAAAAAATACTGTATTTTTTGACTGAGTCGAGCTTTAAATAAAAAGCAGTTAAACCAACCGACAAAATCATAACAGCAAAAAATAAAACGGTTTCGGATACATTGTCATTGATATATTCATCAAACCGCGTAGAAATCAGCGGAATAAGCGATGAAAACGTCAAAATGATAGGTAAAAATGCCAAAAATAGCATCACCGCGCGCCTGATAAATCTATGTCTATCATACCGTCTTTTTAGGTCCTCGGGGATAGCAGCAAATTTCTCGTCCAACTCTTTTGTATCAGTTTGAGTTTTTGTATTCACGATTTGCTCCTTCAAGCACTCAATTCTAGGAATTATAGCAAATACATCGAATTTAGTATAGCGATTCGTTCACCTTTATCCAATTTTTTTAAATTTTTAGCTATCATCGCGCTTTTATTAAGGAAAATTTTTGCATTTTAGTTACGTTTTTAAGCTCAGCGTTCCGATATTTATGGGCTATTTTCCCCTCGGCGTCGCTTTTGGGATACTGGCTAAAAGCATGGGCGTTAGCGCGTTTATCGCCATCGCTCTTAGCACGCTAGCATACGGCGGCGCGGCGCAGTTTATGATGCTTTCGCTTTTTAGCGCGGGTACGGGGCTTTTGGAAGTTTTTATCGTGAGCTACCTTGTAAATTTACGCCATACTTTTTACGGGCTGGCGCTTTTAAAAGAGTACAAAGACCTAAAATACCGCCTTTTAAATATCGCGACTCTCACGGACGAAACCTTTGCGATATTTAAGGCGCTCAAGATCTCGGACGCGGCGGAGCGCAGTTATGTTTTTACGCGCTTAAATTTGATCTCGTGGCTCTACTGGGCGGCGGGAACGGCGGTCGGATGCCTAGCCGGCGGGCTGATAAAGGTCGATACGAGCGGGCTTGAGTTTAGCTTAACCGCGCTTTTTATCGTTATCGTGATGGAGATGTTTAAAAACGATAAAAATTATAAAGTGCTAGGCGCGGCGTGCCTGTTTGGAGTCGCCGGCGTAGCGCTCATGCCCGCTAAAGCGATGCTGGTAGGCTCGATGGCGCTTTGCTTTATTTTTATTTTAGTTTTTAAGGATAAGCTTTGATAAGCGTGAGTTCTAGCGAGTGGATGATATTCGCCGCCGTTTTGCTAAGCGCGTTTGCGACCTTTTTGACGCGCGCTGCGCCGTTTTACGTCATCAAAAACTATAAGCCTAGCCCGTGGCTTAGCGCCGTGGAGCGACGCATGGGGCTGATGATAATGGTTATCTTGGTGTGCTACGGACTAAGAGACGTTAAATTTGACGTTTATCCGTACGGACTAAACGAAGCGGCAGCCGTTTTTACCGCGGTTTTAATTTATCTGAAATTTAAAAATACCCTGCTTAGTATCGCGGTTTCGACGGGTATTTATATGGCGCTAATCAGGCTTACGGCCTAAACGGAGGTTTTATGAAAAGAGTTACTATACTAGCAGTGGGCGGCACGGTAGCGGGAAGCGGCCCCGGATCGCTTGATGCGAGCTATACCTCAGGAACCGTTACGGTGGATAAACTAATCGCAGCGGTGCCTGAAATCAACAAGATAGCGACCATCAAAGGCGAGCAGATCTCAAACATCGGCTCGCAGGAGATGAACAACGAAGTTTGGCTAAAGCTCGCAAACAGAGTGAACGAGCTGCTAACTAGCGGCGAGGCCGACGGCGTCGTCATCACGCATGGAACGGACACGATGGAGGAGACGGCGTATTTTTTAAATTTAGTCGTCAAAAGCGACAAGCCGATCGTGTTTACGGGTGCTATGAGAAACAGCGGCTCGCTAAGCGCGGACGGCCCTCTAAATATCTTTAACGCCGTAAACGTCGCGGTAAGCCAAGAAGCCGCAGGCAAGGGCGTAATGGTCGTGATGAACGACGAGATCCACGCGGCGCGCGAAGTAACCAAAAGCGATACGACGGCGGTCGATACCTTTAAATCTCCAAACAGCGGCAAGATCGGCACGGCGTATTACGGCAACGTCAAATTTTATATGAATCCTACGCGCAAACACACCGTAAATTCGGCATTTGATATCGCAAAGATCAAAGAGCTTCCAAGAGTCGATATCATCTACAGCCACGCAAACGACAACCCGGATTTTATAAATTTAGCCGTCAAAAACGGAGCTAAAGGCATCATAAACGCCGGCATGGGTAACGGAAATCCATTCCCAAGCGCGCTTGAGGCTCTAGGCGAAGCGGTTAAAGGCGGCGTAGTAGTCGTGCGAGGCTCGCGCGTAGGTAGCGGCGAGACCACGCTAAACGGCGAGGTGGACGACGGCAAATACGGCTTTTTGGCCAGCGACAACCTAAATGCGCAAAAAGCCAGAGTGCTTTTGATGCTTGCGCTTACGCAGACTACGGATAAGGCTAATATCCAGGAGCTTTTCCTAACTCACTAGGCGCGCGGCGTCTCGCGAGCGCTTTTGAAAGAGCTAGTAAAATTTTGGCTCGATGAACTATGTGTTCTATCTGCGCCAAAATTTTACGTCGCAACTCTCAAAATCATCTCGCGATACTTGCGCTTTATTTCTATTTTTATTAAGGTGGATTTGCTAAATTTACGGTCCGCCGTCTCTTTCATAAATTTCATTTTTCGGCGGCTTTTGCTGCGACGAATTTATCTTAAATTTGCGTTTAAAATTTACGCGCTAAACGGCGATTTGCAAGCGTAAATTTTATCTTTCGTTAGGTATAATCGATTATTTTAATTTAAGGAGCGAAAATGGGAATGAGCGCGCACTATTACGCCTATGCGCAGGGCGATATCGAGGCGATAAAAAACGGTGGCGACAGCGGGGCGCTGGACGAATACGACCTAGATAAAATGTGGGACGCGATGCATAAAACGCTAACTGGCAAAAATATGTTTGAAGCGATGAGCGCGGGCGAGATTTTCGCGACGCCAAATCCGCTTAGCTGGGCGATTTTCGGACGCGGCATGGCTGGCGAGGAGGGAGGCGAGGCGATATCTTACGTGGGCGCAGATGATGTGAAAGCCGTAGCTAAAGCGATGCAGAGTACCGATATAGGCGCGCTTTTAGCAAACGTAAATTTTACGGACTTCGGTGCGGCGGGCACTTACCCCGAGATATGGGAGTACGAGAGCGAATTTGAGGATATCAAAGCCGAGCTAAAAGAGTATTTTATCGGGCTTTTGAACTTTTATCAAAATGCCGCCGACAAAGGCCTTGGCGTGCTGATAGTGATAGCGTAATTTCTAAATTTTACTGCAAAACCCGCTAAACGGTCGGTTGGCTTTGGAGTTATTTTGCGGGGTAAATTTAAACCCGCGTATATAAACTTAAATTTGCGGGTTTAAATTTGTGCGCTTAGAGATTTACTTGCTAAATTTGCACTCCGCCGTTCTAAAAAACGCAAACAAAATGCCGCAGACAAATCCGCTAAATTTACGCGCCCGCGCATAACAAATCAAATTTCCGCCGCGATATAAAAACAAAAACGACGACTGAAGTAAATTTTGCTAAATTTCCGCCGCCCGCGCGCCGTTTTTTATCTTAAATTTATAAAATTTGATTTACTATTTTTTCAAAATTTAAGGCGCTTTATGAACTACCTGCTTTTTATCGTTACATTTTTTCCGATCAGCCTGATGCCCGGTATCAACATGACCTACGCGATGAGTATCGGCATGAGCCTAGGCTACGTGCGTGCGCTACCGATGATGGCGGGGCAGCTCGCCTCTCTGGCTTTCGTAGGTATTTGCTGTATGCTTGGCGTTGGCGCAGTTTTGGCGCATTATAGCTTCGCGTTTAAGGTTTTAAACATCATCGCAGGCCTTTATCTACTATATCTTGGCGCTATGCTGTTTTTTAGCAAGGGGCAGCTTAGTATCACGAAGGTTACGCAGCTACCGAGCAAAAAGCAGATGTTTTTAAACGGCGCCGTGGTCTGCATCTCAAATCCTAAGGCGTGGATTTTTCTATCGGCTTTGCTGCCGACTTTTTTGGACGCGAACGATCCTTTTAGCTTGCCTCGTATATTTTCTATCACCGTTATGCTCGTTTTTATCGAGTTTTGCTCGCTTAGCCTCTATGCGCTGGGCGGAGCGATACTAAAGAAATTTTTGCAAACCCACCTGCGACTTTTGGAGATTTTTACGGCCGCCATCATCTGCGTCATCGGCATTTTGATGATGCTTCGCTAAATTTACCCGCCGATTTCTCGTTAAATTTGATAAAATAGGACAAAATTTATCGCCTTGCCCGTTAAATTCGGGGCAAATTTAAGGAAAATAAATGTTTAAAATTTTAGTCGCCGAGGATGACGAGAATTTAAATAAAATCATCTGCCTAAAGCTCGCTCAGGAAGGCTTTTCTCCGCTTGCGGCTTTTGACGGAGAGCAGGCTATAAAGCTACTAGAGAGCGAGCGTGCCGACCTTGTGATCACCGATATCATGATGCCAGGGCTTAGCGGATACGAGCTAACCAAACAAATCAAGCTGCTAGACGAGTCGCTGCCGGTGCTCATGATAACGGCAAAAAGCGGCATGGAGGGCATGGAGAAGGGCTTTGTCACGGGGGCGGACGACTACATGAGCAAGCCCGTAAATTTAAAAGAGCTGATTTTACGCATAAACGCGCTTTTGCGCCGAGCTAAGATCGCTAGCGGCAAGCGGCTGAGGTTTAAAAACTCAGAGCTTGACTATACGGCCCTTAGCCTAAAAATCGGCGGCGAGGCCGTGGAGCTCGCGCCAAAAGAGTTTTATCTACTCTTTTTACTGCTCTCAAATCCTAGCAAAATTTTCACTCGTCTTGAAATCATGCAAGAAATCTGGGGCTACGACACGGATAGCGACGAGCGCGCGGTCGATACGCACGTAAAAAAACTACGCCGCAAGCTAGAAGGCTGCACGGACTTTAAGATAGCTACGGTACGCGGCATCGGCTATAAGGGCGAAATTTACGAGTGAGGGGCGGGGGAGATAAAGTGAAAATTTTAAAAGCTATTTTAGCGGCGGCATCGGCGGTTTGCTATCTAAACTCGGCCGTTTTACCGCAAAGCGACTGGATCAAAAAGGATCTAAAAGGCGAGGTCAAAAGCATGACGGCTACGGAGTACGAATACTCTATAGACGGCTCGGGCGCGCTAGAAAATACGCGCGTGAAGCGAACGGAGTTTAACGAAAACGGCTATATAGTGCAAGAAACCGAACACATAAACGGCGTACCAAACAGCTCGGTTTTGTTTGAATACGGCAAAGACGGGCTAATCCGCAAAAAATATCAAGATAGCGCCGTTTATCTCTATGAATACGAATTTGACGGCGAAAATTTAGTCGCGACGGCCAAAGAGCAGCACGTGGAGGATAGATTTTACCCGCACACGGAGAAAACCACTTACGGCAAGGACGGCAAAATGATCGCTAGGACGGTGTATTCCGGCGGGACGCTAGTGATGGACGATAGCTACGTCTACGACGAAAAGGGCGTTTTAACGCGGATAGAAAATAATATGGAGCCGCGGCACGGTATAGAGATAAGTTACGAGCGCAAGCAAAACGGCGAATATGAAAAAATCACGCAAGCCCCGGGCTCAAAATGGGTTTATTACTACGCCGCAAACGGCGACGAGATGGAGTATACGTCGGTAAATTACTTCGGATCTGAGGCAAAAATCGGGCAAATCTTACAGTTTAAAGACATAATCAGGGATGAGCGGGGAAATTTGACGCATAAAACCTCGGTCAAATTTAAGCCCGTGGACAAATACTACGAAAACGGCGACATAAAAGAGATCGGTCTATATAAAAAAATGGAAATAAAATATGAATACTACACAAAATAAGAAAAAATATCTAATCAGCCTAAAAACCTACACCGCGGCGATGTTTATCTTCGTCTTTTGCGTGCTTTGCATCGCGGCATCGGCGGCGATACTGGCTTACGAGCGGATATTTGAGGTGAAGCTTGGGATGTTTTGGGGCATCATCAGCTTTTGCGCGATCGTGATGGGCGCGGGCGGAGCGATATTTTATGCCGTAACGGCGTATTTTTTAAGATACGTCGAGAACTTTAGGCTAGCAGCCGGCAAGATCGCTAGAGGCGACTTTGCCGTTAGGGTTTCGCGTAAGAACTGCAAACGCGGCGCGGATAGCGAATACCTGCACGAGCTAGACGAGCTGGCGGCAAATATAAATTTGACCGCGGCGGCGCTAGAAAAAATGGACTACATGCAAAAAGACTTCATTTCAAACGTCTCGCACGAGCTAAAAACGCCCCTAAGCGTCATCAGCGGCTACTGCGAGATCGCACAGGACGAGACGGACGAAGCGCGCAGAAACGAGTATCTAGACCTCATAAAAGAGCAGGCAAACTCGCTAAGCAGTCTGTGCGAGGATATGCTGCTGCTCTCGCGCCTAGACAGCCAAGCGGGCGTAAATTTGGACGAGAACGTGCGCGTAGACGAGCAGCTGCGAAAGGCTGCGGCGATGCTAATGCAAAAGTACGACGGGCGGGAGTTTGATCTGGATCTAGCCGCCGTAAGCGTACGTAGCAACGCCTCGATGCTGGCGCAAATTTGGCTAAATTTGATGGATAACGCGCTAAAGTATTCGGCCGCGGACGTCGGCGTGAGCTGCCGCGAAGAGGGCGGTTGGCTTGTAGTGCGCATTAGCGACGAGGGGGCAGGCATAGAGGCTAAAAAGCTAGAAAAAATCTACGATAAATTTTATCAATGCGAGGAGTCGCACAAGGGCAAAGGTAGCGGCCTGGGGCTATCTATCGTGCGGCGTATCGTTCATCTTTTAGGCGGAGAGATAAGCTATGAAAGCGAGCCTGGACGTGGCACGACCGTGAGCGTAATGATCCCAAACGCGCGTAAAATTTGAGGCAAAACGCGGCTAAAATAGTTCAAATTTGCGCTTCTTTAGCGGGCGAATTTAGCTATCGGGGCGGGCGGCAAATTTTACTTGCGGACGCAAAATTTGACGAAAATTTAAATTTGCTACTAACGATGCAACCGAATTTGCGGTAAATTTGATGAAATAAGCGTAAATTTCAAGTGAAATTTTAAAAAGTCATACAAAGGACACATTGAGGACACAAAAGGTCATTATAATTCTCCAAAAATAAAGGAGAAAAAGATGAAAGATTCTGCAGTAACTCACGTAACTATGGCTATCGGAGCCGTGCTTTGGGGCTGTCTAACCGCAGCGGTGGTTTTGTTTTAACGGGTAACATAACGAAACATAAAAATAAAAAATCTACGGACGAGTATCCTAGCGATATCTCGTCCAACCTCTAAATCAAATTTAACCGCTATCCCGCACCGCTCTAAAAACTCTGCTTTTCTAGCCGCTCAAAATTTATGCGGTTTGTTAAATTTCCTGCTCAGTAAGCTTGTTTTTATATAAAATTTAACTCGCGAGCCGAACCGTTTAAATTTAACCTCAAATTTGCCCGCACCGACCGCTACCCTGCGCGCTTTGATTGTTTATTTAGCTTCTTTTGGATAAAATCGCCCAAATTTAATCTTAAGGCAAATCATGAAACAAGCAAAAGTCTGGAAATTCGGCGACAATATCGACACCGACATCATCATAGCCGCGCGCTATCTCAACACCTCGGACGAAAAAATCTTGGCCACTCACATCATGGAGGACGCCGATCCTGAATTTAGCAAAAAAATCTCCGCGGGCGACGTTATCGTAGCGGGCGAAAATTTCGGCTGCGGCAGCTCGCGCGAGCACGCTCCTTTGGCGCTTAAGGCCGCAGGCATAGGCGCGGTGATAGCAAAGAGCTTTGCTAGGATTTTTTATAGAAACAGCTTTAACACTGGGCTTTTGATACTAGAAATCAAAGAAACGGACGAGATAAACGCGGGCGACGAGCTAAAAATCGACGTGGATAACGGCGCGGTCGTAAATTTAACTAGCGGCAAAGAGTATAAATTTAGCCCGATACCGCCGTTTATGCAAGAGCTTTTAAAAAGCGGCGGCCTCATAGAATACGCGAAAACAAGGATATAAGATGGCTAAAATTTATAACATAGCGGTGATAAAAGGCGACGGCATCGGCCCTGAGATAGTCGATGAGGCGATAAAGGCGCTAGATGCGGCTAGCGCGGAGTTTGGTTTCGAGCTTAGCTATAACTTTTATCTGATGGGCGGTGCGGCGATCGACGTGTTTGGCGAGCCTTTGCCTAGCGAGACGCTAAACGGTGCGCTAAACTCGGACGCGGTGCTGTTTGGTGCCATAGGCGGGCCAAAATGGGACGGCTTGCCGCGTCATCTGCGTCCTGAAAGCGGGCTTTTGAAGCTGCGAAAAGAGCTTGGTGCGTATGCGAATTTGCGCCCCGCGATGATATTTGACGAGCTGGTGGATGCTAGCACGCTAAAGCCCTCTGTCCTTCAGGGCGTCGATTTTATCGTGGTTCGCGAGCTAACGGGCGGGATATACTTCGGTCAGCCGCGCGAGAAAAAAGAAAACAGCGCCTACAACACGATGACCTACACGAGCGAGGAGATCGAGCGCATCGCAAAGGTCGGATTTGAAACCGCGATGAAGCGCAAAAAACGCGTCTGCATGGTCGATAAGGCAAACGTGCTAGAGACTAGTCAGCTCTGGCGCGAGGTCACGAGCGAGGTCGCAAAGAGCTATCCGGAGGTAAATTTGGAGTTTATGTACGTCGATAACGCGGCGATGCAGTTAGTGCGAGCGCCTAGTAAATTCGACGTGATTTTGACGGAAAATCTCTTCGGCGATATCCTAAGCGACGAGGCTAGCATGGTGTGCGGCTCGATCGGACTACTACCGAGTGCCAGCATCGGGGGCAAGGTAGGCATCTACGAGCCTATCCACGGCAGCGCGCCCGATATCGCTGGGCAGGGCATCGCAAACCCGGTCGCTACTATACTAAGCGCCGCGATGATGCTTAGGTATTCATTTGGCGAAAACGCGGCCGCGCAAGCGATCGAAAACGCCGTAAAAGCCGCTCTCGCACAAGGATACAGGACGAAGGATATAGCGCAATTTGACGCTAAAGAAATTTGCACTACGAGCGAAATGGGCAGTATCGTAGCCTCGCTCGTAAAAAAAGCGTAAAGATGAAAGATACGATTACCGAGGCCCTAATCTACGAGGCTCAAGGGCTAAAAGACGACGCGCTGATAGTTTATAGAAATATTCTAAAGCGCGAGCCTGCAAACGCCGCCGCGATCGCCGCGATAAGGCGTCTAAGCGGCCTTAGCAGGAAAAAAACGGGCGTGAACGAGCAGATGCGCGATTTTTTCGTCAAGATGAAAACGGACGAAGAAATAACCGAATTTAAAAGGTGGCTGATAAAACTATGAAACTAGAAGAAATAGCGAAAATGGCGATAGACGAGGTGGCGATGGAGCTAGAGCGAATGGACGCCGCGCAGGAAAACTTGGGCGCTAGCGAGGCTGAAAGCGCGGCAAATTTGACGGGTGTTCCGGCGTCAAGCGGCGACGTAAATTTAACCAATGCCGCGGGCCTTGCAAATTTAGTCGGCGAGATAAGCGTAGCGGACGAGGCTAGCGAGTTTGAGGCGGCTTTAGATAATGCGGTAAACTCGCAAAAAATGGCGGCGAAATTTGACGCCGTCCAGGAGTCCGACCTGACCGCCGCCCCGCAAAAAGCCTTTGAGGTCGAGGTTGCGAATTTCACGGGCGAGGAGATATTTCTAAAAAACCTAAAAGAGCGCGTTTTGGTGCTTTTTGAGGGGCTAAACGCGACCGGCGAGGAAAACCTAAAAGACAGGCTCTCGCTCACGCTTAAATTTTTAGAATTCGTGCTGGCAAATGTCGAAAATCGGCTCGAAAATCTGCAAAAATAAAAATCTAAAATGGCTGCGAGATTTTCTAGCACCCCACACTAAGCGCGCATATATCGTCGGCGGTTGCGTTCGCGACGCGATGCTCGGTAAAAAAATCTCCGACTTTGACGTTGAAATTTACGGTATCGACCCGGCTAAATTTGACGCTCTGATGGCGCAAATCGGCGCTTGCGGCGTGGGCAAAAACTACTTCGTTTATAAATTTAAAAATTTCGACCTTTCTTTACCGCGAACCGAAAACAAAACGGGTGAAGGACACAAAGCGTTTGAGGTCGCTTATGCCGATGACGAGCACGCGGCGTCTTTGCGCCGAGACTTTACCGTAAATGCGATGATGATAAATATCTTTGACGGCTCGTTTTTGGACTTTTACGGCGGACAGCGCGATCTAAAACGCGGTATCTTGCGCCATATCGACGATGAAAAATTCGCCGAAGATAGCCTGCGCGTACTGCGTGCGGTGCAGTTTAGCGCACGGCTAAATTTCCGCATCGCGCGTGATAGTTTGAGGCTAATGAAGAGCCTAAGTATCTCAGATCTTAGCCGAGAGCGCATAAACGGCGAGCTAATGAAGCTTTTTGGCGCTAAATTTCAAGAGGTCGGCTTTTGGTATCTTTACAAACTAGGTCTTCTTGGTAAAATTTTTGGGCTAAATTTGAGCCGCGCCGATGCGGAAAAATTTGCCGCAAAACTAAAAAGCGCGGTTAAGTTTCTACCCAAACAAAACGGCAAAAAAGACGAGCGCGAGTTTTTATATCTTTTAAACGGCTACTTCGGCGTTAGAAATTTTTACGACTTAGGACTGCCAAAAAGCTTTGAAGTCTGCGTTAAAGAGCCGTTTTTTTCGCGTCGTCCGAGTGAGCGCGAACTACTTAAAATAGCGCTAGAAAAACCGCTAAAAAGCTGGCTCGGGCTAAACTCGCCCAGCCTCGTAAAAAGAGCCAAAAATTTAGGCGTTTATGAGGCTAAATTTGAACCCGATATCGACACTACGGGGATTTTAATGCAAGGCTTTAAAGGCGCTGCAATAGGCGCTGAAATAAGGCGCAGGCAGGATCTAGCGATAGAAAAATTTTTAAACGAAAAGTCAAGCCTCGGCTAAAAATTAACCTAGTTAAAAGCGCAAATTAGCTAAAATCAAGCCCTATTTTAAAGAGGCGAAAGTGGAAAAAATCTCAATTATAAATTTTCAAAATAAAAATATTCTTTTTAACTTTATAAGTTTTGCAAAAAGCCTAAATTTGAGCGACTCGGCAAGTACTTTTGCGGCTTTTAAAACGCAGGCTAAGGCGGCTTTTTAATGTTTAATATAGTCCTCGTTCATCCTCAAATCCCGCAAAATACGGGCTCAATCGGCCGCATGTGCGTAAATGCAAACCTTAAGCTGCATATAATAAAACCGACCGTTTTTGACATCAGCGAAAAGGCTGTTAGGCGCGCGGGGCTTGATTATTGGGCACTGCTAAATCCGGTGATCTGGGAGAGTTTGGACGAGTTTTTGCACGCAAACGCCGCTTACAAGGATAGATTTTTTTACGCGACGACGAAGGCTCATAAATTTTATTTTGAAGCGGAGTTTAAAAAAGGCGATTTTCTGTTTTTTGGCGGCGAAAGTACGGGCCTGCCTATGGAGCTGATGGAGCGAAATTTCGCAAACGCGATCAAAATCCCGATGGGCGAGCACGGCAGGAGTTTAAATTTAGCCACGAGCGCGGGCATCATCGCGTATGAGGCTATCAGGCAAAATTTCGCCCAGTCAGGCTTTGGAAGTGCGCTATGAAATTTACTGCAAATAGGCTCTTTGCGCTCTTTTTTTCGGCTCTGTTTTTCGTCGTTTTTGCGGCTGGCGCCGAGCTAAAGATCGCTACTTTTAACGTACAAAATTTATTTGACGCCAAAAACGACGGTAGCGAGTATAAGGATTTCATCGTCGGCAAATCGGAGTGGAACGAGAAAAAAGCGAGCGCTAAATTTAAAGCCGTAAGCGCAAAGATAAAAGAACTAAACGCCGATATCATCGCGCTTCAAGAGATAGAAAACGAAATGATTTTAAAAGAGCTGATGAAGGAAGCGGGATATAAATATTTTGCCTTTTCAAAGGGTAAAAACGGCCCCGTAGGCCTAGCCGTCATCTCTCGCGTAAAGCCTGAAAAAACGCAGATTTTTAGCGTGCCAAACGTAAAAACAAGAGACATTTTAAAGCTTGATTTTGAAGTGGAGGGGCAAAAATTTAGCCTTTTAAATTTGCATTTTCCCGCTAGAAAAAATCCTTTAAAGCAGAGAAAAACGGCTTTTATCACGCTAAAATCAGCCTTAGCAGATACCCAAAAGGTCGTGGTTTTGGGCGATTTTAATACGCCTTACGGAGATAAAGAGCTGCTTGGCGATCTTACGACTAGTAAAAATTTAGCCAATCTTTGGGCGTTTTTGCCAAAGCACGAGCGCTACTCGCACACTAGCCTAAATGCGCTCGATCACGTCCTGCTCTCCAAAGACGCGCTTAGCCAAAACTATGTTTTAAACAGCTTTAAGGTTGAGCGAGACGGAGCGCAAATTTCGGATCATTTCGCGCTGGTTTTTAGGCTAAATTTTGATAAAAACGCTAAAAATACGCTGCAACATATAGCCGAGGCGCGGGTCGGCGAGCTGTCAAAGAAGTCAAATTTGCCCGTTTTGCTAAAACGCGCTACGGTCGTGCAAAAGGACAAAAAGGGCTTCACGCTAGCGCAGGATAAGCGCGGTATATATGTTTACGAGCCAAAAAACGACGCAAAACTCGGCCGGGTCATGGACGTAGCGGTAAACCGCCTAGACGAGTTTAAGGGAAATCTTGAGATCAGCTCGCATTATGCGGTAAAAATTTATGAGGAAACGCAAGATCCGCGTGAACAGATGCTGGATGCTAAAAACCTAAAACAAGCGCGCCCGGGCGACGTATTTAGCCGTATCGGCGGTGAAGTGCGAAACGGCAGGCTCTACACGCCGTACGGAGATATTAAAATTTACGGAGCAAAGGGCAAGCCGCGCAACGAAAAAGAGGCGATTTTTACCTCCGTTCGCGTTGTGAGCTACAAAAACGAACCTCAAATTTGGATAGAAAATGAAGATAATTGATGCGGTGATGCTTGGCGCATTCGTGCTTTTTATGATATTTTTGATGCGCGGATTCGTCACGCAGACGCTCGAGAGAAGCAAAAGAAGACAAAATTTAAAAAAGGATAAAAAATGAGCGAAACAAAAGAACTGATCGTGGAGATCGGCGTCGAGGAGTTGCCGGCGATCCCGTTTTTAAAAGAGTGCGGCAACGTCGCGGCAAAGTGGCGCGAGACTCTAGCGCAAAACGGCCTGGATAGCGAGTGCGAGTTTTACTACACGCCGCGCAGGATCGCGTTTTATCACCCGAAATTTGCGGTGCGCCAGGAGGACGGATTTAGCGAGTTTATCGGCGCGCCCAGACAAGTCGCGCAAAAAGACGGCGCATGGACGCCTGCCGCGCTAAGCTTTGCTAAAAAATGCGGTATCGCAGAGTCCGAGCTAAAATTTGAAACCGTCGGCGGCAAAGAGGTGCTCTACTATAAAAAGCCGGTCGCCGGTAAGCCAAGCGCGGAGCTTCTGGGAGATATGATAGAGAAGTTTTTGTTCGGCTTAAATTTTGGCAAATCAATGCGCTGGGGCGATGGTAAATTTGAGTTTATACGCCCGGTACGCTCGTTTTTGTGCTTGCTTGGAGACGAGGTCGTTAAATTTAACAAATTTGACGTGGAAAGCGGCGATAGTATCTTCATGCACAGAAGCGTAAGCTACGATAAATTTACCGTAAAAAACGCGAAAGATTATTTTGCCGCGATGCCTAAAATCGGCGTAATCCTCGATCAAAATGCGCGCCGAGAGAAAATTTTGAGCGAATTTAAACAAATCGAGGCTAAAAACGGCGTAACGGTCGAGGTTGATGAGGCGCTGCTAGACGAGGTTGTAGCGATCACCGAGCATCCGACCGCGCTGCTTGGCGGCTTTGAGCGGGAGTTTTTGGAAGTGCCTAGCGAGGTTATCATCACCTCTATGAAGGAAAATCAGAGGTATTTCCCGGTTTTTGAGGGAGGCAAGCTCGCTAATCGCTTCGTGGTCGTCAGCAACGCCATCTCGCCCGAGCCGGCACTTATCGTAAAGGGCAACGAAAAAGTACTTCGCGCAAGGCTTAGCGACGCGATGTTTTTCTGGCGTAGCGACCTGGCACATGAGTTTGGCCCCGAAAAGCTAAAAAATATCACCTATCTAAAGGAGCTTGGCAGCACCTATGAAAAGAGCGTGCGCGAGCTAGGCGTCGCAAAACGGCTGGCTAAAATCTGCGCCGATCGCCTAAAAGAGTGCGCGGGAGAGGACTACGAGGCGCTGCTGGAGCGCGCCGTGATGCTGAGCAAGGCCGATCTAACCACGCAGATGGTGTATGAGTTTACCGAGCTTCAAGGCGTGATGGGCGGCTACTACGCGGCGGCAAAGGGTGAAAACGAAAACGTCGTAACCGCGATCAAGGAGCAATATCTGCCAAGCGGTGAGGCTAGCGCGCTACCTAGCACTATCTTTAGCTCCGTCGTCGCGCTCGCGATCAAGCTCGAGACGCTAATCGGGCTCTTTAGCGCGGGCAAGATCCCAAGCGGCAACAAAGACCCGTATGCGCTCCGCCGCGCGGCTAACGGCGTCATCAAGATCATCCAAAACGAAAATCTAAACTTTGATATCGCGGCGTTTTTGCGCGAGACGGCGGAGGGATATGCTAAATTTGACGTCGAGGCGCTCATAAATTTCATTTTCGATAGACTTTATACGTTCTTTGACGTAAATCCATCCGTCGTAAAGGCCTGCCTAGCTAGCAAAAAAGGCGATATACTCGCGCAGTGCGAGGCGATCGAGGCTCTAGGCGCGATCTGTGCGGCGGAGGACTTTAGACAAAATTTCAGCACGTTTAAGCGTCTGGCAAACATTATCAAAGATGAAAATTTCGGCGCGGTAGACGAGGCGAAATTTGAAAACGAGAGCGAGAAAAAGCTAAACGATGCGTTTAAGGCCGCGGTAAAAGCAGGGGGCTCATACAATGAACGCCTAAAAAATCTTTTCGGTCTAAAAGCCGCGATAGACGAGTTTTTCGATAAGGTAATGATAAACGCCGAGGACGAGCTCGTGCGTAAAAACCGCCTTGCGCTCGTGGGGCAAATTTATGCGGAATTTCTCAAGATCGCCGATATAAAAGAGATAAGCTTGTGAAGCGACTTTACGTATTTGCGGGCGTGAATGGCGCGGGCAAATCGACTTTTTACGTGAGGCAGCTAGAGGACGATAAAATTTATGGATTGAGGATAAATTCCGACGAATTAGTGCGGGAATTCGGCGATTGGCGCAACACAAAAGATCAGCAGCGCGCGGCAAGGCTGGCTCTGCGCCTTCGTAAAAACTACCTTGAAAACGGCGTCAGTTTTAATATCGAAACGACGCTGAGCGGGCATTCTATCGTAAATTTTATCAAAGACGCCAAGGCGCGTGACTACTTCGTTACGCTATTTTACGTAGGCCTTGAAAACGTGGAGCTTTCTAAGTGCAGAGTCACGATACGCGCGGCCAAAAACGGACACTCTATAGACGGTGCCGTGCTAGAGCGCAGATATGACGCCAGCTTTGTAAATTTAGCCCGTCTCATCGGCGTTTGCGACGAGATATATTTCTACGACAACAGCGCTCCTATAAAAAACGAAGACGAACAGAAATTTTCAAATTTGGCTCTAGTCGCTAAAAAGCAAGACGGCTGCGTAACGAGGATAAGCGATAAAAAATACGAATGGTTTGAGCGGGTGATGAGCGAGGCTGAAACTGCTTGATAAACGGCGGCTTGGATGCGGATTTTACAAGCGTAAGAAAATGTCTGTGAAGCCGAATTTAAGCGGTAGATAAATGAATAACTAATTAACGACGCTGTTTTGAGGGTTCTGGCAGCGATAGTAAAAAGGCGACAAGGTGAGGTATTTTGATCAAATTTCAAAGCGTATAAGGTTGGGTAGCGGCGAAGAAATAATCTACGAATATCCGTGCGTAAACAGGCTTTTGGTTGCATTTATGATTTTGTTTTGGATTATTTTTACGGCGGCGATGCTTGTTTCTTTTGTAAAATCTAGCGAGCTACTTTATAAATTCTTTGTAGCGCTTGCGATATTTTTCGTAATGCTGGCTTTATATAGGGATGTCGTCGGATTTATCAGGCAAGGGCTCATAGTTACAAATAAATCTTTGATAACTTTTAACGGTAAAAAAGTTGCGCTCGAGAACGTTTGGTTTTTTGGCGTAAAGCTCAAAGCCGCTAAAAAACCGTCGCTTTATTTTTACGATGGCAATAAGCTTATTATAAATTGCCATGCCGACGGCTCGCCGGAATTTGATGAGTTTTTGTCGGCTTTATATAAAATTTCAGGCAATAAACAAATTTTATCTTTGGGTTCGCGCGAAATAAATCCAGAAGGGTTTCTGGCAATGCAGACAAAGGTTAAGCTCATAAATTTATGATTCAAACTCGGCGCATTTGTTTTAAATTATGATAGGGCGGCTTTAAATTTATCGTTAAATTTTAGCTCTTTTGGCGATGGTTTTTTTGAAAATTTGAAAGATAATCGCCGAAAGTAGATTCGTATTGGTCTAGCCTTTACCCGGCGAGTATAGGAGGCAATGCAAATTTACTTAAATTTTATTTAAACTCATGCTTTGCAAAATATCGGTTTAGATTTGGCGCCTTGTTTGCTCGCCAAATTTGCAAATTATGCTATCTCTAAAATCGCCGTGATATCTGCCATACCTTGCGTGTACATAGCTGACGTAACGAGCGCGTCCGCGCCTGTGCCGGCAAATTCTCTGACGTTTTTTAGATTTATCCCGCCGCTTGCGACTAGGGCCGCGTTTGGGGCGATTTTATCTCGTAGGTCTACCGCTTGCTTTACGGATTCCGGCGTAAATTTATCGAACTGCACGACGTCGGCGCCCGCCTTTAAAAGTGCTTCGCAATCATCTAAATTTTCGCACTCGACGGCGATTTTGCGCTCTGGGGATTTTGCCTTAAAGGTTGAAATTTGAGCCAAAAACTCCTCATACGAGTCGTATGCCTTGATGTGATTTTTGAAAAATAGCACGCTATCGCTCAAATTTAGCCTATGTATGCCGCAGCCACCCTCAAGCACGGCTTTTAGGCAAAATTTCTTAGCAAACGGGAAGCTCTTGCGCGTGGCAAGGATTTCGCATTTTGGATTTACGCTTTTTGCCGCCTCGTTCATCGCTCTTGCGTAGGTGGCGATCTTGCAGGCGTACTCTAGGCAAATTTGCGCCAGTTTCCAGGCTTTATGTACGTTATCGTAGCTGCCGCTTATTTTTACGATCGGCTCTTTTGCGGCTGCGACGGCTGAGTTTGGGACGCAAATTTGCGCCTCGCAGTCAAGCAACTGCGCGATGCGAGCGGCGACGTCTACGCAGCTAACCGTCACGTCCTCGCGCGGCAGTATGGTCAAAGATGCGCTTTTTTGGATGCCTTGAAGCGAGGTCGTGAGATCAAAGTAGGGCAGATCCTCGCCGATATAGGCTAAAATTTCGGCGTCGCTAAGCTTTATCATCGCTTGCTAGCCTCTTTGCTTCGGCGTTTTTCTTATTTGCGTTTACGATCATTTTTCTAAAGATGCCGTTTTCGTAGAGTCCGGCGTGGTAGAGCGAAAAACCTATAAACGCGACGCCTGAGGCTATGTGCCACTTTTTAAAGCCGCCTTTGTTACGTCCGAGCATTCCCAAAGCCGTAACGCAAACAGCCGCTAAAGTGACGCTCATGCCGACCTTGGCGACTTTTCTATGAGTTTGTAGATTTAAAAGTTCCCCGCCTATTTTCATTTTTTGCTCCAGCAAGAGGTATTTTTTATGCCGATATTCTCGGGGTCAAATTCCGGATTTAGACCCGCTTTTCTTTGCGATTCGTAGTCTTTTAGGGCTTTTATCATGACTTTTGATAGCATAAAGATCGCAGCGATATTTATCGTAGCCATCGCAGCCATCGTGATGTCGGCGATATTCCACGCGATAGTTAGGTTCATCTGCGCCCCGACGAATATCATCGCAACCGCCGTAACCTTAAATGCCGTGGCGATTTTGTGATTTTTCGTGAGATATTTGATATTTGCCTGCGCATAGTAGTAGTTGCCGATCAGCGACGTGATAGCAAAAAGCACCACCGCAAGCGTCGTGAAGTGCAGCCCTATCTCGCCGAAGTACTCGCGCATCGCGGCCTGGACTAAAGGAAGAGCGGTGAGCGGCTCGCCGCTAACGCCGGTTTGCTTTGTGATATAAGCCTGCGAGAAAAGCACTATCATACCCGAAGCCACACAGATCGTCATATCTATAAAAACCGCCATCGCCTGCACGAGTCCTTGCTTTACGGGGTGGCTAGTGTGGGCAGCGGCTGCTGCGTTTGGCGCAGAACCCATGCCAGCTTCGTTTGAAAATAGTCCGCGCTTGATACCGTAGACGATCACGCTACCGGCAAATCCGCCAAATATCGCCTTAAAATCAAAGGCACTTTTTATAATCATATCAAAGACGGATGGGAGCTTGTCTAAATTTAAGCATATCGCGATAAATGCTAGCAAGATATAAGTAAGCGCCATAAAAGGCACGATGTAGGAGCTAACCTTGCCGATAATATGGCTCTTGCTAAAAAACATCACCGCCGCAAATGCGGTAAGTATGAGGCCGATACCCACGGGCAAGCCGCTATCGCTAAAGCTCGTAGCGCTCGCGCTTTGGTCGTAGTAAATTTGAAAGGCGGAGGTCATAGTGTAGCTTTGTAGGCCGTTAAATCCGTACGCGTAGGTGATGACGAGGATAACGGCAAAAAGCGTAGCTAGCCATTTAATGCCTAGGCCGTTTTTGATGTAGTATGCCGGGCCGCCTTTAAAGCCAAATACGTCTTTGGTCTTGTAAATTTGAGCTAGCGTACTCTCGGCAAATGCCGAAGCCGCACCCAAAAAAGCCATCAGACACATCCAAAATAGCGCGCCCGGACCGCCTGCTACGATAGCGGCGGAGATGCCGGCGATATTTCCGATACCCACGCGCGAGGCGGTGGAGATCATCAGCGCTTGAAACGGCGTGAGGTGGTGCTTGTTGTATTTATCTTTTTTCTCGACTAAAACCTTGCAGGCCTCAAAAAACATCCTAAACTGCACGAATCTCGTAATATAGCTAAAATAAATACCGGTAAGAACGAGCACTATAACCAAAAAATAGCCGTATAAAAAGTCGTTAGCTAGCGACATCTCGTCGTTCATAAATTTTAAAATTTTATCTATCAACCGTCATCCCTTCAAATTTATTTTGCGCCTATTTTGACGCCTTTCATCGAATTTGCCAGTAGTCCGATCGTCGTACCGTTGTGTAAAACGGCCGTGGCGATAGGGTTAAAGAGCCCAAATGTGGCGCCCGCTAGGATGAGCGAGTTTATGCCGACGGTGGCGTTAAAATTCGTATTTATAAGCCTCATGGTTTTATTTGCGATGTCTTTTGCGACGGCGACAGAGCCGATGTCGTCTTTTAGTAGGCTTATGTCGGCGGTGGCTTTTGCTATATCGGCGCCTCTTTGCATGCTGATGCCTACGTGAGCCTTGGTTAGGCTTGGTGCGTCGTTTATGCCGTCTCCGATAAAGGCTACTTTTTTACCCTCGGCTTTTAACTGCTCGATGATGCCTGCTTTGTCGGTAGGTAGGCAGTTTGCATAGACTCTATCGATACCTAGTTCGCTTGCTACCTGATCAGCTTTAGACTGCACGTCGCCCGTTAGCATGATGAGCTCTTTTACGCCCAGTTTTCGCAGTTTTGCTAGCGTCTGTGCGGCGTTTTCTCGCATAGTGTCGCGCATAGCGATGATACCTAAAAGCTCTTTGTCGTAGCCTACGTATAGTAGCGTAAGTCCGCTATTTACCTCGTTTTTTATGATCTCTTCGTGCTTGCTAAAAGAAATTTGCTCGTCGTCCTCTAAAAAATGCCGCGAGCCGATCACGACCTCTTTGCCGCCTACGTATGTTTTCACGCCGTGAGCGACGATAAACTCGACCTCGTCGTGGTGGATGTGATGAAAGCCTATCTCTCTAGCGGCCTTTACGATAGCCTCGGCTACGGGGTGGAAGTAGTGCTCCTCTGCGCTTGCAGTTAAATTTAACAACTGCGCCTCGCTAAATTCTTTTTTAAACGAGTGAACCTTGACGACGCTTAGGCTACCGTGCGTTAGCGTACCCGTTTTATCAAAGACGAAAGTATCGGCGCTCGCTAGCGCTTCGATAGATTTAGCGCCCTTTATCAGCACGCCGTTGCGGCCTGCTTTTGAGATGCTTGATTTAAAGGCGACGGGCGTAGCTAGCTTTAGCGCGCAGGAGTAATCCGCCTGCAACACGCTAGCAACGCGCGTCATATCGCGGCTAAGCAGATACGAGACGCCGGCTAGACTTAGCGTCACGGGCACTAGCTTGTCGGCTAGCCTCGTGGCTTTTAACCCGACGGAGGATTTTTCGTTTAGCGAGCTTTGGATGTATGATTTTATCCTTGCAGTCGCGCTCTCGGCGGCTATGCTCTCGGCCCAAATTTTGATGCGTCCGTCTTCTACGACCGTTCCGCTCATCACTCGGTCGCCGCGCTCTTTTTTGACCGGTTCTGCTTCGCCCGTCATCGAGACTTGATTTACGCTTGCGGTGCCTTCTACGATATAGCCGTCTATACCGATACTCTCGCCTGCACCGACGACCACGATGTCGCCTACTTTGACGTCGGCGGTCGAGATTTTTTTGAGAGATTTTTCGCCGTTATTATTTATCTCGATCCAGACCTCTTCGATGTTTGGACGGGCTAGTTCTTTGATAAGGTCGTCGCTGCGATGTACGGCGCTTTCTTCCATATATTCGCCGATGGTTAGCATGAGATTCGTGCTATTTGCGGCCAAAAAGTCGCGTCTAGCTAAGCTCACGCCGACGGCCGCGGCTTCAAGAGCCTTTGAGGTTACGCCCTCGTTTACGGCTTCGCTTGCGCCCTCTTTTAGCAAAGGAGCTGCGGCGACGAGGCTAATCGCGGCCTTTACGCCATTACTGCTAATCAGCGGAGTCAGAGCTAAAGCGGCTACGGCTTTGTAAATTTCAGCCTTGCTCGGCTCTTCTTTACGCTTGGTTAAATTTTTAATCGGTAAATTTTCGATAAAATCTCTAATCTCGTCTAAATTTGACTCAAAGCCGACCACGATGCTCTTGGCTTTTTTATTTACTCTGACGCTTTTTACGTATTTAAATTCGGAAATTTGCGCCTCCAAATGGCTCTCGTCGCAGTTTTCGCCGATGCGTTCGCAGATAAATCTAGCGCGGTTTTTGGTTAGATGCGCGATGCGAACGTTATTTTTGGGAGTCAATTTCAGCCTTTACGTCTTCAAAGCGCTCTTTTAACTCCTCAAATCCGGCTTGAAGCAAATTTGACCCCTTTACGATAGCGGAAAATATCGCTTTTTGGGCGTTTTCATTGGTTAGCACGTAGGCTGCGACACCGCCTATTAGCGCGCCTTTTATGAAGCCCGCGGCATTAAAATTTGCGGGGATAAAGTTTTTTAGCGCATTATTTATGCTATTATCCAGCGCGCTTGGGGCGCCGGTAGTCTTGACCGTCGTAGTAGTCGTAGTCGTGCTACCGTCTTCGTTTAGTTGATTTATAGTTTGCGTTTCGTTTATGTAAGGGTTTTTCATTTATCTTCCTCTAAAATTTTGATTATTTTTTCCGTAGCGATTACGCCGGCGATACCGACGGCAACGGTTGCCGCAGCCGCAAGATAGCGCGCCGAGACTAGTTTGTTTGATGCGCTGATAGCGCACGCCGTGACGATACCGCCTTGGATAGCGATTTTAGTCGTTTTAGCTACGGCCTGCGTCTTGCTGACCTTGCCTTTTTTATAGTTTAGTATTTCTACGCCGCCGGCTGCTATCGCGCCGATTAGCGCGCCGCTTATTAAGTGGTCTGCCGGAAGTCTAGTGGTTGAAGTTAGCGCCATATTTTACCTTTTTTAGTGATTTCTGCCCAAATTTGCTTCGAGCGCGTTTGCGATACTATCTGCCATCGCTTTAGTTTCCTCCGTCACGTTGGCTTCTGGCTTTAGTTCTTGAGGTTTTGCTTGTTCTTGTTCGGCTTTTACTACCGGTTTTTTAGCTTTTGGACCCGGTTTTTTTCTGCCTTGTTTTATAGTAGATGCTTTTTCTGCCGCTACTTCCTCGCTAGTACGCCTTTTGCGATTTTTTATTTCGCTTTTGACCTCTTCGGACGCTTTGGCAAATTTTTCCTCTGCATACTCTTTTACTTCGCTAGCCTTTTTTTGTGCATAGTCTTTTGCGTTTTGGGCGAACTCTTTGCCTTTATCTAGTCCGGTTTCAAGAGCCGATTTGATTTTGTCTTTATTGCCAAAAGCCGCGACGGCTAAGCCACCCAAAATCGCGCCTGCGATAAACGGTAATGCCATTTTTTATCCTTTGTGTTAAATTTTATTCTTTATCTTTGTTTTTGTCTAAATTTTTACTTAGCATCATGCTAGCTAGTCCGCCCAGCGCCAGTCCGCCGAAAAATGAAAAATTCGGGTTATTTAAAAGCGCGACGACGTCGTCTTTGCCGCCTTGCCCCGAGCTTATGCGCTCTAGAGTTTGGCTGATTTGATTAAAGCTGCTTGAGTCAAAAGCGTTTAAGATATTTTCGATTTGATTTTGAGCCGTTTGCGCCTGCTCCTCTTGGCTTGCGTTATCCGCAGCTTGAAACTGCGCGGCTAAAATTTGAGCTAGCTTTGCTTTTAGAGCCGGGATATATTCGTTATTTGACGTCGCCCAGAGCCTAAAGCAGACGTCTTTAAAGTTTTCATCGCCAAGGTTATCGGTCAAATTTTCATAAAACGCATTTAGCTCAAGTTCGTAGTTTAGGGCTTTTATAAAGCAAGCGTCAAGATCCTCGCACGCTAAAGCGCAAAAAACTTGCGGATCGGCCTGATCTGCATAAGGCTTTAAAAGCTCCAGTCCGCTTTGCCTAACGGCTAAAATTTGATCAAAAATCTCATCTTTTTCTTTTACGCTATCGTAAAATTTTACTCCCTGCGACTCTAGTAAAAAAACCGCATTTGCGGCTTGTTTTAGCTCTTCGTTCATCTTACGCCGCCGGTAGCTTTTTGAGCTAGATTGTTGATCAGGGCTGAAATTTCGTGCAAATTTTCGCCTTTTAGCAGATCGTCCCACATCTTTTTCGGGAAAATTTCGTGGTCGTACTCTATCGTAGCCGAGCCGATTAGTTTGTTAAATTTGACGTTTTTTATGCCGTCTATTTGCTTTATCGTTTGATCTATTTTTTCTAACGGCAAGCTGTCTGCTTCCTTTTTGATATCGCTGCTGACGCGGACTCTTAAACGACCTGCGACGTGGTGGATCAGCGTGAAATACGAAGCTATGCGTAAGACTAGTTCTGATGGTATATGTGGCGCTGCACTCATGTTTCTCCTTTGTTTTTTTGCGTATTATCGTTTTGCTACGCTTAAATTTAACTAAAAGTTTTTTGCATATCGTTATCAAATCATTTTTGATAAAAATGTTTAAAACGCTATTTGTTTTGGCATTTTGGGCAAAAACCGTATAAAATCATCGCGTGGCCTTCGAGTTTGAAGCCCGAAATTTGACAAATTTGCTCTTGTTTTTCTTCTATATATTTATCGAAAAAACTCTCGGTTGCGCCGCACTTCGTGCATACGAGATGATCGTGGTGCGACTTTAAATTTAGTTCGAATTTATTCGTTCCGTCCCCTTCAAAAGCAAGAACTAAACCGAATTTTTGTAAAAAATTTAAAAACTGATATATTGCCGTTAGGCTCAAATTTCGTTTAAATTCGCTTTTAATCCTCGTTTTTATCTGGCTTGCGCTAAGATGCTCGTCGCTAGAAAATAAAATTTTTAAAATTTGCTCTTTAGCGGCGGAATTTTTATATCCGCAATCTCGTAAAAACTCTAAAAATTTCATATAAAAATTATCAAAATTGTGCATTTATAGCCGCTTTGCCTTATAAAAATAGGTTCTAATTATAGTAAAACAAGCTGATAATGCGATAAATTTAAGACTAATTCTCAAAAAATCAAGATTTTGGCTAAGCGATTATAAAGGTTATTTTGGCATAATTCCGCAAATTTTTTAAAAGGGCGACTATGACGTACGACGAGCTAGAGCTTGAGGCTGTTTTGCTGGAGGTTTTGGAAAATCGAGGCAATTTTGAATCGCTTGACGACGAGGAGCTTTTCGAGCTTATAGAAGAGGTTGCGAAATACACCGACGGCGATTATGAAGAAGCGTTTGAATATATGACTCAGTTTTCGCCGATTAACAAAAAAAGGTTCGTTTCTCTTTATACGGTTTAGCCAAGCGGCTAAACCGAGTTTTTCTTATTTTTTATACTGAAAAAATTTATTCGCTATTTCTTGAAGCTTTTTTGTGTATCTAGACTCTTTAGGCGAGTTGTTATAAATATCTTCCATATCATACATTCTATCATAATAGTCAAACGTGGCTTGTTTATCGACGACTATCAAAGAGGTATTTATGCTAACTCCGACAAAAAGTCCTCTGCTTTTGCCTCTTTCCGTAGCCCAAGCCGAAATTTCGGGCAAATCAGTCATAACTCCCGCTTTTTCGCCTGCCCCAAGTATCACTGCATCGGCGCTTAGATCGATTTGTCCTTTTCCGTTCAGTAGTCCTGCGTACGATCTTCTTGATTTTATTAAAATAACTAGGTCGGTTGATTTATATCCTGCCTGCAAACCGATGCCGCCGCCTTTAAAGCTAACGAATATCGGGCTACTCCATTCATTATCGTCGTTTCTACCGATAAATATACCGTCGCCTGAATGCGTGGTAGCTATTAGGCCTCCGCTTACCATTTCTGGGATGATGATTATACCCTTAACCTCGCTCGTATCCTTCGTATTTAGCAGCTTTTGAGTGCCTAAGTCGTTTAGGATATCAAGCGATGTCCTAACCTTTTGATTTTGCGTGAAATCCGCATAAGCAAGCTGGCCTAGCAAAAGCGCGCAAGCGGCAAGCTTTAAAAACTTTTTCATTTTTATTTCCTTTTTTGTAAAATTTACCCGCTATTATAGTATTTTTTTATTAAATTTAAAAAATGTTCGTTAACCTTATGCAGAAAGGAGTTAAATGAAAAAGATTATTTTGGCGGTTTTGCTCTGCCTAAATTTAAGCGCAAAAGCGCAGGGCGGCGCATCCGGCGAAACTCAGACGATCGTAAACGGCGACGTGGAGATAGTACAGGTGGAGGCTAAATTTGCCGGGAATTTAAGCATTGACGGCAAGAAAAAGCGCTGGCTTAGCGTACCGGGGAATGAAAATTTAAAATTTGCCCTCGTCGCCGCTAGCTACCGTCAAAAGGGCGAAATAAAGCTAGTAAACAGGCTTAAAAGCGGCGATGAGACGATAGTTTTTAAGATCGTAGAGGGCGAATATAAAAAAGAAAAAATAACCGTCGAAGGCAGCAAAGTAATGCCGCCTAAAGACGTGCTAAAGCGTATCGAGGAGGAGCGCGAGGAAGCAAATAAAATCTATGCAACGGCTAATGTCGGGCTAAAATTTGACTCCAAATTTATCCTGCCGATGAGCTCGGCAGTCACGAGCCCGTTTGGTACCGCGCGCGTATTTAACGGCACCCTAAAGAGCTATCACAGCGGCACGGACTTTAGGGCCGCAGTCGGCACGTCCGTGATCGCGGCAAACGACGGCGTAGTCGTCATAGCAAAAGATCGCTACTATGCGGGCGGATCGGTTGTCATAGATCACGGCGAGGGCATTTACACTCAGTACTATCATCTAAGCGCGCTAAACGTCAAAGTCGGACAAAACGTCAAAAAAGGCGATACCATCGCGCTTAGCGGCGCTAGCGGGCGAGTGAGCGGGCCGCACCTACACTTTGGCGTGATCGCCGGCGGCGTGCAGGTAAATCCGATAAATTTCGTCAAAAAAATCAACGAAATTTTAAATTAACATTTTTTTCACGACTTTTCTCTAAACTTCGCTCATCTTTTTAAAGGAGAGAAAATGAAAAAAGTAGTTTTGATTAGTATGTTGGTTGCGGGCGGGCTTTTTGCCGCTTCGCTTGAAAATAGCACGAACGACGAGCTTTATAAAATGGTCGCAAACGCCGATGCTAAGACGCTTAGCGAGGTAGCGTTTGAGATAGATAAGCGCGCGGGCAAGTTAAAATTTGAAGCCAAAGAGGCCAAACGCGGACTAAAGGCCGAAATCAGAAAGAAGCTTGATGCGATGAGTATCGCCGATAAAGAGGCGTTTATGCGCGAGTTTAGAAACGGCTATAACGCCCAAGTGGGCGCACTAAGCGTGGCGGAGGCAAAAAAGCTTGATATCGAGCTAAAAGACGGCGATGACGACGATGATTTTCACAAGAAATTTAAGCACGATTTTAAGGGCGGATTTATAAAAGATAAAGACGGCAAAGGCCCTCATACGCCGCGTAATAAAGAGTAAATTCGGCCTTTTTAGGCTTTGCGGGGCGGGTTTTCGTTTAAATTTGCGCGAAAATTTGCCCCGCTTTTTACAAATTTAAGCACTTTGGCGGCGGCGTAGCTTTATGAAATTTTACCTTGAAATTTAGATGAAATTTGATAAATTTACGCAGGATTTATTTGCAGCTAAATTTGAGCACTCTTTGAAAATCTCGGATGAAAACAAGCCTTGCAAACAGGATAAATAAAACCCGAAAATCAAGCGGATAAAACGCCGTAAAACGACAAAAATAAACGAAAACGGAGCAAAAATGAGTAAAATTTTGATCGTCGAGGACGAAAACATGCTGCTTGAGATGATGCGTGCGTATTTGCAGGCTCAGGGCTACGAGACGGCGGGCGCGAAAAGCTATGACGACGCGTTAAATTTAGCCTACGAGAGCAACTTTGATCTTTGGATATTTGACGTTAAGATCATCGGCGGCAGCGGCTTTGCGCTACTTGAGGAGCTGCGAAACGCGGGCAAAAACACGCCTTGTATATTCACGACCTCGCTAAATACGCTTGATGACGTGCAAACCGGCTTTACTAGCGGCTGCGACGACTATATCAAAAAGCCGTTTGAGCTAAAAGAGCTGCATCTGCGCGTACAAAATTTGCTAAAACGCACCTTCGTGCATAACAAAAACGAGTTGGTAAATCTGGGTGAAAATTTGGGCTTTGATATGAATCAGGGCTTGCTGTTTCGTGACGGCAAGGCTGTCTCGATGCCTAAAAAACAGTCTAGGTTGCTGGCATTCTTGCTAAAAAATCAGGATAAATTTTTAAGTAGAGAGGAGATTTATTCTCAAATTTGGGACTACGACGAGAGTCCTAGCGAGCTTAGTTTGCGCGTTTATATCGCGGAGCTGCGTAAAATTTTAGGCAAAGAACGAATCGTGAGCGCATCAAAGCTAGGCTATAAATATGTTTAAGCTTTTTGGTGCGGCCAAGATACAAAGAGTGGGGCGCGGTCCTAAAATTTCATCCAAATTTACGCAATCTGTTTGCCGATTTAAGCTTCAAAATTTACGTCCGCAAGATAGCCGTAAATTTAATCCAAAAGGCGGCAAATGTCCTTTTTAAAATTAGCCAAAAAAGCCTTCATTGCGCTCTTGGACCGTCAAATTTTACCTATTTTTTTGCTTTATTTCATCACGAGCGCCGCGTTTTTGGTTTTTTTCGCGCAGATGTTTTATGAGCGCGAGAAGCATTTTATCCTAGACCGCGACGTATTTATCGTGCGAGATTTGCAGCACCACCTGCAAAATAAACTGCAAAAAAACGGCGAGATAGACGACGATGATTTCGACGACGTCGAGGCTTTTGCCGTAAATTTAAAAACGGGCGAGGAGATCGAGGACGACTTTGAGCCGCGCGAAGGCATGCCGAGCAGATACAAGGACGGAACGAGCTCGGTAGTGCAGTTTTATCTAAAAAATCGCCTCGGCGAGGAGGAGTATTACGTCGCGGTCAAGGTCGCGGATCCCGAGTTTGCGATTCTCACGCTAAAACTCAAGATAATATTTTTCTCGTTTATGATACTGCTTGCTATTTTAGTCATAGCTTATTTTATCATCCGTCTTTCGCTGCGTCCGCTTTACCGTCGTATCGACTTTTTAAACGGCTTTATCAGAGATACTACGCACGAGATTAACACGCCTCTTAGCGTCATTTTGATGAGTATAGAGATGTTTGAGACCGATCCTAAAAAATACCTAAATAACATAAAAACCGCCTCTAAAACGATTTCGACGCTTTACGAGGATCTCACGCTGGTAAAGCTTAGCGGCAAAGAGGACGTAGCGGCGACGAGCTTTAGTCTGAGCGAGCTGGTGCGCGAGAGAATCGGGTACTTTGGGCTAAATTTAGAGCAAAAAAATATAAACCTAAGCACGCAAATCGCCGAAGTGCAGCTACGCTCGTCCTATAAAAAAACGAGAAAAATCATCGATAATCTACTTAGCAACGCTATAAAATACTGCGACGAAAACGGCTCGGTAAGCGTAAATTTAACTCCCGCAGCGCTCGCGATCTCAAACAGCGGCGCGGGCATCGCGAAGGAAAATTTGCCGCGGATTTTTGATCTTTACACGCGGTTTGACGAGCGAAACGGTGGCTTTGGTATCGGGCTTCACATCGTTAAAACATTTTGCGAGGAGCTCGGGTTTAAAATCTCGTGCAAAAGCGGCGGCGGGCTAACGGAGTTTCGCGTAGGTTTTGGCAGCAGCGCGCAAATCTAGTCCCGTTTAACGGCGGTGCGGTTGCCTTTAAATTTGGCTTAAAGGCGTTTGGCGAGTAGGTCGTAAAGCGAGCCTGGGCGGCAGATTTGCGAACGCCTTATCTTAGTCAAAATGCTCTCGCGGACGTCCGGGTATAAATTTACCCATTTGCCGAGTTTATACCGTCCTGCTCTTTGTGCAAGATGCGCTTAAATTTGCTCTCTTGCGTTAAATTTCGCCATTTTATGCCGACGCTTAAATTTTAACGGCTTTGGATTTTGACACTAGACGGGCTTGATTTTACGCAAGCTGACGTTATATTTATCGCTGTCGTCGCAGTATAAGACTCACCCGAAAATTTCCGGCGCGCCGTAGCTATGAGGACAGCCGTTTTGCCGTATTTGCCAAATCGCACCGTCCGTGCATAAACCTGGTTAAATTTGTAAGCGCGGATATGGGATCGTATCGCCGGCACTGCGCCGTAAAACGAGTCCAAACTTTGCACCCTTGAGCCGCTCGTTTGCGCCCGTCGCTCATAGTTTTGTTTAAATTTAACTACTTTTTT
>NZ_CAJPQR010000017.1 GCF_905372745.1 uncultured Campylobacter sp. | reverse complement strand
GTTTTTTAACAGGAGGAGTCTTAATCGTTTCTCTTTCTGCTATGCGTTCTTTTAACCGTTCTTCCGTATAATCTTCGCCAATTGTCTTCGATCTTGTAAATTTCGTTTTATCTTTCGGCTTAAAAGCGATGTGTTTGCCATGTTTGATTTCATAGCCAAGCTCAGCCATTTTCTTTAGAAATTCATCCCAATCCTTAGACTGTTTTACTATTCTGTCAATATTAAATTGCAGCCTACTTTTCCAAGAAGCACCACGCTTTGCCTGTTCGTTTTCATACCAAGACTTTCCGCTCGTCTTGTATTTTTCTTGTAGCTTTCGTAGTGTTTATCAATGACGGAAAGGTTATTTTCCTTGCAGAGCTTATCGCTCTGATAACGGATTTGATGATAGCTTTTCTTATTAGACTGGTAGCACCTGCCCGTTACCATATTTGCATTGTTGAAGATGATGTGATTGTGAATATGTCCTTTGTCTATGTGAGTAGAGAAGACAAATTCGTACTCATTTTTTAATATCTTTTTACATAGCTCCATACCAACCTGGTGTGCTATTTCAGGCGTAGTTTCTCCCGGTAAAAAGGATTGAATAAGATGTCTTGCAAGGACGGTTCCCTTAGTTCCCGCTTCCTCTCTTGTTCGTAAAATTGAGTATGAGCGGAAGATTCGTGGCACTTGTGAGTGCTTACCAAAAGCTGTTCATCGGTCTTTTCTTCATTGACAATATAGTTGATGGCGAGATGAAGGATTGATTTAATAGGATGTATTTTAGTAATAGCCATTGTCATTCCCCTTCCGTTTCAGCAGTTCTTTTCAGAAGCAGAGAGTGAATTTGCCACAACTCTTTAGAAAAATGTTCAATCTCTTTCTTCATATCTTGGATGTCATCTTTATAGATGATGCCTGTCTGATTTACTCTCTTTGCAATCTGATTGATATTATTTGTAGCATTGGAAAGCAAGCCTTGCAAATCTCGGAAAGGCTCTAAATCGACTTGATAAATTTCCTTTTCTAAAACGCATTTGCGGATAAAGTGGTTCATATTTCTGCACTTCGCAAGTTTTCTTTTCTTCTCAAAAAGAGCCTTTTCTTCTTTGGTCAACTTAATTTCAAGTCGTTCATTTCGTATTCTGTTTCCCATAGGTATTTCCTCCTTTGTATGATTTTCGGGGTCTTAGGGTCTCCCTAACAAGCTAAAAATTGATAAAAAAAGAAGCAGATCCCGAAGGGCTGCTTCATCAATTTTTCCGTAAGTGTCCGTACACTTACTGTGCTTGGAGGGCTACATAAGAATTAATTAGATAGCAAGCGTTAAGCACATATTAATTTATACTCGTATTACACAAAAATTACATTTATAGTGTCAGTATAGTAGTATAATAAATATAGGAGATGTTAAAATAATGAAAAACAATATATTTAGGATATTTAAAAAAAGGGAAATTGCGGCAAATGAGCTTGCAAATAAATTTGAGAGATGATTTACTAGGATATCGACTCCATTGGCAGTGTCAGCATTCCTATCTATGACATACAAGAAAAAAGAGGAGAGCCGAAATGGGTACGAATGTAGATTAAAGAAATGATAAATACAATGGCAGAAAAATATATAACATGACAAATAGCGTCAAGTATTATAAGATATAATTATCTTAAATAAAGATAAGGATGAAGAAAAATAAATACACAATATTGTCAATGCCGTGCTGCGAAAAAGGCGAATTTACCTAATAGAAGAAATGATTGAAATATGTGTTCCCTACAATGATGACGGAGTTTTTCCAACACCTAAAAAATGAAAGGGGTAAAATGCTATGCCAAGACCGACTACAAAAAATGATTTAATGACTGCAGCTAGGCAAAACTATGAGAAGTTAAATTTACTCATTTCAAAGATGAGCGAAGAGAAACTAAATACGCCGTTTGATTTCTCAAGGGATGAAAAGAAAAAGAGGCCCATTGGAGAAGAGATAAAATTTTAATCCACATCTACGAATGGCATAGGCTTGTTTTAAACTGGATAAATTCCAATCGAAAGGGAGAAGAAAAGCCGTTTTTGCGCGAACCGTATAACCGGAAAACTTATGGAGATATGAATGTGGAATTTTGGAAGAAGCGCCAAAAAACCTCCCTTGAAGAAGCGACTAAGATGCTTCATAAATCGCATAAAGATATTTTAGAGTTAGCCGAAACATTTACAAACGAAGAGCTGTTTTCAAAAGATGTATATAAATAGGTCGGGGCCAGCACGCTTGGATCATACTTCGTAAGCGCCGCTCCGAGCCATTATGACTGGGCGACGAAAAAGCTTAAGGCTCATCAGAAAAATTGCAAGACAAGATAGCAAAAATAGGATAGTAGGGCGCATTTTACAAAAGCAAAAGAAAACGGAATATGTGTTTTGGGAAAAAGCCTACAACAAAAGCAAAAATGCATAATTGACTTAGTTTATATAGCTGATCCATATATTCATGAAGAGTTAAAGCTAAATTATATAAGAAAAGCTCTTGGGCTGATAAACAGATATGACTTAGGCGTAACGCTCATGATACAAAAAGCTTGATTTTCCAGAGCTATTGGGACTATATACTAAAGTTATCGGCTTATCTGAAAATTTCTGCAAATTTTCTTCAAATGCCTTAAAGTTATTAAAACCTACTTCTACCATTTTAGCCCCTCGATGTATTTTTTGTTTACCGTGGTTATACTATAGTTTATTTTTGGTGCTCTTAAATATTGTTAGAATTAAGCGTTATACTTTGCAACGCCTGAGTACCATAGACATAATTACAAAATAGTATTCAGGCGACCTGTCAAAGCAAAACCTCTAATGGTAAAATGAGCCAATATAGGATACTCTAGAATATTAAATAAATCCGAGAGAAATAAATTTGAAAAATAAAAAATAAGAAGTTTGGGTTACCTATTGGGCTACCTTTTGAAAGCTTAAGTCTTAAGATGTCGTATTTTAGGGAGTTTTAGATGGTGCGGATGAAAGGACTTGAACCTTCACGCCGTGGGGCACCAGATCCTAAGTCTGGCGTGTCTGCCAATTTCACCACATCCGCACAACAATAATAAAGTGGTACGCCCATCAGGATTCGAACCTGAGGCCTACGGCTTAGAAGGCCGTTGCTCTATCCAGCTGAGCTATGAGCGCATAAAAATAAAGTGGCGCGCCCGATAGGAGTCGAACCCATAACCTACAGATCCGAAGTCTGTCGCTCTATCCAATTGAGCTACGAGCGCCCAAGTGGGGTGAGTGATGGGAATCGAACCCACGACCCTCAGGACCACAATCTGATGCTCTAACCGACTGAGCTACACTCACCATCTAACAAATGGTCGGGGTGAAAGGATTCGAACCTTCGGCCCTCTGGTCCCAAACCAGATGCGCTAACCAGCCTGCGCTACACCCCGAGGCATTGCGAGTTTAGCCTACTTATTGAAAAGGCGCATTGTAGCCAAAAAAATACGGTATGTCAAGAAAAATAAGCTTAAATTTCAAAATTTGCGAAAATTTTTGCTTCAAGCCGCGCAAACTCGGCCTAGAACAAATTTGGTATAAAAGAAAAAAGTTAGCCCGATCAGCCAAGCATTAAAAAACATCGCCTTAAAAATATCTTGCAACTCGCCGCCAAAAACACCTGCCACAAGCGAGTAAAGCACCATTTGCAGGACTATCTGGCGAGTAAAATTTAAAACAAAAACCGCCAAGGGTCTTTTTACGCCTTGAAGCGTCGAGCCGGAGAGATTTATGAGTGCGTAGCCCATAAAAGCTAGCGAATTTACCGTAAAATAGCTTTTTGCCGCGTTTACGACCTCGGGCGTTTCGTCAAAAAAGCCGACCAAAATCCCGCCGAGCCCAAGGCAAAAAGCCGCCGCAAAAATGCAGTAAACCGCTAAAAATTTGACCGCATAGGCGTAGCAGCCGCGCACTCTGGCATATTCGCGCGCGCCGAAGTTTTGCGACACGATACCAAGAACCGCCAATGCGATGCCAGTCGTGGGCAGCATGACGATCTGCTCGATGCGAAGAGCTAGGCCATAACCTGCGACCGCATGCGTGCCGTAACGGCTGATAAAGTGTATGAGAACGAGCCCGCCAAGCGACATCGAGAGGTAGTTTAGGCACGCTGGCAAGGCTTGGGCTAAAATTTTGCTGTAGATGGCAAGCTCGGGCGCAAACGAGCGTAAATTTAAAAAATTTATCATGCCCGTTTTTGCGACTTTGACGCCTAAAAATAGCGAACCAAGAAGCTGCACCGAAGCCGTCGCCAGCGCTATCCCGCCGATACCCAGGCCGCAAAAATCCACGTAAAAAAAGCAAAAGCCCAAATTTATAAAAAGTCCCGCAAAAAGCCAGTTTCGCAGACTTTTCGTGTCGCCAGCGGCTACCAGCACGCCGTTTAGCGATTTTATGAGTAAGAAAAACGGCGAAGCAAGAAATATCACGCGGTTATATGCCATGGCTTCGCGTAAAAACTCCTCGTTCGCGCCTAAAATTTTAAGCAAATGCGGAGTGAAGATAAAGCCCGAAAGCCCCATAAAAAGCGCGCAAAGAAGCACGAAAAATACGCCCTTTGCGGCATAAATTTTAGCTAGCCGGTCCTTGCCTCCGCCAAGCGCGTTGCCCACAAGCGCCGTTAGCGCCGAACCAAAGCCAAGCCCCACGCCAACGACGCTGATGTAGAGCAAAAAACTCATCGAAAAGCCCGCCAGCGCCTGCGTCGAGATGCGCGCGGCAAAAAATACGCCCGTCACGTTGTAAAGCGTGTTAAAACTCATCGCGACGCCCGCGGGCGCGGCTAGGCGCAGCACGAGCTTGTTTATGGGTTCTTTTGTGAGATTCACTTGATTTTGAGCTCCAAAAGCGCGTCTTTTACGTCTTTTGGCACGCGGTAGCTGTCGCGGATCTTTGAGATCGTTTTGTTGTGGGTAAATTTACTCAGTCGCCCGCTCTCTAGCAGCTGCTGCCCCGCGCCGTCAAATTTGATAAAAACCTCGGCCAAACACCAAGCCGCCGCCATTTGCACGTAGTATCGCTCGTCCTTTTCCTCGGCGCAAATTTCAAAAAACCGCTCGAGCGAAAGCGCCCCAAAATTGCGCATAAAATAAACGTAGAAAAAGCGCTTTTCGTATTCTAAATTTGAGCCTAGAGCCTGCTTTAGTAGCGCATCCACGTAGCGCGCCTCGGTAAATTTAGGCTCAAAGCCGTCCGTCACCGCCCAGTTTGGCATCGTTTTGATAAACTCGCTAGCTAGCTTAAATTTAGCTTCGTCGTCTTTTATGAGCATTATCAAAAAGCCCTTTAGCATAAACTCCTCGTGAAAAAACGGCTCATAAGCAGCGATCTGTTCTAAATTTAGCCGAGCGAAATTTTGCTTTGCCAGGCGTCTTAGCTCGGGAGTTTTTACGCCTAAAATTTCGGGGCTTTTGATGAGTTTTTGCGAAAACGCCGCTAGCTTTTGGCTCCTAAGTCCCTCCAAAATCTCTAAAAATTCGCCTTTTACGTCCACGCTAGCTCCTTTGCTTTTTAAATTTACCGCTCAAATTCGCCCCGTTTAAATTTGACGCCTCAAAAAGCCGAAGCGTTAAATTTGCCGCCCTACACGCATAAAAGCAAATTTAAAGGCTCAAATTTACTTTTGAGCCTCTTGCGCGCGTTTTGCCGACTTTTTGCGAGCGTAGATATTGACGAGCTCCACGCCCAGAGAAAACGCCATCGCAAAGTAAACGTAGCCCTTAGGCACGTGCATACCAAGCCCCTCGCCCACAAGCGTAAAGCCGATCAGGATCAAAAACGCAAGCGCGAGAATTTTGATCGTCGGGTTGTTATCGACGAAATTTGAGATGCCCTTAGACGCGAACATCATCACGCCCACGGCAAGTATCACGGCTAGGATCATGATCTCGATGTGGTTTGCCATACCCACCGCGGTGATGACGCTATCGAGCGAAAAGACGATGTCAAGCACGGCGATCTCGGCGATAACGACCCAAAAACTCGCATGCCCCTTGCTCGCCGAGTGCTCCTCGTGCTCGCCGCTAACGCTTGAGTGGATCTCGAGCGTGGACTTACCGATGAGGAAAAGTCCTCCCAAAATCAGCACCAAATCGCGCCCCGTGATCGTAAAGTCAAACACGCTAAATAGCGGTTTGGTAAGCTTCATAATCCAAAATAGCGAAAGCAAAAGCGCAATCCTCGTTAGCATCGCGAGCGAAAGCCCTAAAATGCGGCCTTTGTCGCGCTGCTCGGGCGGGAGCTTGCCGACCAAAATCGCGATAAATATGATGTTATCGATACCAAGCACGATCTCAAGCCCCGTTAGCGTCACGAGCGACAGCCACGCCTCGGGCGAAAAAATCCAATCAAACATTTTTTTCCTTTTTTATAAATTAGGGCGCAATTATAGCCAAAACGGGTTTAAATTTGATTGAGCGAGCGGGCGCGGGCATTTGGGGATCAAATTTGACGATTTTGGCGCACGAATATTTGCATTTTGAGGTGATAAATTTGACGGATTTTGGTTTATTTGGCAGCGGTTAAATTTGACGGATTTTGGTTTATTTGGCAGCGGTTAAATTTGCCGCGATGAAATTTTATTTTGTAAAATACGCCGCAAACGGCTCTGCGGATAAATTTTTAGAAAAACCAAATTTAAAAAATTATCTTAAATAAAGGGCGTTTAAGCGATAAGCGGATAAAATTAAAATCTTTTGTGAAATTTAAAATAAAGTGGTGACCCCTACGAGACTCGAACTCGTGTTACCGCCGTGAAAGGGCGATGTCCTAACCGCTAGACGAAGGGGCCACAAATTAGCGGAAATGGGATTTTACATTAAAGATAATAAAAAACAGCTTAAATTAAGGATAAAAAATTATGAAAAAATTTTCTAAATTTGCTTTGAGTGCGCTTGCGTGCCTAGCGCTTGGCGGCTGTGCCGCGCTACAAAGCCAAAAATCATCAGACAAATTTACCGTCACCATCCTCACTCCGCCGCTAAAAATCAACGACGTGGGCTTCCTGCACAAAAACGTAAATCAGCTAAATTTGCAAATTTACAGCTCGGGCGTAAATACGGTAAATCTAAAAATAAACGACAAAATTTGCATGAACGGCGCGTGTTTTGAGAAAAAAGAATTTAACAAAAAGTTCTTTTTAGAGGAGAGATACGACGACTTTTTCGCGGAAATTTTGGAGCGCAAGCCGCTGTATGACGGCATAAATGTAATGACAAATTCGTGCGGTTTTATACAAGATATAAGTAAATATTCAATAAAATACGAAGTTTGCGGTAAAAATATCAGCTTTTTCGACGCTAAAAACCGCATAAAAATCATCATAAAAGAGCTTCAATGAAATTTATCGGCGCGCACGTCAGCATCGCGGACGGCGTAGAAAACGCTCCGCTAAATGCGGCAAATATCGGCGCGAATGCCTTTGCGATGTTCGTCAAAAACCAGCGCCAATGGGAGACCAAGCCGCTTTCCCAGGAAAATATCTCCAAATTTAAGCAAAATTTAAAATCAGCCGGCATCGAGCCCAGGCACGTTTTGCCGCATAACGGCTACCTTATAAATTTAGGCCATCCAAGCCCCGAGCAGCGTCAAAAGTCCATTAACGCCTTTTTGGACGAAATTTACCGCGTAGAGGCGCTCGGACTTGAGATGATAAATTTTCACCCGGGCTCGTATCTAAACGAGATTTCGCCCGAAATTTGCCTAGAAAATATCGCAAATTCCGTAAATTTCCTACTAGAAAACAGCCAAAACGTAAAGCTAGTCATCGAAAACACCGCTGGCCAAGGCTCAAATTTGGGCTTTAAATTTGAACACCTAGCTTACATCATCAAACGCTGTACCGATAAAAGCAGGATCGGCGTATGCCTGGATACCTGTCATACCTTTGCCGCAGGATACGATATCAGAGACGACTACCGGCGCGTGATGAGCGAATTTGACGAGATAGTCGGGCACGAGATGCTGCGGGGCATGCATATAAACGATACGAAATTTGACCTAGCCAGCAAAAAGGATCGCCACGAGAGCCTAGGCAAGGGCTTTTTGGGCTTAAAAACATTTGAAAATATCATAAACGACCCCCGCACGGACGATATCCCGCTAGTTTTAGAGACGATCGACGAGAACATCTGGGCGGACGAGATAAAAATTTTAAGAAACTTTAAAGGAGAATAAATGAGAAAATATATCGGCGTTTGCCTCGCGGCTTGCTGCTGCCTAAATGCGGCGGGCTTTAAAATCCCGGAGCAAAGCGGCGATAGCATCGCGCTTTTAAACTCAAACGTCGCGACGAGCTTCGGCCCAGACGCAGCCTATAATAACCCTGCAAATATGATATTTTTGGACGGCGGACATTATCTAGAAAGCTCGCTAACCTACCTGCGCATGTCAAAGACGAAGTATAGGCACTATAACGGCGACAAACTCACCTCCAAAAGAGCGAACGCGCTTGTGCCTACCTTTCACTTCGTAACGCCGCAGTTTGACGACTGGCGCTTTGGTCTATCAGTCGTCGTGCCTGCGGGAATGTCGATGAGATGGGATGAAAGACTACCTAAAGCCACCTCTAAAAAATTCGATCTAAAGGTGATCGAGGTAAACCCTAGCGTTGCCTACGCGCTAACCGATAACATCGCGTTAGGCTTTGGCCTGCGCGCCGTTTACGCTAGAGGAGAGGCTGTACAGGAGGTCTCAGGCCCCCTACCCGCCTCGCAGGATATCAAAGGCGACCGCATAAATTTCGGCTACAACGCGGCAATCACCTATAAACCTACTTCAAATTTGAGCCTAGCGGCCACCTACCGCTCAAAAGTAAATATGAATCTAAAAGGTGACACCGACATCAGTGCACCGGCGCACCCGAGGGGAGCGTTTCCGAGCGGCTCGTATAGCGGCAGCGCAAAGCTATCCGTACCGCTACCAGCGAGCCTAAATTTAGCCCTATCGTACAAAATCGCAAAAACGACGCTGTTATTTGACTTTGAGCGAACCTATTGGTCTGCGTGGAAAGAGCTTGACTTCAACTACCCAGGCGCCTCGGCCGCACACTATCGCAACCCGTTTTTTGCGGCATTTGACGCGTCCAAAAAGCGCGACTGGAAGGACAGCAACGCCTACCGCATCGGCGTAGCGCACGACGCTACGGATAAGCTCCGCCTAATGGGTGCAGTTACGTTTGACGAGGCAGCCTCTAGGGCCGACACTACGGGCTTTGACCTACCGGATACCAAAGCCGTCATCTACGCAGCGGGCTTTAACTACAAATTTACGGACGCTTTGGAGCTGGGAGCTAGCTACTTCTACCAAGACAGAAAAGAGTGCGACGTAAACTACTACTCAAACGCGTCGGGGCTTTATCCAAACGGCAAATTTGAGCACGGTAACGCTCAGGCGATAAATTTGAATGTGAAATATAAATTTTAAGGCGCGGCCATGAACTACCCTTACGAAAATTTCGAGGATATGCTAAACGCCGCGGTCGATAAAAACGGCAGCGGTATCGCGATCTACACCGAAACGGGCAAGATGAGCTACAATCAGCTACGCGCAAACGCATTTACGCTGGCTGCATTTTTACAAGGCATGGGCGTGAAAAAGGGCGACCGCGTCGCGATGATCGTAAACAACTCGACCGAGTTTATCGCTAGCTACTTTGCCATCACGCTGCTAGGCGCCGTGGCCGTGCCAATAAATACCTTTTTAAAATACGAAGAATTCGAGTACATCATAAACGACTGCGGGGCGAAATTTCTCTTTGCTTCGGCCGAGCTAGCCAAAGAGATACGCGGGCTAGAGAGCAAAACGGCGATCAAAAAGATTATCTGGATCGGCGATAGGACTGAATTTGACGAAAACAATATCGCCTACGCTCACGCGCTAAACTGCCGTATAGAGCTAAATTTGACCGACCGACCGAAGCTTAATGACCTAGCCCACATCATCTACACCTCAGGCACCACGGGCAAGCCAAAGGGCGCGATGATCAGCTACCGCAACCTCATCTCAAACGTCCAGGGCGCGCACGAGGTCTTTCACGTACGCATGAAGGATAGATTTGCCGTGTTTTTGCCGATGTTTCACAGCTTTACTCTCACGGCGATGGTGTTACTGCCGATATTTTCGGCGTGTTCGCTTATTTTGGTAAAGTCCATTTTCCCGTTTTCAAACGTCCTAAAACAGGTCCTGCTCAAACGCGCGACCGTATTTTTAGGCGTACCCGCGATCTATACGGCTATCGGCAAGGCAAAAATCCCGTGGTATTTTCGCTGGTTTAACTGCATTAGGATTTTTATTAGTGGCGGAGCGCCTTTGGCCGAGCAGACTATCGCGGATTTTCGCGTTAAATTTCCGCGCGCGGTACTGATAGAGGGCTACGGCCTTAGCGAATGCTCGCCTATCGTATCGGCAAACACGCTACAAAAACAAAAAATCTCAAGCGTCGGCTTACCGCTACCGGGCTACGAAGTAAAATGCATAAACGACGAGATGATGGAGCTGCCCGCAGGCGAAGTGGGCGAGCTAATCGTAAAAGGCGACTGCGTGATGCAAGGCTACCTAAACATGCCAGACGCCACCGACGAAACGATCGTAAACGGCTGGCTACGCACGGGCGACCTAGTCAAGATCGACGAAGAGGGCTATATCTTTATCGTCGACCGCAAAAAAGACCTCATCATCTCAAAGGGTATCAACATCTACCCGCGCGAGATCGAGGAGGTGCTGTTTAAATTGCCCCAAGTCGAAGCCGCCGCCGTTATCGGCGTCAGAGACGAGCACGCGGACGAAGAAGTCACGGCCTTTATCCAGTTTAAAGAAAATATGAGCCTGGACGAAAAAGATATCCGTGCTCATCTAAAAAAACACTTGGCGAATTTTAAAATTCCAAAGACGATTTATTTTAAAGACGAACTACCTAAAAATGCGACGGGCAAGGTGTTAAAGCGCGTTTTAAAGGATCAAATAAGGGGTGAAATTTAGTGCGGTTTTTGATAGAGTTTATCGGCGGAGAGCAAAATTCTAAAATTTCCTCGCTCATAAAATGCAGCCAAAACGAGGCGAAAATTTTACGCCATCTAAGCAAAGGCTACGTCGAAGGCACTCCGCAAAGTAGCGTCTACGACGTACTTTGTGCTGTTTTTGGCAGCGAGGAGTATAAATTTCTAGCAGGCCTTGCAGACGTAAAAAATCTACTGGAAAGCGGCTGGATCGTGCAGGGCTTTTCTATATTTAAAAACCCTAACGCAGACGGCTCTGGCTCAAATCTGCTCGGCCTGCTTCACAGCGAGATCTCGCTCTCGCCGCTTTTTCTAAAAATTTTAGAAGAGGGCGAGTTTGGGCTCACGCTACCTGCAGTCGCGCCCTACGCCGATCACCTCGATTATCTAAAAGATCAGTTTTTGCGTGTGGAGCTTTACGGCAAGCTCTCGTTTTTTAGCAAAAACGTATCAAGCGACGCCAAAAACCGCCTCGAAAAAGACGTGAAAGAGCTAGAAGCCATCATCGAAAAACGGCTAAATTTAAGCAAAATTTCGATTTCCGTCGAGCAAATTTTCAAAGATAACTCGCTAAACGACAAAGAACAGCTTATTTTCCTCGCGCTTTTAAAGGAAGAATACGTCGGCGAAACGGACGCAAACCGCGATCTAAACGCGCTTGTGGGGATTTTGAGCGCGGACGAATTCGAACGCATAAAAAACCGCGCTCTGTTAGACGAGGGCTCAAAACTAATCGAAAACGGCCTCATCGACTACGACGAGTCGCTAAACGCTTACGGCGGCTTTAGCAGGACGTTTTACATAACCGACGAAATTTTACAAAGCGTAATGCACCCAAAAACCGAGAGCAAAAGCAAAAAACTAGCACTAGAAACTCTCGTAAAAGAGCAGGAGATCTTTGAGCTTATCGAGCCGTCGACCGACATAAACGACGTCGTGCTGGACGTCAAGGTAAAAGAGCTGCTAGATGCGATCCTAAAGCAAGTAGATCGCCGCGTGCTGGCGCGTCTATCTAGCTGGGGGATCAAGTCGCGCAAAAACGTGGACGCCAAAATCATCTTTTACGGACCGCCGGGTACGGGCAAGACCATGAGCGCGCTAAGCCTCGCAAAGAGTCTAAAAAAGCAGGTTCTTAGCTTTGACTGCTCTAAAATTTTAAGCAAATACGTCGGCGAGAGCGAGCAAAACGTGCGTAAAATTTTCGACACCTACAAAGAAATCTGCGTCAAAAGCAAGAGCGAGCCCGTTCTACTGCTAAACGAAGCCGATCAGTTTCTAAGCACGCGCGTCGAGGGCGGTAGCGGCGCGGACAAGATGCACAATCAAATGCAAAATATATTTTTGGAGCAAATCGAGCGCTTCGAGGGCGTGCTCATAGCTACGACGAACTTCTTGCAAAGCCTAGATATCGCGTTTTCTCGCAGGTTTGATTATAAGATCGAGTTTAAAAAGCCCGACCTCGCCGCTCGCCTTGCGATCTGGCGCAAAGTGCTACCCGAAAATGCGAGCTTTGAGGAAAATTTCGACGTCAAACAGCTGGCTAAATTTGAGCTAAGCGGCGCTCAAATCATGCTCGCGCTCAAAAATACCGCGCTAAAAGTCGCCGTGCGCGAGGACGGGATATTTACGATGGGCGATTTTGAAAGCGAAATCAAACGCGAGATGAGCTCAAATTTCGGCGAGGATAAAAAGGTCGGGTTTTAGGTATTAGACAGTTTCATTGCAATATAATCCAAAAAATTATAGGCTGGATACAAAAATGCAAATAGATAAAATTACTATAGAAGGTTATAAATCCATAAAATCATTAAGGGATTTTGAGTTAAAGAATATCAATATATTAATAGGTGCAAATGGGGTCGGTAAAAGTAATTTTATCTCTGTTTTTAAAATGGTTAACTACATGCTATATAAGCGTCTCCAAGAGCATACCCAAGATAAAGGGCCCGATAGTTTTTTATACTTTGGAAGAAAAATTACAAATCAAATATTGCTTGACTTTAAATTTGGACCCAATGGCTATGATGTTATGTTAATACCCACACAAAATAACCAGTTACTAATTAAACGAGAACATGTTAAATTTGCTAATTACAACTATACCATAGGAGAAAATATTTTTGAAAGCAATCTGTCTCAAGCAGAAACATATGCAAAATCACAAAGCGTAGCTCGATATTCTTTAAATGGTATTCAAACTTGGAAATTATATCACTTTCACGATACAGGAGAAACATCACCCATAAAGGGCGTATGCCAAGCTAACGACAATATAATATTTAAAGCAAATGCCCAAAACATTTCCGCATATTTAAAAAGATTAAAGGATGATTATTTAGACTACTATGAAAAAATAGTTTCGACTATACAAGATGTAGCGCCTTTCTTTGGTGGATTCATTCTTAGGGATTCTGATTATATTCAACTTGAATGGTACGATAAATCAGATCCGGATACTCCATTTAAAGCTCATATGCTTTCAGATGGAACATTACGCTTTATATGCTTAGCCACTCTTTTATTACAGCCTTTTGAGCTAATGCCAGATACTATTATCATAGATGAACCTGAACTGGGGCTTCATCCTTTTGCGATAAATATTCTAAGCGCACTCATTAAAAGAGTTGCCGAAAGAAAGCAAATAATTATCTCATCTCAGTCAGTAGAACTTATAAACTATTTTACTCCAGAGGATATTATAGTAGTAGATAGAAAAAATAAAGAAACGGTTTTTAGGCGCTTAAAAGAGGAAGAGTTGGGCGATTGGCTACAAGACTATACGATGGGAGAAATTTGGAAAAGTAACCTAATAGGCGGTAGGCCATGAGAAGAGTATATATAATATGCGAGGGTCAAACCGAAGAGAAATTTATAAAGGACGTATTTATTCCACATTTTAACTTCGAGCAAAAGGATATTTATATTACGCCGTTTTGTTCAAAAACCTCCATATGCAACGATAAAGTACATAAAGGAGGCGGTTTGTCTTATAGTAAAATCAAGCAAGAAGTTCTTAATCTTTTAAGAAGACAAGATAATCCGTATGTAACCACTATGTTTGACTACTATGCTCTTGATACAAATTTCCCTGGCCGCAATCAACTAAACGCAATCCCGGATATATATAAAAAAGTTAAACATTTGGAGGAAAAATTTAAAGACGATATAAATTCAATTTTTTCTAATAATAGATTTTTCCCGTATATACAACCGCATGAATTTGAAAGCTTACTTTTTAGTGATATAAATGAAATAGTAAAAGCAGATCCCGGCTGGAATAAAAAAGCGGCTTTAATAAGCTCTTTATCAAAAATAGTTAATGAGTATCCAAACCCAGAAGAAATTAACAATTCTCCTAATACCAGCCCATCTCATAGATTGGTCGAAATTCTAAATTTACCACAATACAGAAAAGTGTTGCATGGGACCGCCATAGCTAAAAATATCGGTATAGAAAATATTAGGCAAAAATGCAGACATTTTGATGAATGGTGCAGTAGTCCATTATTTCAATAATTTTAGCTATACCCACCAATCCCCTCGCCCGCTTTTAAAATTTCATCCTTTAGCTTCTCGTATCCTGCCGATAGAGCCGCGATCTTGGCTAGTTTTTCATCCTTTATCTGCGCAAATTCGCCCTTTAACGCCGATAAAATTTTATTTAAAAAGGACGCGTTTCCCAGCATCTCATTTTCAAATTCATATAAATTTAGCGACGTCAAAACGCGGTCTTGCACCTCGTCAAAGCTCGGGATAAAGAGCGCAAAGCCGTTTTGCTCGTGCGCGCGCATAGAGCCCGCGATCTTTTCTTTTAGGAAATACACGGCAATCTTGACGGCGTTTTCGTAGTTTGCGGCGACTTTGAGGTTTAGCTTTTCAAAAAACAGCGCCGTTTTTTGCAGCCCTTTAAATTTCGCCGTCTCATAGTCTCGCAAAAACGTCCTATACACCTGCCCCGCATACGTCCTAACGTCGGCAAACAGGGTATCGGAGTGCGTTTCATCCTCTTTTTGCGCGTTTTCGAATTCGGATTTATAAATCATAAATTCGCGCTCCAGCCGAGCATAAATTTCATCCAGCGCCGCGCCGATCTCCTCTTGCAGCGCGCTTAAACCCCGCTTATACGTCCTAAAAAATTTGGCGAAATTCACGTCGTTGTAGATAAGTTTTGAAAACACCTCGTCGCTGTCAAAATCCACCGCCTCATACGAATTAGCTTCAAAATACTCGCCCTTTAGCAGCGTTTTTCGCAGCGAGTATTTATACTTTTTCTCGCTTTTTAGGCTGGCTAGGATCTCGTCTGCAACGAGCTTTGCGACGTGCTTTAGCTCGTTAAAGGCCAGCTCGATTTTCGGTTTAAAATTTTCTTGCACGGCTTTTAAATTTGACTCCAGCTCGGCGTCAAATTTAGCGATTATCTCGCCGGCTTTTTCGTAAATTTTAGCGATTTGCTCGTGCTGTTCGGCATTTACGGCAACCAGCCTAGAGCACTTTTCGCGCACGAACTTTTCTTTTATCTCTTCTCCGCCAAAAAGCTCGCGGACCGCGCCTATCACCTCGCTAAAATTTGACTCTGCTAAAAGCGCCGCATCGCCCGCGGCTTGGGCTTTTACGGCCTGTTTGGCGGAAACTGCGATAATGCGCTCGAAAAATCGCCCGTAAGTCGTTTGCGCGTGAGTTTTGAGCCTCTCAAGCTCGTCCTTGCTTAGCTTATCTTTTTGATTTAGCAAGCAGATCGCCGTTTTGCCCCCGCCAGCCAAAAATTCCTCGATCTGCGCGGCTTCGCTAGCGCGCGCGGCATTGTCGGCGAGGCTTAGCCAGATGACGCCCGCGACGTCTTTTAGCACTTCGTGCGTGACGGCGGTATCGGCCTTTGAGAGCGAGTTTAGCCCCGGCGTATCGACGAAATTTACCGACTTTAAAATCTCAGATGGCGTGTAAACGCAAAGCCTGTTAACATCATCGCCAAACACGCGCTGATCGACGAAGCGCCCGATCTCCTCGACGCCCAGATACAGCTGCTTGCCGTTTTCGTAAAGCACGCTAAGAGCTGGCGCGGCGCCATATCTGATAAAAGTGGGCTTTGAGGTCACGGGCGTTAGGCCCGATGGCAAGATCTCGCTACCCAAAAGCGCGTTTAAAAACGTCGATTTGCCGCTAGAAAACTGCCCGACTATAGCGACCGTAAGCGGGCCGGATAAAAATAGATCGAGCTTATTTAGCTCCTGTTTTAGCTCGGCGCTCGGGTGAAATTTAGGCTCGGTTAGCTCGTTTTGCAGCCGCCTAAATCGCCCGTGAAAATCGTCCGAAAATATCTTAAAATACCTCGTTTTATACGCGTTTATAAACTCCTCAAACACTTTGCAGCTCCAAATTTATAGCATTTATCGCCTCGCTTTGCGAGTTTAGTCGCTCTAGCTCGCGCGAGTCTCGCCCGCTAGTTTTCGCTAGCTGGGCAAGCTCGATTTTTAGGGCTTCTTCGCTGATTGCGAGTGCCTTTTCTTTATCTTTTAGCGCGGCTTCGATCTGCTTTTTAAACTCGCTTTTTTCAAATTCGCTAAGCTCGAAAACGAAATTTTTGATCCTCTGGGCGCCCAAAAACTCCTCCGCGGCTACTTTGGCAGCCTCGGATACGGCTTGCGCGCCCGAGTTTGCCGCGCTAGCCACCGCATCCGCAACCTGGACGCACTCTAAGCTTATCCCTTTTGAGTTTAGATAATCGTTTATGCTAAAGACCTCGGCAGCCGCCGTTTTACCCTCAAATTCGCCGAATTTTAGCACGATATTTTGCGTGCACGCGGTGATTTGCCGCACGATTTCGTTGCGATTTTGACGCATCAAGGCGGCAACGCCGTCTTTGATCGTAGTTTGCGCGATGCGGGCTAGACGCTGCGGATCGATCTTTTGTTTTTTAGAGGCCGCGTAGTTTACGTCATCCGCGACGCGCTGCTTTAGCGTTTGCGCTAGCGACCTTAGACCAAGCTCGTAGCTAGCCGCGGTTTTGGCCGTATCTAGGCGCTCCAGCCCCTCTTTTACCGCGTCTCTCACGTCCTCTAGGCGGCTAGCTAGCGCAGCTTTTTGCTCATTTAGCTCGGCAAGCCTTTGCGACAAGCTCAAATTTGAGCCCGCTAGCTTTAAAATCTCGCTTTGCGTATCCGTAGCAAACTGCATGCATACGCGCCCTAGCTCCTTTTTATACGCCTCGATGCCAAGGCGCGATTTTTGGCTATTTTGACCAAAAAGCGTCTCGTAAAGATACTCCTTAAACTCCTCGACGCCGCTGTTTTGCCCGCCCTCAAAGTAGTTTTTGGCGCTCACGGCGAAAAACTTAGCCTCGATACCGAGCCCCCGCGTGCGCTCCTCGACGCTCTTTTTGGCGTAGGCAGCGACCTCGTTTAGCTCGCCTTCTTTTAGCACGTCCGCGTGCGTGAGCAGCACGGCGAGCCTCACGGCGTGCGAGTTTTGCAGGCTTGAGACGATGAAGTCCAGATCCTTTTGCGTGGCGCTTTGCGAGACGTTCATCAGGTGCACCATCAGGTCGCACTCCCGCATAAATCGCCGCACCAGCTCCTCGCGCGCAGCCACCGCGTCGTCGATGCCCGGCGTGTCGATGATGCGCACGTTATCCTTTAAAAGCTCCAAATTTTCGTAAAGCTCGACGCTTTTTACGAATTTAGCGTATTTTGAGTCCGCCGAGGTGTAGCGCTTGATCTCGTCCGTTTTGACGGTCTTGCTAGCCGGCGGTTCGGAGCAAATCTCGCTCGCGCTAAGGCTCTCAAATTTAGCTTCCGAAGTATCGCCGTCCGCGTTAAATTTGCTGTTTAAATTTTGCGCCGTTTCGCTCTCAAATTTAACGCCCGCGCCGCCGTAAATTTGGGCTATTTCATCATCTTTATCTTGCGCTATACCAAGCTCTTTTAGCTCCGCCTCGCTCCAAAAATTTACCCTTGCAAAAGGCTCGGACGCATACTTTAGCACGGTCAAATTTACCGTCTCGGGCACGTTTGAAGCACCTAGGATTTTCTTGCCTAGCAGCGCGTTTAGCAGGGTTGATTTGCCCGCGTTTATGACGCCCGTAACCGCGACGTTAAACTCGAGCTCATGCGCTTTTTGGCGCGCTTTTTCAGCCGATTTTGCGACGTTCTCGCCCGGGTTTAGCGATAAAATTCGCTCGCAGATATCGTTTAGCGCGTCTATTTTTTGGTGAAAGACGTCCGATTTTTTAAAATTTGCACCCCCTTGCTCGTTTTGTGGCGGCAGATCCGCACTAAGAGAACGCACAAATGCGGCAAGCCTGCTAAAATGCGCGGCAGAGATTATGTTTTCGGTTTGCAGGATTTCTAAGGCGGCCAGAAGCTTTGATTTTGAGATTTTTGCGGATTTTAGAGCGTTTATCGCGCCTAGCTGAGCGCACTGGAGGCTGTATATGTCGGCCTTTAACCCAAGCGCATGCAGGATATCCCTAAACTCCTTTAGCGCCATAAATCTATCGAAATTCTCCGCATCCGCCGCGAGTAAAACAGCGAGGCTTCGCTCGTCTGCGAGAATTTGCGTTTTGGGGTCTAAAAATAGCTTAAGAGCGCCCCAAATTTCGCTTAAAAATTTATCCGTATCCACCGCTTCGCCTTTGGTAAAATTTGCGCCCGCAAGGTCGCTTTCGGGGCGAAATTTAGCATAAATTAAATTTAAACAAGCTTGGGCGGCGGGTAGATTTGAGGTTAAATTTAAATCCGTTTACGCAGCCTACAATAACAGCGTGAATTTGACGGCGCAGCTACGCCAAATCCTGCAAATTTAATCAAATTTCGCGGGATTTTAGCAAATTTATATCGCGCTGCGTAAATTTAGGGTGTTCAAATTTATGCGTTTATCCGCCGCGCGAGGCTATATTGGGCTTCTTACTTTTTATAGTATTTTTAAGCGCCGCGTAAGAGGTTTGGCGCCGTAGAAACGACGGTAAATTTACCGTCCTAAGGCAAAGGCTAGGATGTCCCGCGCGCCGTGCATGCCGCCCGTGCAGAGGATTTCATCGGCGCTAATCGCCAAAAGTAATAAAGCAGGCTGTATCCGCGTCTGCTTCGAGGACTTGATTTTGGCCTTTGCAGGGAAGTTCGCGAGTATATGAAGGCCGCGTAGCCGTCCAATAGCTCAAACATAGCTAGCTCATAAGGCCGCCTCGTAATGCCTGCGCGCAACGCTAAAGAGCATTTCCTTAACATCAAAAAAGGCGGATGCTACGTTGTATTTGTCTGAATTTTGGGCGGATATCTGCGGATATCTTGCGAATCTTGCCATTCGTCTTGCGCTTTGCGGCGCGTTATTTCCTCCGTCTAGGCGTAGTCGTCGATGGCGTCGGCCTCGCTAGCCCTATGCCGCCGCCTAGCCTCGCTCTGGCAAAGGCTTTTTGGTCTCCTTTACGAGCCCCTTTATCTACCACTCGCGCCACTCCTCGGTTATGTCTACGTCCTCGCCTAACTCTAGCCCCGTTTTACGCACGAGCGCGTCTATCCACTCCCACAGCTCCTCTCGATCCACGGTCTCTATAAGGCCGTATTTGTCGTTGATTTTATTTAGGGCTTTTACGAGCTTTGCGGTGCGGCTATAGACGGCTGAGGCGCTTTTCTTTTGCGTAGCTTCGCACAGAGTTTGCGCGTAGCTAGCCAGAGCCGCCTCTACGGCCGCGATACTCTGCTCGCAAAACATATCATCGCCCTCAGCCATACGTTTGCGCCACGCCGCCATAGGCGTTTTGGCGCCAAGCGCTTGGATCTCGGGGATGCGGCTTGGGTCTATGTTTTTATTTTGCGACCGCAGATGCGCTTTTAGGCGGGCGCGCTCTTTTTCGTGCAATTCCAATTTAAACAACCTAATCCAGCTCAGCCTCTCGTCAAAATTTAATGCTACTATCAAACGAAATTCCTCAAAGAAAGCGTCGTAGCCAAACCCGTAATCCGTTTTGCATTTACCCGTGAGCTTCTTGCCTATTTTTTCCTCGACGGTCTTTTTATCGTCGCCTAAATTTAATCCAAAAGGCAAATCTACGGCCGAATTTCCGCCCGCTTTTTCGGGATAGACGCTAATCTCGTGCAAAATCAGCTGGTCTTTTTCTTTATTGTAACTGCCGATGGGCTCTCCGTACATATCCGCATATCTTACGTAGCCAGTAAATACGCTATAAACCCCTTTTTCATCATTAGTTGCCCTCACCCAAAACAAATTACCGTAAGAATCGTAATTTGGAGTCGGGTTACTCGGCAAGCCACACCGCGCTAAAAACTCTTTGACCTCTTTAGAATGGATCGGTCTGCCAAGCAAATCTTGAAGCTGCATATTTTTCCTTTTTGTAAATTCGTTTCGATGTTTTTGACTACGCAGGGCTAAATTTAAAGCACTTTAGCGCGCCTTTAGCGGACGCGGGTCGAGCAAATCCTGCTAAAAAGAGTAAATTTAACGCTTAATTTCGCGCAGGCTTGGTTAAATTTAGCCGAATTTACGGGGTTTGCTAATTACACCGCGGCTCTAGGCGAGATGAGAGCGTCCTCAAAATCAGCATGCGTCTCTTCGCTCATTATGCGCAAAATTTTACTGCGCTTTATCTTCGCGTCGTCTTTAAATATCGCGCGCACCTTATCCATGCCCGCGTAAAAATCGCGCATGAGCACGAGGCAAAGATACCTGCCAAATCCCGTCGGCACGATACGGCCGCCCTCTTCGTAGATAGCGCCGACCAGCTTTAGTAAATTTAGCTCCGCAAATAGCTCTTTTTTGATATTCGCGCCGTTAAATTCGTCGTATTTGGCGATATTTACGCCGCCGTCAAACAGCTCGGTGAGGAAGATATACTTTAGCCGCTCTTTTTTCGTAAAGCCGCATTTTGCGATAACTGGACTTTCGCCGCTTTTGACGCGGCGGCCGTAGTCGAGCAGATTAAAGGCGTTGATAACCAGCTCGCCGTTTAAAAAGCTAAACGCGCCGCTACCCACGCCCACGTACTCGTGGTGGCTGCCGACGTATTCGTCGCGCAAATTCGCGCTATCTCGGCCAAATGCCCAAGCGTTGCTTTGATGATAGTCGCTAAAGCTCTCGCAGATGATTTCGTAAAATTCGCGCTCGTTGTCGCTATCTGCGACGCCTAGCGACTTTGCGATCGCATCGCGCGTAAGGGGCGACTTCATCAGCGGATAAAACGTGATCTGCTCGGGAGCTATGGATTTTGCGATTTTGATGTCGTTTAGCAGTTGCTCTTTGGTTTGATTAGGAAGGTTAAAGATAAGATCAAGGCTCATAACCGGCAGCACGCCAAGAGCCTTTTTCAGCTTTTCTTGCAACGCCTCGCTAGAGCCGAATTTCTCGTATCTGGCTACGCGTTTTAGCGTCTCGTCGTCAAAGCTTTGTACGCCCACGCTTAGGCGGTCGATGAGTCCTTGAAATCTCTTTAAATTTTCGGGCTGGATGTGGTTTGGATCGCTCTCGCAGGACACGTCTTTGATACTAAAGAGCTCTTTAGCCAGTACGAGCGTTTTTTCAAGCTCGGGTTCGTTTATGAGCGTCGTGCCTCCGCCGACGTAAAGCGAGCCGAAATCAAAGCCTGCGGCCTTAACCTGCCGCATCTCTTGCCTTAAATTTTCAAAATAAATTTTAGCCAGTTCCTGCTCGTAATGATACTTGTGAAATGAGCAATACGGACAAAACGTGTGGCAAAAAGGCACGTGAGCGTAAAGCATATACTCGGTATTTTCGCGCGGCATTTTTACGTATTTTTTATCTAGGATGTCGATATTTAGGCCGTTATAAAGAGATTTTTGCATGGTATTATGGGCGTAATTAACCGCAAATTTTTCTATAATATTCTTAAAACCCATAATTAATTTTCTCCCGTAAATCCAAATTTATGTTCGTAAGGATATCTAAAATTTTATTAATCTCGCCTTGAAAAGGGCTGAATTTGCCGAAGTTTTATCAAAATCGGGCGTAAAATTTAAAATTTCAGCCCCTATTTTGAAGCAAAAATCTACCTGCATATCCTTGATGTTGTTTGCTTTGCGCAAAATTCGCCGCCAAGTTACAGCTTGCTTAGGATTTAACATAACGGTTTTGGGTAGCCGCGGCTAGATAATTTACCGAGCTTAGCGCGTGTCGCCCGCCTTTTGTTTCGAGATTATCAGGCTTGAGTCCAGCTCAAATTTCTCTCCGCTTTTAGTCTGCAGATAGTAAAATTTACCCAGAGCCGATAGGACTTTGACATTGTAGAGCTTTACGGAGTCGTCTTGCTTCCAAGCGTACGTTTTGCAGACGGGAGAGATATTTACGGCGCTTGCCTCGAGCAGGCCGCTACGATTGCCGTTTTTATCGTACGTTAAAACCGAGTTTTCAAAAACGACCTCATCGCTAAAAGCAACGCCTATATCTGTGCCGTTAGCGTCTATAAATTTTATCTCGTCGTTTACTCCGCTAAAAATATACGTCTCGTTGCCGTCTTTTACGGCTAGCTCGGCTTTTTGTTTATTGTACGAGACGATTTGCGCCTTTTGTTTTGCGTAGCAGCCGTCCTTTGCGCCCGCGCCGATACAGCCGTTTTGATTATTTTGGCAAACGCTTTCTGGCAAAGCGTTTAAGGCGTCTTTTTTGAGCGATAGCATTTTGTAGTTTATATTTCCCAGATCGGCTACTTGGACGATTTTACCGCTCATAACCGCGACGATGACTAAATTTATGATTATCAAAGACCAAAAAATTATCTTAAAATCATCTATATCCTTAGACGTTATAAGCGCACTAAACAAAACGGCGAAAAATGCCATAAAAAGCATCAAAAAAGCGGTGGTAAATCCATCCTCGCTTACGCGGACGTAGACAAGCAGCGCTACCGTAAACGGAGTCGCGAAGGATAAAAATCCGTGCGATATCATAAAAAATGCAAGAGGAATGTCAAATTTACTGTTTTTAAAGCTACAAAGTAGGCAAAATATGACTATATCGCCGCTATAATCAACAGGAAATAAGAATTTAAAAAATCTACCGCGCTCGGGCAAAAATATCCTGCACCGACAAATGCTATGCCCGCAAGCGTAGCTATCAGATAAATCGCGTAAAAAGGCGTTTCGTTTTTTTCGCCGCCGTCGTAAGAAACGATCAAAACCAAATGCAAAGCAGGAAATATATATAAAATAACAAATAAACCAAAACCCGATATCGCTAGCGCGCTAAGTAACGAAAAGATGCTATCGCTGCCGGATACCGAGAAAAATCCGACATTTTGCGAGAAGATAAAATATATTATAAATGGAATCAGCCCCAAAAGCGCGATTAGAATCTGATAGTATTTTTTCACGCGGCAAATTTGCTCCGAGACGAAAAGCTTGATACGCTTTTGATTATATACTTCGTTATATTTTTTGTAAACGTCCGAATCGCGGCTTAATTTATCCAAATTCGCAAGCAAATTTACCTGGCGATAAATTCTGTCGTTTAGCTCGTCTATATCCGCAGCCGTTTGCGAATAATTATCGCAGCTAAGGTTTTCAAATTTAGCCAGTCTATCTTTTAACAGACCGATTAGTCCCGAGACGTCCTTGTCGCACTCTTTATTTTTAAGCGTTTTAATAAAATCGCCATACTCCTTTATGGCGCTATTTTTTTCTTGGATTAACTTTTTAAAATTATCCATTAAATTTACTTCAAATTTTTAAAACTTATCGGTAACTCCAAATTTAACCCCTTTACAAGCCTTATGCACTCTTGCAAATCGTCGATACTTTTGCCGCTTACGCGCACCTCTTCGCCGCGGATTGCCGCAGTTACTTTTAGCTTTGCGTCCTTGATCGCTTTGGTGATTTTTTTCGCGTTTTCGCTATCTAGGGTGTCGTTTAGCTTTAGCGTCGCCTTGATATTTCCGCCGCTAGCGCTCTCGCGTTTGCTTTCAGTCACGGCTACCGGCGGGATATTTCGCTTGATGAGCTTTGAGATCACGATGTCTTTTAGCGCGTCGATTTTGTTGTCGCTAGAGCTAAGAAGCGTAATGATTTTTTCCTTTTCGTTTAGCTCCACCTCGGCCGCAAGCCCCTTAAAATCATATCTCGCCGCGATCTCTTTTTTTGCCGTCTCCAGCGCGTTTTTGACCTCCATCATATCGACCGCCGCGCTTATATCAAAACTATGCTCAGTTGCCATTTTTATCCTTTCAAAAATTCTTTTATATTTTCCGCAATCATCGCTACTAGCCGCTGCCTAGCCTCAAAACTCGCCCAAGCTACGTGCGGAGTAAGTATCAAATTTTCCTTGTTTTTGATACGAAGCAGCGGATGATCCGCGCGCATAGGCTCGGTCTCTAGCACATCGGCGGCAAAGCGCAAATTTCGCCCGTCTATCGCGCGGGCTACGGCGTTTTCGTCCACGATGCCGCCGCGTCCGAAGTTCATCAGTATGGCGCCCTCTTTCATCAAATTTAACTCCCGCTCGCCGATCAAATTTCGCGTTTTTTCATTTAGCCCAGCGTGGATACTCACGATGTCGCAGCCGCTTAAGAGCTCGTCTAAATTTAGCCTTTTAAACTCTGCGTTTGCGTTTGCGCCGCTAGTGGAGTAGTAGCTTACGTTCGCGCCAAAAGCCGCCGCGATGCGCGCCACGCCTCTGCCGATCTCGCCAAGGCCTATGACGCCGAAGCTTTTGCTCGCTATCTCGCCGATACTACGGTCTAAATTCGTAAAAATTTCGCTTTTCGCCCACTCGCCGCTTTGCGCGTAGTTATCGTAAAATTTGATGCGATTTGTCAGCGCAAAAAGGCAAGCAAACGTATGCTGCACGACGCTAGCCGTCGAGTAGCCGGCGACGTTTTTTACCGCGATGCCTTTTACTGCAGCGTAGGCGAGATCGACGTTGTTCATTCCCGTCGCGCTTATGCAGATTAGCTTTAAATTTGACGCATCAATCGTCTCTTTGTCGATGACGACCTTGTTCGTGATGACGACGTCCGCGCCCTTTAGCCGCTCTATGCGCTCGGCCGCAGCGGTCGTCTCAAAGCTAACAAACTCGCCAAACTGCCCAAAAACGTCTAAATTTACGTCGCTTCCAAGCGTCGCGGCATCGAGGCAGACTATTTTCATTTTGCGTCCTTATTTGATAAAATGACCCACGAATTTGGAGTAGTTATCTAAAATTTCGCCGCCTCTGCGGTATCCCAGCGCGCACGCCTCGTAGGCGAAAAACACTCCCGCTTGATAGCTGTTGTTGGCGGCGTCTTTGTTAAATTCGTAAAATTCCTGATAGATAGCGCGGTTTGCTCCGTAGTCGCCGCCGTTTTGCGAGCTAATGCTGCCGTCGGCCTCTATCACGCTCACGTTTGCGCCCTCGCGCCCGAAAACCGGCTTTTTCACGCACTTTTTGCCCGCGATCGGCTTGTCGCTAGCTTGCAGTAAAAGCGGGTGATTTGGATATAGATCCCATAAAATTTTTAGTATCCCTTTGCTTTGAAAAAGCAGCGTGTATGCGGGATTTAGGATGATGGCTTTTTGATTTTGGACGATGTTTTTTAGGATGATGGCTAGCTCGCCTTCCTCTACGGCGATGTCCTCCCACGGCACGAGCTTGAACCAGTACTCGTAGTTTTCTCCGTCAAAAAACACGCCCTCCTCGTCGTTAAACACGACCTCGTGGACGTAAGCAAACGCCGTGTGAAAGCCCGCCTCCTCGGCGATGTATTGCAATAGCTTCACGGTCTGCTCGTCCTCGCTACTACCCGCAACCGAGCTAAATAAAATTTTCCAACCCTCGTAGTGCTCGCTAAAGCTCTCGGTCTCCTCATCTAACGTCACCAGGCGCCTAAAATTTTGCTTTAACGCGTCATAAAGGTCGTTAAACTGCGCACTCTCGTCCATGCGATTAAATTTAAGCGCCGCCCACTGGATGATCGCCGTCTCAAACACGGCCGTCGGGGTGTCGGCGTTAAATTCGATGAGTTTTATCGGCTTTCCGTCTAGCCCGCCGGCTAGGTCAAATCTGCCGTAGAGGTGCCAATGCACGTCGTTTTCCCAGCTTTCGCGCACGAGATCTACGAGGTTAAACGGGATGCCGACCTCGTGGTAGAGGTTGTTATCGATGACGTGTTGGGCGGCTGCGACGAACATATCGTATAGCTCGTTTGCGGCGTTGTAGTACGCCTCTGCCTGCGCCTCGCTAACCTCGACTAGCTCGTCTGCTACGTAGTCGCTGCCGTCTGGATCGGTGTGCCACGTAAAGCCGATCTCGCCTAAAAATTCGCTATTTAGCGGTTCGATTTTTTTTAAATTTATCATTTTATCCTCCGAAACTTGAACTTGAGCTTGAGCTTGAACCGCCGAAAAATCCGCTTTTTCCGCCGCTTGGTTTACTAGCCGAGCTAGCAGCTTTGGCTTTGTTAAAGCTATCTACGCTCCTTGAATACGCGCTTGGGTTTTTATACGCGCTTTGGCGCTGCGACTGATAGCCGGGATTGTTAAAGAGTTTGTTGCCTATCCAGCTGCCGATGATCGCGCCCGCAGCCGAGGCTAGAAGCGTCTCGCCAAGGCTCATACCGCCGCTGCTTAGCTGCGCGTTTTGAGCGTTTGAGCCGGTTAGATTCGACGTTCCGGCGTCGATTTTGGCATTTTCTTCGGCGATTAGCTTATCCATCTCCTCTTTGCTTAGCACGCGCTCGGTGCCGTTGATGTCCTTTAGCACGACGCGCGTTTCGCTGCTCGGATACTCTTCTAGAACTTTATATTTGCCGGGCGCGGTTTCTTCGATGATGACGAAGGCTCCCGTTTTTTGCGCCGCTTCTTTTAGCGCGCTACCGTCATTGTTATTTGCTCCGCCGTTATCGCTGCCGCATCCTGCCAGCCCAGCCGCTATCACCGCGCCAAAGCCGCCTACCGCAGCGTAGCTGGCTACTTTTTTGATATGTTTAAAAACTCTCATTTTTTATCTAGCTCCTTTGAAATTTTCTTGCTTTTTACCATTATCACGCCTTTTTTAAATTTGATAAATTTTGATTTTCCGATGTTTTTTATGATTTTATTTTGCGTTTTTTTAAGGCTTTTGCCGCTTAAATTTTGCGATTTTAAAAACTCGGCTAGGCTCGTCCATTTGCCCTCACTTTTAGGCTCGCTCTCGACAAATTCGACGTCGATCGGAGCCGCGTACTCGCCGTTTTGGCGAGCCAAAAGCGGACGCTCGAGTAAATTTAAAAAATTTCTAATTTTCTCGTCGCGCTCGCGGTAAATTTGAGCGATTTCTGTTTTATTATTTAGCAAAATTTGCTCTTTTTCGCGAAAAAGCCTCTCTTTGTCGGTTTGCAAATTTTGATTTTGTTCTTTTAGTTCGCTAATTTGCGAGAGTAGAAATTCATTCACGTCAAATTCGCCCGTCTTTGATTTTCTTGATTTCGCGCTTTTGGCCAATTTTTCAGTAGATGTTTTTGGCGGCTGATTTGGCGCTAAATTTGCCGCAGTACCGGACTCGTAGCCGTCCAGAACCACGTATTTTACGCCGTCTTTTTCAAAGGTCTTTAGCGTGCCGCGACGAATGCGGTTGTAGACGGCTTCTTTGGTTACGCCTAAGATTTCCGCGGCCTCGCTCACGGGCACTTTGGACATATTTTTCCTTTGATCGTTAAATTTGGCGTAGATTATGGCAAATTTTGGCTTTGATGCGAGTTAAACGGGAGTTTGAAAAAAGAAAAGGCCGCCGAAGCGACCCTTTTGGTTAGAGCTTTGACTCGTAGCGTCTAAGCATATATAGACGTTTAAGCATTTTCTTGCGAGCCGCGATTTTTTGTTTTTTGCGGATCTCGGTCATAGGCTCGAAAAAGCGTCTTGCGCGAACTTCAGTCACGACAAGGTTCCTGTCGGTTTGCTTTTTGAACTTTCTGTAAGCTTCGTCAAAAGACTCGTTAGGATGTACCTTAATACCAGGCAACGTCCTCACCACCTTTCATTTAAAATAGACGGCGATTATAGTTTAAATTTGATAAATTTAAGCTTTGCCAGCCGTCCGGGGTTTTAAATTTAGCCCTTTAGGATATGCTCCGCCGCTATCATCGCCGAGCTGATACAATCGGGCGTCGAGCAGCTAGTAAGCCTCGTATATCCGTGCACTCCGCCCGTAGCCTCGCCTACGGCGTATAAATTTTTAATAGGCTTGTTATCGTTTATATTAAGGACCTCAAAGTTTAAATTTACCCTCACGCCGCCTGGAGTATAGCTGATGCCAGGAGCTCCAAGTATCGCGTAAAACGGAGCCTTTTCTATCGGAGTAACCTTGGTTAAATCTTTTTTAAAATCGGTATCGGTTTTGGCAGCGACGTTTTCGTTATACCGCTTTATTTCCTCTTTTAAAATTTGCGCATTTAGCTTAAAGTCCGCCGCCAGCTCGTCTAAGCTCTCAAATTTTTTCATCTTGCCCGTTTCTATAAATTTTTGCAGCCTCTTTGGATCGTGGCTGGAAGCAAATCCAGTTGCGTCAAAGATTATAGTCGGGAACAGATCGCTTTCATTTTTTTGCATATTTTCTAAAATATTATCGGACAAAGTCTGTCTATCGCCGTCTTCGTTCATAAATCTCTTTGAGTTTTTGCCGTCGACCGCAATAGCAAATATCAAATCCTCCGTCGGAATACCAAACGAATAGCGTCCCAGACTAACCTGCACCAGCATCGCGCCCGCTCTTATCATCGTTTTTAGTGCGCCGGCCGTTGCGCCCGGATTTGACGGCGTGGAGGCTAGAGCGAGTCTTGGGTTTTGCGCTGCCTTAAAGGCTTTATCTGCCGAAAATCCGCCGCTTGCAAAGATCACGGCCTTTTTAGCTTTATAAAATTTAACGTCTCCGGATGCGTTTTGCGCGTCGTCGTCGGCTAGGTCTTTGTCAAATTTATACCCCTCTCTCACCTTTAGCCCTATCGCCGCGCCATTTTTATCCAGCACGATTTCATCGACCTTTACGCGCTTTAGCGTCTTGCCGCCTTTGCTCTCAAAGTGCGAATTTAGCGCCTGTACGCACGCTCCGCCTCCGCCTACGGTCTCTAGACTTCTTGCCACGCTATGCCCGCCAAGATGCTTTAGCTTTTCGGCGTATTGCACGCCTCTTGCTTTGACGAATTCATACGCTCTTTTTGAGTTCTCAGCGATCCTGTACGACTGCTCTATGTAGTTAAAGCCCTTGCCTGCTTTGTTTAGATCTTTTACGAAAAGCTCGATAGAGTCTTTGATGCCGGCCTTTTCCTGTTGTTCGGAGCCCACGCAGGCAAAATCAAGCTGAGAAACGACGGAGTTGCCGCCCATTCGCGACATCTTTTCTAGTAGCGCTACACCAAGCCCACCCTCGGCTGCTACGATACCCGCGACGTTTGCGCTAAGGCCGCTACCTACCACCAAGACGTCGTATTCCGCGTCCCATTTTATCTCGTCATCTTGTGCCGCTTGCAAATTTAGCGCACCAACAGCGGCCGCCGCGAGGCCGGTTTTGATGAAATTTCTTCTAGAAATTTTTTTCATAACATCTCCTTTAAAGAATTTATGAAATTATACATCATAAAAGTGGCGTAATAGCAATTTTAATATGCGTTTAATAGCATTAACTCTATAATTTATCAAAAATTATCACTACTTTGTAATCAGGATGAATAATGACTAAAGAAGAGTATAAAAAATATTTCAAATTTGCCAGCAAACGCTATATCGCCTACATCCTGATCACCTGTACCGCGCTCGTTTTACCTTTTATAACCATTGGCGGAAATCAATTTTTTCTTTTAAGCTTCGAGCGTAGCGAGCTGCATCTATTTTTTGCCAAATTTAACGTTCAAGAGCTGTTTTTGATGCCTTTCGTGCTCATTATTTTTTTTATGACGAATCTAGGCGGCCGCGTCTGGTGCGGCTGGAGCTGCCCGCAGACGATATTTCGCGTGATTTACCGCGACCTTATACAAACTAAAATTTTAAAGATCCGCAAGAGCGTTTCAAATAAGCAAACGCAGGCCGAGGGCGGCGTCAAAAATGCGCTAGCAATCGCGATCTGGAGCGTTTTAGCCTTTGTCGCGGCGGCGAATTTTCTCTGGTTTTTCGTCCCGCCGCAGGATTTTTTAGTTCAAATTTTAGACCCGGCCGAACATAAAATTTTACTCGGGGCTTGGATCGTTATCGCGGCATTTTTGATATTTGACGTAGCATTTTTGGGCGAAAATTTTTGCATTTACGTCTGTCCGTACGCTAGAGTGCAGTCCGTGATGATAGATAACGACAGCATGCAGGTCATTTACGACGAGGCACGGGGCGGTAAAATTTTTGAGGGACAAACCAAACTGTGGAAAAAGCCTCCTGAGCCGCAAAACGAGTGCACCGGCTGCGAAGCCTGCGTGAAAATTTGCCCGACGCACATCGACATCAGAAAAGGCATGCAGCTAGAGTGCATAAACTGCCTGGAGTGCGTCGATGCGTGCACGAAAACGATGTCGGGGCTAAATTTGCCTAGTCTAATTAGTTGGACTAGCTCAAATTCGCTAAAAACCAAGCAAAAGGTGCGGTATTTGCGCTTTAAAACCGTCGGCTACTGCGCCGCCATCGCTATCGCCGCGACCGCGCTAGCGCTAATGAGCGCCAAAAAAGAAAACATGCTGTTAAACATCAACCGCACGAGCGAGCTATATAAGATAAATAAAGACGGCCAGATCGAAAACGCTTACGTGTTTTTGTTTGAAAACACCGACGCGCACGCGCACGAGTTTTACTTTGACGTTAGCGTAAACGATGCCGATATCAAAATAAAACGCCCAAAAAGTAACATTGCCTTAAACGCAGGCGAAAAGAAGAAAATCGTAGTCGTATTAACGGCTCCTAAAAATGCCGCTAGACCCGGTAAAAACGCAAATGCAAAGATAACTATACGCGCCTATGCCGCAGACGAAAAAGAGAAAATTAACGTCGTCAGGGAGACTATTTTTGCATACCCGAGGGACTAAAAATCATATTTTTATTGTATAATCCTTAAATTATAATTTTAATTTTTAAAGGTATGCAATGAACGGGAAAATCACGCAAAGAAGCGCCGAAAGAAAAGAAAAATTTATCCAAGCCGGTATGGAAATTTTCCTCGAAAAAGGCTATGAAAACACGAGTCTAACGGATATAATCAAAAAAAGCGGCGGGTCGCTGGCGAGCATCTACAAATTTTTTGAAAACAAAGAAGGGCTTTTTCGCGCTATCGTAGAGCGTGGATTTGACGACTTTAGAATGCAGATAGACGAAAAAATCGATCTAAATTTATCGCATAAACTGGATGATTTTTTAACCAAATTTGCGATGATATTTTTCGACATAATCTGCGACAAAGAAACGACGCTAATTTCAAGAGTTATGATGAGCGAGGGCGCGAAAAACGACGGCCTTTTAGGTAAAGAGTTTTTGGATCAAATTTTAAGCAAAATCGATAAAATTTTAATAGATTTTTTCGAGCGTGAAGACATAAGAGTCCAACTAAATCCATGTATCTCTCCTTACGTCGCGGCCAAGGCGTTTGCCGCAGTCGTTAGAGAGCCTTATCATTATAATGCTATTTTGCTAAACGAGGACATAACGCTAAGCGCAGAAGAGCGCGAAGAGCACGTAAAAACACGTATAGATATGTTTTTGCACGGCGTAAAAAAACGCTAAATTCGCCCCTCAAAAATTTGACTTTTCATTTAAATAAGAGTAAAATAGCCGATTTTATTTGTAAAAAGTATTACAAGTTAAATTTCGTATAAAATCTAAAAAATAAAGGCAAATTTATGAGAAATTTTAAAAATATCTCTGTTTTGTTATTGGCGTCGTTGCTTTTTACGGCATGCTTTGATGGTAACGATAAAAAAAGCATGGCCGGGCAACAACGGCAAATGCCGCCGTCAAAGGTCGATGTATTCGTAGCTAAAAAATCAGACGTGCCGATCAGCTTTGATTACACCGCGACCCTAACGAGCCTGCAAGACGTAATCGTATTTCCAAAAGTAAGCGGCACGATAATTAAGCAGTTTTTTAAACCCGGCGACAACGTAAAAGCCGGCGACAAGCTGTTTTTGATAGATCCCGAAAAATACCAAGCCAGCTACGACGCGCTTGAAGCCGCTATCGGCGTAGCAAACGCAAATTTAAAAAACGCTCAAACCGAATTTAACAGAATCTCAAATTTATATAAGAAAAACGCCGTTTCGCAAAAAGAGTATGATGCGGCCGTTTCGGCGCTTGAAATAGCAAACGCAAATTTACTAAGCGCTAGAGCAAGCGCCAAAAACGCCAAAATCGACCTAGGCTACACGAGTATCGCTGCGCCTTTTGACGGCGTTTTGGGCGATAACCTAGTAGACGTGGGCTCACTAGTCGTAGCAAACACGACCCAGCTAGTACGCCTAACCAAAATCAATCCGATCGAGGCGCACTTTCACATCTCCGACGTAGATAATCTAAACCGCGTCAAAATGCAAGAAAGCGGCCTATGGGCGCAAACAAACTCGGACGCCGTACTAAAAGTCGGTCCTGGAGAGTTTAACGGCAAGGTAAATTTCATCGATAACGTCGTAAATACGAATATGGGCACAGTTTTAGCCAAGGCCGAATTTAACAACGACGAAGGCAAGCTACTACCTGGCATGTTCGGCCACGTGACGATGGGCGGATTTTACCAAAAAGACGGCTTTAAAATCCCTCAAGTAGCGCTCCAGCAAACCGACGTCAAGACCTACGTGCTAGTCGTAGAGGACGGTAAAGTAGCCTCTAAGGACGTAAAAATCACCTACCAAACCAAAGACGCCGCAGTCGTTAGCGAGGGACTAAACGAAGGCGATAAGATTATCTTAAACAACTTCCTAAAAATCGGCGTTGGCGCGCCCGTCGAGATAGATAAGGACCTAACCGAAAGCTTTGGTAAAGGCATAAATTTAGAGCCTAAAAACGAGCAAGAAAAGGCTAAATAATGTTTTCTAAATTTTTCATTGACCGCCCGATATTTGCCACCGTCGTATCTATAATCATAGTTATCGCGGGCGCGATGGCGATAAAGGGGCTTCCTATCGAGGAGTATCCCAAGCTAACCCCGCCTCAAATTTCCGTTAGCGCCGTCTACACGGGCGCCGACGCCCAAACTATCTCCGACTCCGTAGCCAGCGCGATCGAGGATCAGATAAACGGCGTAGAAAACATGCTCTATATGCAAAGCACCTCAAGCTCGAGCGGCTCGCTAAATATCAACGTTTATTTTAAAATCGGCACATCATCCAAACAAGCCACGATCGACGTAAACAACCGCGTCCAGGCCGCGCTCTCAAGGTTGCCTCAAGAGGTGCAAAACATGGGCGTGACCGTGCGCGAACGCAGTGGCTCAATCCTAGAAGTAGTCGGCTTTACGAGCTCAAACATGGACTTAGTCGAGCTATATAACTACGTAAATTTAAACATCGCAGACGAGATCAAAAGGGTTAACGGCGTGGGCGACACGGCGCTAATCGGTAGTAAAGAGTACTCGATGAGAATTTGGCTAAAACCGGACAAACTAGCCTACTACAAGCTAACCCCTAGCGACGTCATCGCTCAGGTAAAAATCCAAAACAGCCAATACGCCGCCGGTAAAATAGGCGAGCAGCCCTCAGACGGGGATAATCCTTACGTTTATTCCGTTCGCTCGGACGGCCGTCTCAAAAATGCCGCGCAGTTTGGCGATATAGTAATCAAAAGCGCCGACGGAGCGGTGCTAAAGCTAAAAGACGTAGCGACAGTGGAGCTAGGAGCGGCTAGCTACGCATCAGACTCGATGCTAAACGGCCAAGACGCCATCCCGCTTTTAATATTTATGCAAAACGACGCTAACGCCCTAGCCACGGCGCAAGCGGTAAACGCAAAGCTTGACGAGCTAAGTAAAAATTTCCCCGAGGGATTTACGCACACGATCGCATATAATCCGACCGAATTTATCGAAGTCTCTATCCACGAAGTCGTAAAAACCTTCATCGAGGCGATGATCTTAGTTATCATCGTTATGTATATGTTTTTAAAGAGCTTCCGTGCGACCGTGATCCCGATGCTAGCCGTTCCCGTGTCCATCATCGGCACCTTTGGCGGACTATACGCGATGGGATTTAGTATAAATTTGATCACGCTTTTTGCGCTCATCCTTGCTATCGGTATCGTCGTGGACGACGCCATCATCGTTATCGAAAACGTGGAGAGAATTTTACACGAGGAAAAAGACATCACCGTCAAAGAAGCGACATATAAAGCGATGGAGGAGGTGCAAACGCCCGTCATCTCGATCGTACTCGTTCTCTCGGCCGTTTTTATCCCAGTTTCTTTTATGGAGGGCTTTGTCGGCGTGATCCAGCGCCAGTTCGCGCTCACGCTGGTTACTTCGGTTTGTATCTCGGGATTTGTCGCGCTTACGCTTACTCCTGCGCTTTGCGGCGTTATGCTAAAAAAACAAGAGAGCAAGCCGTTTTGGTTTGTGCAGAAATTTAACGACTTTTTCGACTGGAGTACGAAAATTTTTAGCGCAGGCGTGGCGACAGTGCTGCGTCACGTTATCATCAGCCTTATTTTGATAGGCGTCATGGGTTTTGCGACTTACGAGCTGTTTAAGAAAGTCCCTAGCGGCCTCGTACCGTCCGAGGATAAGGGCGCGCTGATGGTTATCACTTCGCTACCGCCGTCAAGCAATATGCTAAAAACCAAAGAAGAGGTAAAAGCTATTAGCAACATGATTCTAAGCAATCCAAACGTCGAATTTACGATGGGTTTTGCCGGATACGATATGATCGCGGGCGCGCTTAGAGAAAACTCGGCCATCAGCTTCGTCAAGCTAAAAGACTGGAGCCAGAGAAAAACGCCGGATAGCCAAGCAGACGCGCTAACGAGGCCTTTTAACGGTATGCTTTGGGGCTCGAAGGAGTCGATGAGCTTCGTCGTAAACGTTCCGCCTATCATGGGCCTATCGATGACGGGCGGCTTTGAGATGTATCTACAAAATAAAAGCGGCAAAAGCTACGCGCAGATCGAAGAGGATGTAAAAAAAGTAGTCGCAGCCGCAAACGCTCGCCCTGATCTAACCAGCGTGCGCTCGACGCTAGAGACTAATTACCGCCAGTTTAAAATCGACGTCGATAGGCAAAAAGCCCAGATGTTCGGCGTGAGCGAGAGCGAAATTTTTAGCGCGATAGGCTCGACTTTCGGCTCTTACTATATCAACGACTTTAGTCTGTTTGGCAAATCATACCGCGTCTATGCCAGAGGCGAGGATAGATTTAGAAATAACCCCGAAGACTTGCGTAAAATTTACGTCCGCTCAAAAGGCGGCGAGATGATACCGCTAAACTCAGTCGCAACTCTAACTAGAATTTTGGGTCCCGATATCGTGGATAGATTTAACCTTTTCCCGGCGGCTAAGATCCAAGGCGACCCAAAACCGGGCTACACATCGGGAGACGCGATAAAAGCGATACAAGAGGTGGTCGAGCAGACGCTAAGTACGGAGGAGTACTCCATCAGCTGGGCGGGCACGGCGTATCAGGAGGTTAGCTCGCAAGGCACGGGCTCGACGGCGTTTATATTCGGTATGATTTTCGTATTTTTGATCCTAGCGGCGCAGTACGAGCGCTGGCTCATCCCGCTAGCCGTTATCACGGCCGTTCCGTTCGCGGTTTTCGGCTCGCTAGTCGCCGTTTGGGCTAGAGGGCTAACAAACGACATTTACTTCCAGATCGGACTACTGCTTCTCATCGGTCTATCGGCTAAAAACGCGATCCTTATCGTAGAATTTGCGATGCAAGAAAGACTGGCGGGCAAGAGCGTATTTGACGCGGCCGTTAATGCTGCAAGGCTTCGCTTCCGCCCGATCGTCATGACCTCGCTCGCGTTTACCCTGGGCGTTTTTCCGATGGTTATCAGCACGGGTGCCGGCGCTGCGTCTCGCCACTCTCTAGGCACGGGCGTGGTCGGCGGTATGATAGCTGCCACTACGATAGCGATATTTTTCATACCGATGTTTTACTATCTGCTAGAAAAGCTAAACAACAAAGTCTGGGACAAAAAACCAAGCCGAGCACAGGAGATCAAAAATGTATAAAATTTTAACTTTAGCCGCGGCGCTATTTTTAGCAGGCTGCTCGTTTCGACCCGAGATACCCGAGGTCGATACGAAATTTGAATCTACGTATAAATTTGAAACTAGCGACATCAGAGACGAGTGGTGGAAGGAGTTTGGCGACGAAAATCTAAACGCACTCGTAGCTAGCGCGCTAGAGAAAAACACCGACCTCCGCACGGCTTATTTAAATTTACAAAAAGCGGCCGCGAGTCTGGACATATCAGAGGCCGATCTTTTTCCTAGCGTAAATTTAAACGTCGGCTACACAAAAGCAAAAAGTAGCGGCGAAACCTACACCAAACAGCCTCAAACGCGCTACCGAAACTCTGAGGTAAATTTAGGCCTAAGTTACGAGATAGACCTGTGGGGCAAGGTGAGAAACAGCATTGAGTCGGCTAAAGCCAGCCTAAACGCGACCAAGCTCGACTACTCCACCGCGCGCCTTAGTATAAGCTCTAGCGTGGCTAAAAGCTACTTAGCGCTCGTGGCTCTAAATATGCGCGAAGCCGTACTAAAAGACACGCTAAAAACCTACGAGGAGACGCTGGCGCTTCGCAAAACGCAGCTTGATCTAGGCGGCATAAACGAGACGACCTATCTACAAAGCAAAGCAGCCGTCGAAAGCGCGAAAGTAAGCCTACTAGAGGTGCAAACTTCGCTATCTCAGGCTATAACGTCAGTAGCGGTACTAACAGGCAAATCAAATGACGAGATCCTAAACGGAGCCGTGCAGAGCGCTAAAATGCTGCCTAAAGAGCCCGAAGTGAGTGCTGGCGTGAGCGCGGACATACTGCTGCGCAGGAGCGACGTAGCCAAAGCCTACGCCGATCTAAACGCGACTAACGCGCTAATCGGCGTCGCAAAGGCCGACTATCTGCCGTCCATCTCGTTAACGGGGCTTTTTGGTTTTTCTAGCGTGGATTTTGAAAATATATTTGTCGGCAATGCCAACACGTGGAGTATAGGCGGCTCTTTGGCGCAGAAAATTTTCGACTACGGCAGAACCAAAAACAATGTACGCATCGCCGAAACTAACGAACAAATCGCGGCCGTAGCCTACGAAGCTGCGATCAAAAAGGCTCTGGGCGAGGTTAGAGACGCGCTAAACAACCGTAAAAACGCCAAACTAACGCTAAATCAGGTCAAAGAACTCCTGCACTCGCAAGAAAAAATCTATAAGCTAGCCAAGGATCAGTTTGAGGAGGGCTATACCGGGCATCTGGAGCTACTCGACGCGCAGCGCAACCTACTCTCGGTTAGACTACAAGTTATCGCGGCAAATTTAAACCTCATCGACTCGGTCGTGGACGTATATAAGGCATTTGGCGGCGGATTTAAAGCCGAATAATTTTACTCTTTGGCGGAGCTTTCCGCCTCTTTTTTGAGCGATTTTTTTAAATTTTGTAAGCGCCGATTAGCAAACCGAGTTGAGGTTTTTAAAATAAGATTCAACTAAACTTAAGCGGATTTTTCTTATTAATTTTAAAAGATTTTGATATAAGTTTTCACGCGTAGTCCTAGCACCGCATCTAAACTCTATCCCGCTACGCTCGTGGCCGCGACTTAAAAAGCTACAAACGCATCAAAGCTAAGCACCTATCTTTTTTCCGAAGTAAACGGTGCCTTAATAGCTGCAAAAGCGCAAGTTTGATCGTTTTTCTAAGATTTTAGTAAATTCCGCTATTTTTCTACATCAGATAAAAATACCATAAAATTTCTCTCAATTTCTTCTATGAAATTTGGGGGCGGATTTCAATTTTACGCCGCAGCGTGTCAGATTTGACCAAACGTCAGACGATTAAAATCGCTAAATTACGCTGCCGTTTAAATTTATGCCGACCTACAAAATAGATAACGCGCCGAAGCTTGGCACAAATTTGGCCGCAAAACTTGCTTTTTAAATTTTGGCTAAATTTACGAACCGTTTTGTTAAATTTGACTGCCGATGAGCGGGTTTTTGTCTGGCTTGCTCGCTAAATTTGGATACGGATAACGGCAGCAAATTTGACTGTTTATACTGATTGCTATTAATCGATTGTATCCCGTAGCATTATACGAACTGTTTGACTTCTTAGCTCGTCGGCTTGATCAAATGTTAAGCTTTCCACCGCACAAACTCTATATAAAAAATATTTTCTCTTTTTTGCTATCCATAAATCAAAGCAACAAAAACGGCAAATTTGGATTTGTATTTTGCGTTACAGAGCGTCAAGTTTGACATAAACGGCGAGCGGTTAAAATCGTCAAGTTGTGTCACTGTTCAAATGTACGCCGCACTTCAAATTTGACCCAAATTTACGCTAAAATTTGCTCGCTAGCTCAGTCAAATTTAACTCACAACTGCCTGCTAGCCGCCGTCAAATTTACCTAAAGCTTATCTGCGCATCGTCCGTGCCGTCGTCAAGCGAGATGTTGTAACCGCCGGTATTTGGCGGGCGTTTATAGATATCTTGCGGGCCGATATTTAGCACCTCGTCGCTAAAAAACACGCATTCGCGCTCGCCCGTATCCACGTCGCGCACCCAGATTTTGCCGTCGTCCACGATCTCCTCGTCAAACTCTATCACGCGGTTTTCGTAGATCTTGCCTAACAGTCGCTCGTGTAGGCGGTTTTCGCGCTCAAACTCCAGTTGCGCTTGCAGACACTCCGCCTCGTCGATGAAAATCGGCTCCAGCGCGATCTTGTCGCCCTCTAGCACACACTCGAATTTCTCCAGCGTAGAGCAGTCCACCTCGCTGCCGCCCAGCCTCACGACGTCTTTGTTGCGCATGAAGTAGCGGTTGGTGAGGTTGCCCATCAGCGCCTCGTACGCCGTGCCGCCGATCGCGCGTTTAAGCAAAAACTCGTTTTGAAACGCCAGCACCAGCTCCACCTCGCACTCGCGCAGGATCTCTTCATTTAGCTCGGTGTTCTCGCTTAGCAGCTTCGCCGACTCGTCGAGAAATAGGCTAATAGGCCTTTTTTGCTTCATCGTTACGCGCTTTAAAAGCTCGGGCAGAAAGCTGTTTAGCAGGAAGCTCAGCGCGCTTTTGTCGCAGCTAGCGGCGCTAAATATCACGATCTTGCCGCTATTTAGCAGCCCTGCGATACTCGCGTCGCCCGCAGCGCCCTCGCCGTCGCCGTTTAGCGAGTCGTCGTTCATGAGGCCAAGAAAGGGCGACATCATCATCGAGTAGTTGCGAAAATCATCCCTCGTGCGCTCGTCGCCGATGTCCTTGTAGCGGCTCGTCGCATCCAAAAACTCGTCCGCAGTCGCTAAAAACGCGCGGTTTATCATTATCGTCTCGCGGGTAAAATTTAGCGTCGAGGAGTCGAGATTATCGCAGATGAGGCTCAGCGTGTCTTTAAACTCGAGCATCTTTTCCAGATCTTGCGAGAGGCGCAGTATCGTAGCGACGTCAAATGTAAAATCCCGTGCGAGCGTACGCACGTCGGCGTAAAAGGCGTCCCCGTAGCAGTCGCTTAGCGGCGTGATTTTTTTAGCGAAAATTTTAAGCGCCTTTAGCACCTTAAAAAACTCCGTCGCGATGCTCGAGCCAAACTCCTCCCAAAACTTCTCCCTTGATTCCATCGGCTTTTTCACGCAGTTTTTAAAGTCCCGCGGCTTCATCGAGGCGATGAGATTTATCGGCGCGTCTAGCCTCGCGCCCACGCTCACGACGTCTTTTAGGCGGCCCGCTCTGCGCGCTAGAGCCTTGATCTTGGCGCTCTCGCCGCCTTTATAATCCACAGCAAACACCGCATAGCCGTTTTGCATGCGGTCAAGTAAATTCGGATATATCATCGCCGTCGTCTTGCCGCTGCCGGTCTCTCCGATGATGGCCGCATGCGTGAAGTCGCTAGGTATCAGCGCGCCTTTTTTCTCCGCGTTTTCCCGCGTTCTCGTAAATCCCATTATTTTTTGCATATTTTTCCTTATCGGGGGCGATTGTAACGAAATTTGGTTTAAAGATTTAAATTTGACGGGGCGGCGAGCGGATTAAATTTTAGCTGCGAGCATGCAAAACCCGCACCGCAAAATTGCTAGACGTAAATTCGGCATCAAATTTGAACTAATAAAAACGAGCTAAATTTACTCGGCTTTTTTACAGACGGCGGCCGAGTGCGTGAGTAGATCGTGCAAATTTAGCGCGTCCTTGCGAAAAAAACAGAGGCAAAGTCCGACGATGCTCACGCCTGCAAGCAAAAAGCATGCGTAGCGTAGCAAAACGCGTGCGAAACCAAGTTTGCGGCCGCTGCGTAGGTCGATGAGGTAGATATTTTGCGAGCGGTAACCGGGCGTCTGGGCTTTGATCGCAAAAAAGGCGCAGCAGATAAGACCGACTGCGAGATTTGCCGCAAATATCGCTATTTGGTTGTGCAAAAATTCGTCCTTGCCGCCCAAAAAAACATAAGTCGTGAGGTAATATATCGGCATGCCGATCAAAAAAAGATCGGTGATAAAGGCCTTTACTCGCGTGCCGATGGTGGCTAGCTGCGCTTTTTGTTTCGCCAAATTTACTCCTTTTTTTGCTTTATTTTGGGCGCTCGTTTTGGATTTTTGAGCGTCAGATTCGCTTGCTAGCGCCCAAATTTATGCGCCTCTACTTTGTTGTAGCATTTTACTTTTATGCGCCGTCGCTTCGATGCGGTAAATTTAGGGCTCGTTTCCGCGCAGCAGTTTGAGACGATCGGTGATTTCCGCCCAGCATGTTTTTGCTAGGCCTGCTTGCGATTGATTTATCACCCGCTCCGTATCGTTGTCAAGCCGTAAATTGCCGAAACTATGCGCCGCTTTTAAAATCATAAATTTTAGGAAGCGCTTTTGTGGGCGTAAATTTGCCTAAACCCAACTTGCCGCTAAAAACGCAAGACTGCAATGCAAATTTGGAACGCTCCGCCCGCAACATACGAAACCCAGCGGTGAGCTTTAAATTTTATCGCCCGAGATGCCGCACGGCGATTTGATTTTTTGTTTGACACTTGCAAATGCCGTCTAAATTTACGCGACTAAATAAAATAAAGCCGCGAAATTTGGCAAAATTAGTTGCCTCTGCTGCCCGGTTTTATCGCCTCGCTTCCCGTAGCGCAAAGAGGGCAGTTTGCGGGATCAAAAATCTCAAACTCAAAGTTTCCAAGCGCGAAAAACGGCTTGTCGGCGGGTAGTTTGGCGCTAGCTTTAGCGACGCTGCCCGCTAAATTTGCGACCTTGCAAAAGCCGCGATTGGCAAGCGCGGCAAACGCCACGACCTTGCCGCCTAGGCCTTCTATCACGCGCGCAGCCTCCATCGCCGAGCCGCCCGTGGTGATGATGTCCTCACAGACGACGAATCGCTCGCCTTCCCTTACCTCAAAGCCTCGTCGCAGGCTCATCACGCGCTCGACTCGCTCGGTAAAGATAAAGCGTTTTTTTGCCGCGCGAGCTAGCTCGTAGCCGGCCAAAATGCCGCCTAGAGCGGGCGAACAGACGCTGTCAAACTCTACGCCCGATTTTTCGATGACGGCGGCTAGCTCGTCTGCTAAAGCGCCTGCTAACTGCGGATCCTCGAGCACCTTGGCGCTTTGCAGATAAAACTGCGAGTGGTTGCCGCTGCTAAGCAAAAAATGCCCCTGCAAAAACGCGCCCGCATCCTTGTAAATTTTCTCTAAATCCATCGTTTTTCCTTTGTAAAATTTGGGCGAATTTTACCCTAAGCGCGCTTAAGCTACTATTTCTTGGCTTCGCGGACCGCATAGGTTGTCTTAAACGGTGGCTTTGGTTTTGGGTTTTGGGCGGATGAAGCGTGTAGTTTGCTGATTTGCACCTTGCCGATAAAATAAATCTGTCAAATTTATTCGGTTTCAAACCCTAACGGGGTAAATTTACACAAACTCAAACATCAAGAATCTAAAGCTTGAGAGTCGTTTCAAACCCCAACGGGGTAAATTTACACCGGCGGGACTGTCTATGATTATACCGATATGTTTAGTTTCAAACCCCAACGGGGTAAATTTACACCACAAAAAGGCCTAAGTGGTAAAGGCAAAAAATGGCGTTTCAAACCCCAACGGGGTAAATTTACACGGTGCGCAGCGAGCTGACCGCGCGATCTAGTGATATAGTTTCAAACCCCAACGGGGTAAATTTACACCAAGCTAACCGCCGAGGCAGTGTCGGACGCTCTCTGTTTCAAACCCCAACGGGGTAAATTTACACACCACCGACCTATACGTTAAACTTTCCCCTGCGCTGTTTCAAACCCCAACGGGGTAAATTTACACCGTATGTTTTCCTTGTCTCCTCCGGCAGAGTCTGCAAGTTTCAAACCCCAACGGGGTAAATTTACACCGTGTCGCCTTTTTGATTTCTAAGAGTTTTACCACGTTTCAAACCCCAACGGGGTAAATTTACACGATTTCGCTTTGGTTGCCTAATCTTATGTACAAAAGTTTCAAACCCCAACGGGGTAAATTTACACCCCGATTTGGCGTCGGCCTCATAGGCAAACACTTGTTTCAAACCCCAACGGGGTAAATTTACACTCGTCGCGGGTCAAATTTTGTTTTGAAATTTGCAGTTTCAAACCCCAACGGGGTAAATTTACACGCGCAAATAACTCAAATCTTGGACTTTATTGCCAAAAGTTTCAAACCCCAACGGGGTAAATTTACACTAAGCTAGCTTGTCAGTATTGTTTCGCTCGCTACAAGTTTCAAACCCCAACGGGGTAAATTTACACTTTGGCGTTGTAGGCAATTCTTGCGCGCTCTAAGGGTTTCAAACCCCAACGGGGTAAATTTACACTCGCCGATATTGATATTTTCTTGCATAATGTTTTCTAGTTTCAAACCCCAACGGGGTAAATTTACACCTAGATGCGCACTCAACGAGACGAA
>NZ_CAJPQR010000016.1 GCF_905372745.1 uncultured Campylobacter sp. | reverse complement strand
TAAGCCAAGATTAATCCGTTAGGATTGCGTTTGAGATTATAGCGTAATTATTTATAATTTTTAAGTAAGCGGATAAAGGGTCCGCGGAAATAGCCTAAAACAAGGGATAAAACATAGATAAATTTTTATCTAGCCAAAAAATCCTAAGTAAAATTTAAAAGCGAATTTGGAGATAAATTTAGGACCGGCTAAACCGGGATAAATTTAAAAACCGGGCTTAAATTTAACGCTATAGTAAATTTACGACGGTATGCGCAAAAAATGAAAAGGGGTAAATTTAAGCTGTAGGATTAGGCTGCGATAAAAAGCGGAGTTTAGCGGGTAAATTTAGATATAAGGCTGTAAAAATAAAAGGCTAGGCGAAGGATAAATTAACGTAAAAAAGCAAAGATTAAATTTAGGCTCTAAGCGTAAAACAAGAGTAAAGCCCGCCGTTTTTTACGGCCGGCTTTGTAAATTTAGCTTTTAAAGCGTTTCTTAAAGCTTTTCGTGCGGACTTTGTAAATTTAGTTTTTAAAACTTCTCTAGCGGGCTTTTAGATTTAGTTTTTAAAACTATGGATAGGAGCCGGTATCTGGCCGCCGCGGGCGATGAAGTCCGCCGATGAGTTTTTATTTACGCTCATCACGGGCGCGCTACCGAGCAGACCGCCGAACTAAATCGCTAACGGCCAAAAGCCGTAAAATCAGTAAATCCACTTTACGACGTCGTTTATCTCGCGGCGATACTTTTTAGGTTGAGGCTTTAGGCGGTAACCAAACGGCACTACGATGGCTACGCGATGTTTGCTCGTATCAAGACCCAAGATGCCGTTTAGCGCCGCCTCGTCAAAGCCCTCGATCGGGCAGCTATCGATGCCTAGGCTAGCTGCGGCCGTCATCATATTTGCAGCAGCTATGTAGCACTGCTTGCTCGACCAGTGATAGATTAGTTCGTCATCGCCGCCGAAACGTCCGCTTAGGAAATCTCCGTAAAACTTCTTCCTGTCGCCGATTATATCAGGAGCCTTGTCTTCGCGGCGCTCAATCATTTTTTCCACGTATTTACCGACACTTTTAACCTCTGCTACCTTAGCCAGGATAACTACCAAATGCGAGCAAGTCGTAATCTGAGGCTGATCCCACGAGACGGTGCGGATCTTTTGCCTTAGTTGCGGATTTTGCACGACGAGGAAATCCCACTGCTCTAGCCCCGTAGAACTCGGGCTTAGTCTGCCTGCTTCCAAGATAAAATCAAACTCGCCCGCGCTGATTTTTTTATTTTCGTCAAAAATCTTGCACGCGTGGCGAAATTTCATCGCTTCTAAAAAATTCATATTTTCTCCTTTTATTAAAGTCGGGTAATTATACGATTTTAGCCAGAAATTTAACTTAAACGAGAGTTTTTATGCTTTAACTTTAAGCGCTATGTAAATTTGATGCGGCGAGCAAGACCGTCCCGCGCCTAGCCAAAGGGGGCTTGAGCCTATTTAGATGCGGCAACTATTTTGCATTTATTGGGCTATTTGCGCCAAAGATATTTACGATTTTTAAATTAAATTTTAACTGATGCTGAATTTGGACGGCTTTTAGGCCAAATATGCAAAACCGGCATACGCGGCGGCAAATTTTAAGTAAATGATAAAAGTAACGATTGCTCGGTTTGGCGCCGTTTTTGCGATTTACGCGCTAGATAGCCGAGTATATTTGACGATGTTTTAAACATGACTTAAGAAACTAGATTTTTAAACTAAAGGCTTACCGGATAAGCCGACAAAATTTGTCGTAAACGCTAAATCAAATTTATCCCAAACTCCGTCTTTGCCGTAGCTGCACCCACTACGGCGCTGTTTTCGTAACCGGCGTCCTTTAGGCGAGATAGAGCCGAATTTGCCTCGCTTTGCGGTACCGCTAGCAGTAATCCGCCTGAAGTCTGCGCGTCGTAAAGCAAGATATCGGCCTCGACGCTAACGAATTTACTCGCAAATTCGCGGTTTTTATAGCTGCCCTCGGGGATGATGCCCATATCTGCAAACTCGCGCGCGACCGCTATCACGGGTACGTTACCCGCGTAAATTTCAAAGCTGATTTTATCGTTTAGCATTTCGCTTAGATGTCCTAAAAATCCAAATCCCGTAACGTCGGTCGCCGCCGTTACGTTGATACCTTTTAGCGCGTCCACGGCATAAAAATTTAGCTGCCGCATCGTCTCTACCGCCTGCTTTATCTGCACCGAATTTAGTAGATCGGCCTTTATTGCCGTGCTTAAAACGCCAGTTCCTAGCGGCTTTGTGAGTATAAGCACGTCGCCCTCGCGCGCGGAGTTATTAGACCAAAAGGAGTTTGGCGAAACGACGCCCGTGACACTAAGACCGTAATACATCTGCTGCGTCTCTATCGTGTGTCCGCCTACGATCACGCCGCCGCACTCGGCGACCTTATCCCGTCCGCCGCGCAAAATTTCGCCCAAAATTTCGCCGCTTAGGTTGCAACTGTCAAACCCGACGATATTTAGCGCGTTTAGCACCCGTCCGCCCATCGCAAACACGTCGCTTAGGCTGTTTGCGGCCGCGATCTGGCCGAATATAAACGGATCGTCTACCACCGGTGTGATAAAGTCTAGCGTCTGCACGAGCGCGATATCGTTCGTGATCTTAAACACGCTCGCATCCTCGTTCGTGCCGATGTTTGAGAGCAAATTCGGGTGAGCTAAATTTAAATCGCCGATAGTTTTGTGTAGACCCGACGGGTCAAGCTTGGCCGCTCAACCCGCCGCTTTGACGAATTTGGTTAGACGTTTGTCGTTGTAAATCATAGTTTGATTTGCTCGTGAGAAGTTAAAATTTGCATGATTTCATAGGCATTTGATATCTCTCCGACGCTTAAATCGCCGACGAGTTTATACGCCTCCAAGCAGCTGCCGCAGCTTAAAATTTTAACGCCCGCAGCCTCTAAATCCTTAAGCGGTTTAAAGCCCGCATGCGCGCGGTTCGTAGTCATTTTAACGGCGTTATTTACGCAGATTACGTATTCGGGTTTATTTTCTACCTGCAAAAGCGCTCCTAAAAATTTAGCCAGCAAATTAACGCCCACGTCGCCGCTACCGGCGCGCTCTTCATTTAGATAAAGGGCTGTTTTTTTGGCCTTTGGAGTGATCTCGCAGACGAATTCGTCAAAATTTGCTAGCTCAAGCTTTGTTTCGCCCTTAACGGCGGTGATTTTTGTCTCGGCGCCGTTTTGTTCTACGCTAAATTCGACGTTTTGATTTTTTAAAAAACGACTAATGTTTTCTTTTGGAGCGATAGAATTTACTAAAATCTCGAGTCTTTCGCCGACTTTTAGGCTCTCGAGCGTATTTTTTGTCCTGATGACGGGTTCCGGACAAGCCAAATTTCTACAATCGATTTGCATTGATTTTTCCTTAAATTTATTACTCTTCAACCTGAAGTCTAGGGGGAATTTTATCTAAAAGATTTTAAATTTTGTATAAAAAGGCGGATTTCAGCCTAGGCTTTAAAATAAAAAAGGAGAAAAACTTCTCCTTTTTTATTATTTTAATTTCGCGTAAGTTTTTTCGTATTCAGATACGGGTATTTTGTTTTTAGAGATGAGTTCCTGATACCAGTAGTGGTGAAGCACGTAAACTTCTTCCTCTTCTTTATATCCCGTTACCATCGACCAGATAGCGCCGTGTATCGCGATAGCCGCCATATATATGTGTACTAGGAAAAATACGGCGCAAACTATGCCGAGTACATTGTGAATTAGCGCAGAAGCTCTTAAAACTTCGATTTGCGATACGCCTAGCCAAGTAGCGACGTCAGGCGTTTTAAAATCCAAAAAGAACATCGCTGCGCCGGTTAATATCATCACGATACCGCCGGGGATAGCAACCCAGTACCATGCTTTTTGACCGGCGTTAAATTTACCTGCAGGCACCGGTCGCTTAACCTTTGAAAGATACCCGCCTACAATAAGCATCCATCTGATGTCGTAGATCGTCGGTAGCATTCTTTTCGTCCAAGCTATCAGCATCGGCAGTACGGATACCGCAAATATAATAGTAGCTAACCCGTGGATGTTTTTACAAAATCTAACGAAAGCCCCGCCGCCAAGCTCCGCGCCCCACATCATGATGATACCGGTCGGTACCAGCACTATCCACGAGATCGCGGCTAGTCCGTGAGCGACGCGCTCTATTACGCTAAATGCATAGACTTTGTTCCCGTCGTGGCTAAAATGCTTTGGCCCGATAATCAAAAAATGCAAAGCAAATGCCCCAATCACGGCTAAAATCAGTGACAAAACGGCTATAGCGAAGTAGTCGTTACCCTGAATAAACGTAAAAATCGGTCCCAAACCGTCTTCGTAAGGCTTGATGTTTTCGATTCTACCGGCAGCCCAGACATTGCTCTGGTATTGGTTCGTGCTAGGACTCGCCTCGATAGCGAAGACCCAACAGGCGACAACCGAAAGCAAACTCAAAATTCTCGTCATGCTATCTCCCTTGTTTTTGTTTGTCCGCTCAAAGCCGCACGTAATTCGGCATCCAGCCAAAAGCTAAATTTCGCGGATTTTCGTGAAATTATATCAAAAAATAGCGTAATGCAAGCTTAGCGCCGAAACGCCGCTTTTTTAGGCTGTTACGGCGTATTTTTATCAAAATCGGGGGCAAATTTATAATCAGCCATATTAATTCATTTATATAAGCTAGATTTTATTTATCTTAAATTTAACTTCGTTTGGGATTAAATTTGCGACAAATTCGGCGGCTGATAGGCTAAATTTTAAATTTAGCGCTAAAAAGGTGCAGATTTATGAGGCCCGCACGCCAGGAGCAAGTCAAATAAAAGATCTCCGCAAAATTTGATAAATTTACAGCCCAAACGGCGCCGTAAAATATCAAATTTACACCCCAAAGGACGCAGTTCCCGGCATCAAATTTAGTTTCGCCTCTCGTATTCTTCAAAGCCGAATTCCCGCACGGTTACAAGCTCGCCGTTTTCTTTTAAAAGTAGCAAATCAGGCAGCTTTATGCCGTTAAAGGTCGTGTTTTTCACGATCGTGTAGTGGATCTGGTCCTCAAATATCACCTTATCGCTCACGCTTAGCGGCGCGTCGAATTTATACTCCGGCTCGCCCGCGTCAAGCCCCACGATATCGCCTGCTAGACAGGTATTTCCGCCGAAACGGTAGCTAAATTTACCGCCCTTGCTCTCGCCTCGCACCGCCGGTCGGTAGGGCATCAGCACGGTGTCTGGCATATGCGCCTCGGCCGAGACGTCTAGGATCGCTATGGTTTTTTCGTTTTGTACGAAATCAAGCACCGAAGCGGCTAAAAATCCCGTCTGCCAGCCCACCGCTTCACCGGGCTCTATGTAGACCTCGACGCCGTATTTTGCGCGGAAGTTTTTGATCAAATTTATGAGCAGATCCACGTCGTAGCCCTCTTTTGTTACGTGATGTCCGCCGCCGAAATTTACCCACTTCATACGCGGGATAAACTCGCCGAATTTCTCCTCAAACGCCATGAGCACGGTTTCCAGACTCTGCGCGCTCTCCTCGCAAAGCGCGTGAAAATGCAGTCCCGTAATGCCATCAAGCGCGTGAGCATCGAAATTTGCGCGAGTGATGCCTAGACGGCTATACCTGCCGCACGGGTTATAAGCGTCAGTCGGCGCGACGGAGAGCTCCGGATTTACTCGAAGCCCGCAGGTAACGCCCGCGGCTAGGGCTTTTTGCTTAAATTTCGTCCACTGCGCAAAGGAGTTAAAAACCACGTGTTTTGAGAGCGCTAGCACCTCATCTATGTCCTCGTCTTTAAACGCCGGCGAATACGTATGGATCTCGCCTCGAGCGTATTTTGCGGCAAATTTAGCCTCGTGCAGGCCGCTGCATGTCGCGCCGTCTAGATATTCGCCGACAAGCCCCATCACGCCGCTAAATGCAAAACCTTTTAGGGCGACTAGCACCTTCGCGCCGCTTTCATCCTTGACGCGTTTTAAAATTTCTAGATTCCCACGCACCTTGGCCTCTTCGCAGACGTAGGCGGGCGTTTTTATTTTGCTTAATATTTCGTTCATTACGGCTCTTTCGTTTAAAATTTGGCGTAAGTATATCTAAATATTTTTTTAAGTAAAATCAAGAAAAAAATTTAATTTCAAAGGCGAATTTATGGTAGAAATCGAGTTTTTAGGCCCAATAAAGATGCATAATTTAAAGCTAGAAGCGGCAAATTTAAGCGAAGTAAAAGAAAAACTAGGCGAATACGCGCAGCTTAAAGAGTGGCTAAAAATCTGCGCCGTCGCCGTAAACGACGAGATCGCAAGCTCTCTTGACGCGCCGCTAAAAGACGGGGATAAAATTTCCATTTTACCGCCGGTTTGCGGAGGTTAATATGCAGATTTTTGAAGGAAGCCTCGACGCCAAAGCGATCACGAATGCATGGTACGACGAGTTTAAGGACAAAAACTGCGGCGCGCTCATCACGTTTACGGGCATCGTGCGCGAGGAAGGCGGCATAAGCGCGCTTAGCTTTGATATCTACGAGCCGATCCTGCGCAAATGGCTAGCGGGCTGGGAGCAAAAGGCGAAGGATCTGGGCGCATACGTGCTTTTTGCACATTCTCGCGGAGACGTGCCGGTGCACGAGAGCTCCTACGTCGCAGGCGTGGTAAGCCCTCAAAGAAAGGTCGCCTTGCGCCTGATAAACGAGTTTGTAGAGGACTTTAAGGCTAATGCGCCGATCTGGAAATACGACGTCGTGGGAGGCGAGCGCATCTACGCAAAAGAGCGCAGCCAAGCGATCAAAGGCGCCGGACTTTTAGGCTAAATTTACTTGACTCGGCTTTGATATGCGCGCTGAGCAAATTTGACTGCTTTTTAGATAAAAGTTTTATTTCTTGCGGGCTAGACCATGATGTTTAGCCCGCTTTTACTCCCCGATCGCTATCAAATTTTGCAAATTCCAGCTCGCTTTTTATATAAATCAAATTTGAAAATTCGGCATTTCGTTCTTTGCTCGCCCAGACCCGCGCCGCGAAAATGTCAAATTTACAAATTTAGTAAGATGCAGGGCAAATATTCAAGACATAATAGGCGTAGTTTAGCCTTAAAATTTTAACCCGTGAGGGCGCGTATATGAAATACGTAACCGAAACGGGTTTAAAATTTTAAAGCCTCCTCGTAGCGAAGTATCGTAACGAGCGCTTTGCGCAAAGTTAAAAATCCGTTCGTCCGCAGCGAAGCGATTAGCGGTTGCGAGACGAAGTCAAAGCAAAATTATGGGGAATCAAGCAGCTTTTTTGTGAAAAAATCCCACATAAACCGCAAAAACAAACCCCATCGCCACCGCCCACGGAGCCGCAGCCGTTATGGCGCTCGGAGAGCTAGCGAGCAAGAAGTTATGCGCTACGGCCGCGCCCGCCGCCATACCGATGACGAAGATTACCGAGCTTAGATTGCCCGTGCCCATTTGCACGAGATGCTTGCCCGGGCAGCCTTCGCTAAGGCTAAAGCAAAGCCCTGCTAGCGTCATGCTAAGGAAGTTCCAAAGCACGTCGTTGTGCGCGATAGGCTGGCCTTCAAAGCTAAATTTATACTGTCCAAGCGCTAAATTTACGATGCTGGCAAAAACGATGATGCTGATGATCCCCGTAAACATCGAGAAGTCACCTTTAAAAAGCCTGCCAAACGCCCCTACGCTGCAAAATTTGCTTTTGTGCATTAGCGCGCCCAGGGCGACGCTAAAACCAAGCGAGATCAGGATAGGAGCGTGCATGGAGCCCGGACCTTTTGCGGAGCTAAAAAGCGCGCCGTTTTCGCCGAGCTTTAGTCCAAACGCAAGCGCAGCAAGCAGCAAAATACCCATAACCGTCGGCAAAACGCCTATCGCGGCCTGAGTTTTAGTCTCGTGCGTGAGACCGTAGCCGAGCTTTTTGAAAAATACGCCCGCGCACATGCCCGCAAAATACCGACGACTCCAGCAACCGCCGTCATATCGCCGCCGCCAAGACGCAAAAACGCTCTCCACGGGCAGCCTAAAGACACGAGGCAGCCGATCATCGCGAAAAATCCTAGAAAAAAGCGCACGAAAGGCGACGAACCCGTGGTCGCGATAAACTCCTTCGTCCAAAACACGCTGGCTAAAAAGCCGCACAAAATAAGCCAGGTGGTCTCCGGGCGCACGTACTGAAGGGCACCCGCGCGGTGAAAGCCTAGCGCCCCTGCCGTATCGCACAAAAAGCAAGCTGCGCAAATGCTCATGTTGCCGGGGTTGCCGAAATACACAAGTAGCGCGCTTAAAGCGCCGAGCGCCGAGCCTGAAACGATAAACCATTTTGAGTTTGAAAAATTTATGAAGCGTCCTTTGAAAAGGTAAAATCGACCCGATTTCTTAAGTTATATTTTATTTATCTTAAAATAAAGGATTAATCAAAATCGACGAAATTTTTAAAATCCTAGATCATAAGATGCACGCATATAGATTTAAATTTGATAAAAATTGATCAAAAGGCCGCGCCTGTCAAATTTATATCAAAGGAAGCCTTTAACATAATAAACCGCTAAATTTATCGCCGTAAGATTACCTTGATAAATAATTATAACTAAATTTTAAATATCAGATTTAGTAAAGAAATTTAGCGTTAGGATTAAAAACGATTTGCTGACGACGATTTATTTTTCTAGTTTTTTGTAGCAAAATGAGCTTGTTTTAATGTTTGCGTAGCCACGTACCTCTGCTGCCGCGGACATTTACAATTTGACAATCTCGCAAAAGCCGTAAATGGGCAAAGCAAAGACGCCTGTCTTTTTATTTTTACGACTTACGTTACCCAAATTGCGACGACGGTTTTTTAAGGACGCAAAATTTACCCTGACTCGCGGATATTTTATAAGCAAATGGGGTCTGATTAAATTTAGCGGCCAAATTTGCAAAAGCGCGCAAAAACTAAATTTATACCCGCTCTTGCATAATCTAGCCGGTTTACGTATCGTTTATAGGATAAATCCGCTACCTATAACCAACTCGCCTCTATAAAATACCGCGAGCTGACCGCTAGCCACGCCAAACGCGCTCTGTTTTAGCTCGACCTCGGCCGTGCCGCCACCCAGCACTTTTACGTGCGCATTTAGCCCGATGCTGCGGTAGCGAACCTTCACGTCGCAGTCAAACTCGCTCTCGTCTATGAATAAATTTAGGCTATTTACCGCTATCTTACCGCGCTCAAGCTCCTCTTTGCTGCCCACGACGATGCGGTTATTTGCCGCGTCGATAGCGAGCACGAAATGCGGCTCGTGCGCCCCAAATACCTCAAATCCGCGCCTCTTGCCGATCGTGTAGCGCATGTAGCCGTTGTGCCGCCCGATCACTCGCCCAGAGCTATCGACCACGTCGCCGGGTAGATCCGTCTCGTAGTGCTTGTTTAGCACCTCGATATAGGTGTCCTCGACGAAGCAAATCTCGCTGCTCTCGGCCTGCTCGCCGTACTCGCGAAAGCTCGGTAGAGACTTTGCCAGCTCTTTTATATCTTTTTTAAATTTATCCCCGAGCGGGAAAATCATATCGGCGATTATCTCTTTTGGCACCTGCGCTACGAAGTAGCTCTGGTCTTTGCTAGGATCGGCGGCAACTCTGATAAAGCCGTCTTGCACTCGGATATAGTGGCCGGTGGCGAGCTTTTCGCAGCCGATACTTTTAGCGAATTTTAGCAGCTCGCCGAATTTTATAAAGTGGTTGCAAAGCGCGCAGGGATTTGGCGTCTTGCCCTCTTTATAGGAGCTAACAAACGGCGTATAGACGTATCTGTCAAACTGCTCTTGCAAATCAAGCACGTGATAGGGGATGCCCAGATACCCGCACGCGCGGGCGACTTTATCGATATTTTTTTCATGATATCCGGGCTTTTTGTGTAGCTTCATATAGCAGCCCACGACCTCGTGACCCGCTTCTAGCAGCATTTTGGCGCTCATGGTGGAGTCGACGCCGCCGCTCATGGCCATTAAAATTTTCATTTTTCTTTCCTTTGTGGGGCAAGCGCGCCTCGCGAGCGCCTTTAAACGAGCTTGAAATTTTTGATCTGCGGCAGGCTGCATGCCTAGCCTTGACGCAAAAATTTCCGCGCAACGCTTAAATTCATCTCGCGATTCATCGCTTGCGTTTTTTGTAAAAATATTTTCAAATTTACAAATCTCGCCTTAGCCCCACAATAAGACAATTTCATATAAATTTGACGCGATTATATAAAAAATAGCTTAATACGCTATAAATTTGCGAGCCAAGGGTGGCGCGGCATTTAGCTTTCGCGCATTGCCGGCTCTAGATTTTACGCGCCGAAACACGGCAACGCAGGATTTGCAAACGGCGAGATGTAGTCAAATTTACCGAATTTTGCGTAAAAAGCAGACATTGTGGGTGGAGAAAATTTATAAATTTAAACAGTGTGCTTGGAGCGTAAATTTAAAATATTTGCTTACTAAAATGCAGGCGGGCTAAATTTGCAAAAATCAAAATTTAACGCCGTGCGCTAGATAAATGCAACCGGCAAATTTACCGACCGAATTTAACTAACCCTCAAGCCTTGTAGTATTTTAGAGCTTTAAATTTTCGCGTACCGTATGCGCCATCGTAGCGGCAGTTAAAATCAGCAGTGGACGCGAGCAGCGTCAAATTTGAGAGCGACACGGCCGCAAATAGCGATAAAAACGAGGCAAAAAGCGCAATAGCAGCCCCGTCTCGCATCCCGTCAAGCATCGCCAAATCCTTAAAATTAGTAAAATTTTAGCACGCTAATTTAGTTTAATATCCCCAAAATTTCATCCCTTACGGCGTCCAGATCGTCGCTGATCGTATAAAGCGACAAATCCTCCTTGCTGACGGCTTTTTCGCGTATCAGCGTGGTTTTGATAAAATCGTCAAGCTTGCTCCAAAACTCGCTTCCGATGAGGAAAATTTTAGCTTTTTTGGCGCCGATTTGCGCGAGTACTAGGATCTCAAATAGCTCGTCAAGCGTCCCAAAACCGCCCGGAAACACCAAAAATGCGCTTGAACGCTCGATAAGAGCGAATTTACGTGCGGATAGGTTGGAAAAAATAAAGCTCGTCGTGGCGTATTTGTTCGTCACTTGCTCAAACGGAAGCACAATATTTAGCCCGACGGACGGACTTTTGCCGCTCTCGTACGCGCCCTTGTTCACCGCCTCCATCACGCCGGGTCCTCCGCCGCTAATCACGGCAAAGCCGCCGTCGGCAAGCTCTTTTGCGAGGCTAAAAGCCATTTTGCAGTATTTGCTATTTTCGTCAAATCTAGCCGAGCCGAAAAACGTAACGCTCGGGTTTTTGTATGTCATAAAATCCCTAAATTTAGCCAAATCGTTTAAGATTTCATCCATCGTCTCTCTTTTTAGTTTAAATTTACGCGCTAGAGCTGCAAATAGCGGCTAAATTTACCACGCGAATCTAAAAGCAATGATAGCCAAAACGGATTTAAAAATAGATGACGCGCGATTAAATTCAAGATAAATTTAAGTATATTTTAAATTTGTAAAACCGCTAAGACGGTTTAAATTTAGCCGAATTTATCAAAGGTTTTGGTACCAAACGGCGAAAAATCCGCCAAAACCCGCAAAACCGTCGCCTTAGCTTTTAGCGCGTAAATTTATTCTCCGGTTTATAAAAATAGGCTCGCTCGTAAATTTAGCCTACGCCGCGATTTTGCTCTAAATTCGGCCAGACCGCGGCTTGATTTTAAATGCCTTTAGAAAAATTCGCTCAAATTTAGCCCTAACGCAGCTGCTCTAGGCGCTCTTTTTTAGTACCGATTTGAGTGATCTGGATACCGAAGTTGCCGTCTACGATGACCACTTCCCCAAGAGCTATGACTTTGTCGCTGATTAAAATTTCAAGCGGGTCGTTTGCTAGCTGATTTAGCTCGATGACCGAGCCTATATCCATCGTGAGTACGTCTTTTAGCAACATCTTTTTTGAGCCGATACGCACGCGAATAGGCAAACGAACGTCCATAATCAGCCCGATATTTCGCATCTCGTCCGCGCTTAGCTCGCTTTTTGGCGCGTGAGAAGGCGAGGCGGCGGCCGCTTCTTTTTGGTCTTTGCTAAAAAATTTAACGAACGAAAAGTCCGCTATCATCGCGATTTGCTCGTCTAAATCGGCGATTTTAACCGGATAGATGTATACTTTTTCATACGCGCTAAGGTCTAAAATCGCGTTTTCGTCGAGAAAATTTACTTTCGCGATTTCAAAACTGAGCTTTGGCATACCTTTTTGCGCGCCAAGGCTCGTAGAAAACGCGCCCAGGATATTTGAGAACACCTCTTTTGCCGCATCTAGCTCATCTTCGCTTAAATTTTCGTTGCGAGATATCTCCTCCTCGCCAAGCATCCACTCGCTTACCGCGCTTACTAGCACGGGCGTAACCGCTAGCATTATCTTTGCGTTTATGTCGCCGCTTACGCTCACGTTAGCCACGGCTAGAGGAGGTTTGATGCCTTCTTGCCCTGGGGCATCGTATTCGTTTCTCTCGCCCACTCCGGGCGTCTTGCCGGTCAGTCCTTCGATCGTAGCTTTTATCTCGTTTGCGAAAATTTTAAAAAATTCATTCATCTCGTTCGTCCTCGTCTAGTATATTTTCTTCGTTTTCGTCGTCTTGGTCGTAGCTCATGAGCTTAGCCTTACGCTCTTCTTCGTATTTTTCCAAGATATTTTTGATCTCGTCTTTATCGCTTCTGATGAGCTCTTCTATGCGGATAGATTTTCTAAATCTATGCAGCCCGACTTCAGCCAAAAATACCTCTTTTTTATCTATCGTGACGATAGCTTTATCGTTTGCGGAGCGGTCAAGGCGCAATATATCGCCCTCTTTTAAATTTAAAAATTCATTCACGCTCACGATGCTTTCGCCTAGTATCGCCTCGTATAACACTTCTGCGCGTCCGATTAGCGTTTTTAGCTCTTTGTTTCTGCTCTTTTTCGCGCTCGTTTCGCCTAGCATTATATCGCGATTAGCTAGGCGGCTCAAAATCGGCTCTAGATAGATAACCGGATAGCAGATATTTATCATACCGCTTGAGTTACCTACTATGATCTCCATAACGACCATTATCACGATCTCGTTTTGGCTGACGATTTGCACGACGTTTGGACTGCTTTCTTTTGCCTCTACGTTTGGATACATATCAGTCACCGTAGCCCAGCTTTCCTTTAGGCGCTGCATTATCATCCTTAGGATCGCGTCGAGCAAATTTATCTCTATATCGGTTAGCTCTCTGCTAGTCTCAAAGCCCTCGCCGTTGCCGCCTAGCAAGCGATCTATCATAGGAAATGCGATGCTTGGGTTTATTTCTAAAACGCAGTTGCCGTCAAGCGGCTTGATAGAAAAAACGTTAAAGCTAGTGGGACTTGGCAAACTCATCAAAAACTCGCCGTAAGTCATCTGATCGACGCTATGCAGACGAATTTCTACGATGCTACGCATAACGCTTGAGATTTGAGAGGCTAAATTTCGCGCTAGCTTGTCGTGAATGCCCTTTATCGCGCGTAGTTGCTCTTTGCTGACGCGATTTGGGCGCTTGAAATCATAGATTATTACTTGACGTTGTTCTTCTTTGCCGCCTTCGCCTATAGACTCGCTCGCCTCCTCGTCGTCTACGACTTCGAGTAACGCATCGATCTCTTCTTGACTTAAAATATCCGCCATTATTTACCTTCGAGTTTCTTTCTTATTTTTTCCATTAAACGCTTATGTATCTGAGAGATGCGCCCCTCTGATATCTGCAAGATCTCGCCGATCTCTTTTAGACTCAGCTCCTCATAATAATAAAGCTGGACAATGAGCTGGTCACGCTCCTCGAACTCGTTTAAAATTTGAGTTATCTTTTCTATCAGATCTTCTCTCTCAACTCTCTCAAACGTATTTTCCTCGCTCATAAGCTCCATCTGATCGTCGATGCTAAGCACGCCGACGACGGCGCTTACGTTCCTAGCCTCTCTTATCTTTTCCACGCTTTCTTCAAGCATAGCGGCTAGATACTCGTCCTCAGGTTCGCGCTCGAATTTATTAAAGTATTCGTTCACTAATGCATCGATATTTTTAACCAAAGTACGATCTGCGCGACTAACCACGTCAAGTCCGCGTAAAAAATCAAGCATAGCGCCGTAAACTCGTTTTTGTGCATATCCCCAAAACGAGTCGTTTCGCTCTTTGTCGTATTTACGAGACAGCCTAACCATCTCCTCAAGCCCGGCGCCCATTAGATCGCTAACGTCGATATGAGACGGCAGTCGCTCCTTTAATCTAAACGCCATAGCTCTAAGCGCCGGCGTATAAGCTAGCACGATATCGTCTTGTTCTTTTTTTATCGTTTGAGCGTAGGGATTAGGCTGCTTTTGCATTGCTTTCGTCGCCCCTACCCAAGGTCTGCTTTATTAGGACGCGTTCGCTGCCAAGCTGACCCAAAATAGTATCCATGCGCTTTTCTCTAAGTCCAAGCTCTGAGACTAGATAATCGGAACGCTTTTCGTATTCGTCCTTATCAAAAGGCTTTTTAAGCGTGATATCGACATAGTTTATGATAATGATATGGATCAAAAGATGAAAAAAAAGCGTGATAGCGAAAGTATACATAATCATCTCCAAAGGCTCGTTAAGCTTTAGCGCCGAGAAAACCACGCCGGCAAAAAATCCGCAAACCGTAAAAAACGCTATAAAATTTTCAGCTCTCAAAATCAAATCCTAAAATTTAAATTTGTTCCAGCAAACGCCTAGAAAACGCGCTAAAACTGCTTATCGTACCCGTATCAAGCACTTTTTGTTCCAATTTTTTAAGAAGCCTTGATGCTATCTGTTTCATCTGCTCGCTAGCAGGACCCGTCTCGTTATCGTCGGTAAAAAGCGTGCGGTATTTTATACTCCTAGATACGTCCTTATCCTCGCTGATATAGCCTAAAAATTCGAGCCTCGGAGCATCTTTGATATTTGCTTCCGCTACTTTTTTGATATGCTCGAAAATTCTAGCAGCCTCTTTTTCGTTTCTTACCATATTAAAAACCATTAAAAAATCGTCTTTTTGCTTAGCCGTCATTTTAATCACGGCGTAAGCATCGGTTATAGCTGCGGGATCGGGCATCGTAACTACTATTATCTCGTCGGCGGCTTCTAGGAAAAAGTCGTTATTTTTGCCTATACCGGCTCCCGTATCTATGATTACGAAGTCAAGCTCGTCCAGACTGCGCGACTCGTCAAAAAACCGTTCGTATAAAAATTGATTGTTAAATTTAAGTATATCTGCGCCATTTTCGCCAGGAATAAGCGTTAAATTCGGCTTTATCTCGATCAAAATATCTTTTAGGGAACACTCGCCTTTTAATACGTGCAACAAATTTTTTCCTGCGCGCACGTTTAAGATAACGTCAAGATTAGCCAGGCCGATATCTGCGTCAAAAAGCGCGACCTTGTAGCCGCTTTTAGCTAGGACGTTGCCTAAATTTGCGCTTATCGTGCTTTTACCCACCCCGCCCTTTCCGCTCGTTACGGCTATAAATTTAGTATTTTTAGCCCTAGTTCTGGCGCTTACCATATCTTGTAGCTTTTGGGCTTGGTTATTCATTTTTTGTCCTTATTAAAGCCCTGCAATACGCAATCGACCAAAAATTCGCTCCTAGCGGCCATTATATCGTCTGGCACCTCTTGACCTAGGCACAAAAAGCTAACGGGCTTACCAGTTTCGTAAACTAGCGAAAATACGTTACCGAAAATCTTCGTCTCGTCAAATTTGGTAAAAATAAAAGTATCCACGTCAAGGAAGCTAAAGCTATTATAAACCTCTAGCAAATCCTCGACCTTAGATCCGGCCGAAAGCACTAAATTTACGTCTATTTCCGCATCGCTACGCTTTAAAAAAGTCTCTAGCCTAGCCAGCTTTTCCTTATCGTATTGCGAGCTGCCGGTGGTGTCTATCAAGATCACGTCGCAGTGATTTAGTTGCTTTAGCGCATTTTTAAAATCATCGGCCTCTATGACGTCAAGTATCGGTAGCTTCATCATTTTAGCGTATTGAAATAGCTGCTCGACCGCCCCGATACGATACGTATCAAGCGTTATTATGCCGGTTTTTGCCCTCTTGCCCTCGCCGTAGGCAAAACGCGCTGCAAGCTTTGCTAGCGTCGTAGTTTTACCTACTCCGGTCGGTCCTACCAGCATCATTATCTTTTGTTTACCGTCAAATTCGTCGCTCCTACAAGGCAGCATCTTTCGTAGCAGCGAGCTAAAATACCTTTTTACCGCAGTCGGACTGGCCTTCATCTGAGGCGGGACGTTTTCTACGGTTATTTTCATTATCTGCTCTAGATGCTCGTCCTTCATCCCGCTATTTTTAGCTTCTTTATAAATTTCAGCAAACTCGGGCGGTATGGCGATATGGTTTCTAGCCGCGGTCTTCTCCTCCCAAAACATATTTGCGATCAAATTTATCTTTTCGCTTAGCGCGCTTACTTGCTTAGAGACTTCGTCTATTTTTTTGTCGTAGTTTTGCTCCTGGCGCACGGGCGGCGAGTCTAGGTTTGCGATTTGGCTTATTTCTTTGGCCGCTCTTGATATATTTAGTAGTATATCTTCGCCGCTTTGAGGAGCGTCGCTAGGCTCTATCTTGGCGGGCTGGATACTAACCGGTTTAGCCGCAGGCGGAGTTTGCGACAAAAAAAACTCTTCGCCGGAGGCTACTTTTTGCGCTTTTTTGGGCGGTTTTTGCGCATCCAAAAACTCCTCGTAGGCCTTTAAATTTTGTTTTTGAGACTGGCGTTTTTTAGGTTCTGCCGCAGGGTCTTCTTCGACGCTTACTAAAATTTCGTAAAGCGGCTTTTTGTTTATCGTCTTTGGCTGAATTTGCTTTGTGGTTACCAAAATCGCCCTTTCGCCGCACTCGTCTTGCGCCTTTTTGAGAGCCTCCATACTGCTCTCGCCGGTAAACGTGTAAAATTTCGTCGCCAATTTCTCTCCTTCGTCCCAGTTACGTTTTATCGTCCGAGCCGCCTTTTTCGGACTGATTTCATCTTAGCTTTCGCGGTTTTGTTTTACGCTTATTAGCTTTTTTAAATTTATCCGCAAAGCCAAACCTAACTTATAATTCGCTAAACCTCAAAACCCTAAATTTTAACGCCTACGCGCAAGCAGTTTTCGTTCCGAGGTTTCGCCTGTTTTCATGCTTTGCAGCTAAACTTAGTTTAGCTCGTATTTGACGTCGCGGTTATTGTGCCGATAAAAATTTAAACGAAAATTCGCCGATTTATTTTTATCGCTAAAAAGGGCGGCCAAATTTCGCTTAGTTTATAAATTCGCTCAAAACAGGGCCCGCAAACGTAAAGATTAAAATCCCGAATTTAGCAAATTCTAATCCCGCAAGCATAAACGCGCTTCATCGTCCCAAGCGGCAAAATCACGCTAGCCCTGCTTTGCGCGCCCGGATGCGGTAGCGCCAGCCGCGCGTCGTTTCTGTTTCGTCCGCTAAAATACAAAATATCTATATCAAGCGTTCTAGGCGCGTTTTTAAAGCTTCGCACGCGCCCAAAACGCCTCTCTAAATTTGCCGTTATTTTTAAAATTTGCCTCGCGGCAAGGCTCGTTTGTACGAGCGTTACGGCGTTTGTGAAATCAGCCTGCTCCTTAAACCCAAACGCCTCGTTGATGAGGAGGGTTGAGTTTTCGACGACGTGAAACCTGCTGTCTTTGCTTAGCTTAAAATGCAACCGATTAAAACGCTTTTTCACGTCGCCGATATTGCCTCCGAGCCCCAAAATAACGCTATTTTTAAAACCGGGTTTAAAATCAAAAACCTTCGGGAAAAAGAGGCATTTGCTAAAGCGCCTCGCCCCCGCTACTCTCATAAAATTTCAGCCCCGTTTTTGCGCACGACCACGACGTCCTCGATGCGCACGCCAAATTCGCCGGGCAGATAGATCCCAGGCTCCACGCTAAAAACCATCCCCTCTTTTAGCACGGTCTCTCCGCGCTTTGAGATGAACGGAAGCTCGTGGATATCGACTCCCACGCCGTGTCCGGTGCTGTGAAAAAACGCTTCGCCGTAGCCCTGAGCAGCGATAAAATCCCTAGCCGCCGCGTCGATCTCGCTCGCCTTTTTGCCTGGCATAACCGCCGCGATAGCAAGAGCTTGCGCCTCTTTTACGATTTCGTAAATTTCTTGGCGTTTGGCGTTTTTAAAATTTTGCTCTTTGCCGAAGTTAAAATTTTCGTCAAAGCACGCCGTGCGCGTCCTATCCGAGCAGTAGCGATTAAATTTAACCCCCGCGTCAAGCAGGAGCAAGTCGCCCTGCCGCAAACTCTTTTTACCGGGCAATGCGTGCGCCTTTGCGGCGTTTTCGTTGATCGCGACGATAGGCGAAAAGCCAAGCGCGAGCTCGCCCTTTTTCTTAAAGATGAGCTCGGCGTTAAAAAATAGCTCCTCTTCGCTCATGCCTTCGCCGTTTTCGCGCACGAACGTGGCAAATTCGTCAAACCTCTGGGCGCCTAGCTGCGCTGCTTGCTTTAAAATTTTTATCTCGTCTTCGGTTTTTACTATGCGCGAAATTTGCGAAAAATTCGCCCGCGCCTTAAATCTTATCCCAAGCCCCTTACTTAGCGCTTCCCACTCGCCCGCGCTAAAATCGTACGGGTTATACGCAAGCTCCTTTACACCCATTTTTCGCAAAAACAGCCGCGCGTCTTTTATCAAATTTCGCTCAACCTCGATCACTTCGGTATCTTGGCAAAGCTCGCGCGCCTCGATGCTATAACGCGCATCGGTGAGGAAAAATTTGCGTCCGCCGAGGCTTAAAAATATCGCGTTGTCGCAGCTGTATCCGCACTCGTAAAATACGGCGTTTTCGTCCTTTAGGATAAAATTTTTCAAATTTTGCCTCGTTTTACTCCGCTTTTTCGCCCGCTCTCGCGGCTTTCATGGCTTTTATCTGCTCGAAAATTTGCAGCATCGCAATCATGGCCAGGTGGTAGCCCACAGGCCCAAAGCCCACGATCTGTCCCGCGGTTACCGGCGCTATGAGGCTTTTTTGGCGGAATTCTTCGCGGCGGTGGATGTTGCTGATATGCACCTCGATGACAGGAAGTCCGACGGCTGCGATAGCGTCGCGGATCGCGATAGATGTGTGCGTGTAGGCGGCTGGGTTTATGATGATGCCGTCAAATTCGCCGAAGCACTCTTGGATCTTATCCACCAGCTCGCCCTCGAAATTGCTCTGAAAAAACTCGATCTCTATATCGTTTTGCTCGGCAAAAAGCTTCATCTGCCCGTGAATATCCTCCATCTTCATCGAGCCGTAGACATCGGTCTCGCGCGTGCCTAGCATGTTGATATTCGGGCCTTGGATGACCATTAGTTTAGATTTTGTTTCCATTTTTAGCCTTTTAAAAGATTTAAATTTAGCCTTGATTATACATTTTTTAAGCTAAATTTTCGCTACAATCACGAAAAATAGGAGCTTAAAAATGATCATCGTTAAACCGAAATTTATAATGCCGTGCGACAAAAATTTTACCGTTTTAGAGGACGCGGCGGTCGCCTTTGATGAGCGTATCAAGGCCGTTGGCGAGGCCGAGGAACTGCGAAAAAAATACCCTAACGCGCAGTTTTTCGAGTATCCTGACGCCGTTTTGGCACCTGCTTTCATCAACCCGCACGTGCATCTGGAGTTTAGCGCGAACAAAACCAGCCTTGTTTACGGCGACTTTTTAGAGTGGCTAAGCTCCGTTATCGCCTCTCGCGGCGCGCTCTCGCAGGCGGCAAACGATAACCTCATCGCCTCTGCGATAAAAACCATGCAGCGTAGCGGCGTGGCGAGCTTCGGAGCGGTTTCTAGCTTTGGCGGGGATTTAGACGCCTGCGCGAACTGTGGCGGCAGGGTCGTGTTTTTTAACGAAATTTTAGGTACGAATGAAGCTGCGTTAGAGCAAAATTTGGCAAATTTCACCGCCCGATTTGAAGCGTCGCTAGAGCGCAAAAGTCCGCTTTTTACGCCTGCGGTTTCGGTGCATTCGCCCTACTCTACGCACCCTGATTTAGCCGCTGCGGCGCTAAATTTAGCCCGCGAGCGAGAGCTAGTCGTCTCGACTCATTTTATGGAGAGCGAGCATGAAAAAAGCTGGCTAGAAGGCGGCTCGGGCGGCTTTAAAGAGTGGCTGGGTAAATTTAACCCCGCCGCGCGTCCGCTTTATACGCCAAGCTCGTTTGTAGCGATGTTTGCAGGCGTTCGCACGCTCTTTACGCACTGCGTTTGGTCGGATGATTTTTCGGGCTTTGACCGCGAGCTTCACAGCCTCACGCACTGTGCGGTTTCAAACAGGCTGCTTAGCAAACGCACGCTAAATTTGCGCGCCGCTCTGGACGTGGGAGCAAACATAAACATCGGCACGGACGGGCTTAGCTCAAATATCAGCCTAAATTTTCTTGACGAGCTACGGGCGAATTTACTCATTCACGCCGATTTTGATCCGCTAGATCTTGCTAAAATTTTACTTCTAGCATCGACAAAAAACGCGGCAAAGGCGCTAAATTTAGACGCAGGCGAGATAAAAGAGGGCAAGCTGGCCGACCTCGCGCTCTACGACGGTTTTGCAGACGCCGACGCGACGCAGCTACCGCTCATGCTCATTTTGCACGCGGGGGGCTGCGAGCGGCTATTCGTCGGCGGCGCGGAAGTAGATTTAAAGCAAATTTAGCGGCGATTTAAACTAGCCGCCGCGCTAAAGGCACGCCGCAAGGCAAATTTAAAGGAGAAAAATGGAAACTAAAATCGGCGACATCTTTGCCGTAAGATTAAAAAGAAAGGGCGTTTATTTCGTCGCGCAAATCCTTAGCGACGGCGATGAGACGGGGCGTTTCGCGGTCGTTTTAGACCTATTTACGAAGGAGCCGCCCAGCCTAAAAGAAGCGGCAAAGCTAAAGCCGTTTTACTTTGGTCATCACTTTTGGGAGCGCGAGGAATTTTATCTAAGCGCGGATGAAATTTTAGACGCCGAGCCCGTTTTTATCGGCAATGCCGCGCCCATTTGCAAGTCGCCCAGACAAGCAAGCCTGCAAAATACGGAGCAAATTTGCATGCAGCTTGCGTGGAACGAGCTGCCAAAGGATATCAGGGATAAATTTAAGTCCGCGAGCAAGCAAAAACTTGAAATAAGGCAACTGCAAGACCGCAAATTTTACGCCGAGTTTGCACGGCAAAATCCGTTTTGCTACGAGATAAAAAGCGAAATTTGGGATGAAAATTTAAAAGATTTTTTAGAATCAACGCCGATGATAACCAATATAGAGCTAAGCTGCGCCGCAAAAAGCCTAGATATCTCGCGCACGTACGTACAAGAACTAACCCTAGATACTAGCGGCATACAGGATGTTTTGCTAAACGACTCGCTGTATAGGCTCACGCTAAAGGGCGACGCCTCGCGGCTAAAAAGCGTGCGCTGCCCCTTTGACGGCGAGCTTTTAGGCATCCAGCTAGAGCTAAAGGGCGGCGGATTTTGCGTTAGCGGGCTTGAAGAGTTGCGCGAACTACGGATATTTTCGCAGCGCGGCGAGTGCGTCGATCTAGCGGATGTTGCGGCGAGTTTTCCGAATTTACGCGAAATTTTCATAAATGCGCAGGGCGGTACGCTAAAAAATATCGACGCGCTTGCTAATCTCAAACGACTCCAAGCTATGCGGCTTAGAGAAGTTTACGGATTTGAGAGTTTTCCGGCGAGGGAACGGCTGCCGCATTTAAGGCGTCTTTGGCTACGGTCGGTTCCAAAAACGGTCTGCGAGGCGGCAAAAAGGGAGTTTAAAGACATAGAGGACATTGAAATCAAACAGCCTCGAAGCGATCAGTGGCTGGAGGCGAATTTAAACAATCCGTTACGCGGCTGGGACGGCAGAGAGGGCGTAAGCGCGGCGGCGTCCAAAAAGGCGATGAAAGCCTACGCAGACGCGCACAAAACGCTAAGCGCGATTAAAGCAGAGCCTGTTAGCAAAGAGCTGGAGACGGCGAGCAAAAACGCAAAAGCACAAACTAGCAAAAAGGCGGCGAGGGCGGGTAAATTTGATACAGCTAGCGCAGGTAGCGCGGCGGCGCGGGATAAAGTTTTAAAAGATTTTATCTCCGTTTTTAATGCAGTAGGCGCGGGGCGGGGCATCGACACCATGGAGCGCGAGGAGATATGGGAGGCGTTTTGCAAGCTTTGCGAACTAGCCGCGGTAAGCGAAAAAGACCGAGAAAAAATCTGGGAAACAAACGCAGAGTTTTGATCTTCGCTTGCTTTGAAAACTAAGTCCGCAAAAACCAAAGCGCCGAATTTAACCGCCTTTTTCAAATTCGGCACGAAAATTCCTTGCTTTTAATCTGCAAATTCGCGCCCCTAAATCACCGCCCAAATGCCAATCTAAAACCGACAAAAAATTTACCGTAAAACGCGCGCTAGCTAAATTTATAAATTTAAATGGTAAAATGCGCCCCGATTTTAAATGAATTAAAGGAAAAAAATGGGATTTTTAAGGTTTATTTTCACGCCGATCGCGGCGATTTTTAGGTTTATAAACACCTATTTTAAGGCGATGCTCTTTTTACTCATCGTCTTTTTGATATTTTTTAGCGGCAAGGGCGAAAACGTAAATCCGCCCAACCTAACCCAGATAAATCTATCGGGCGCGATAATGGACGCAGGCGAAGCGCTAGAAAAGATCGAGGCCGCGCGCAAGGACGGCGACATCAAGGGTGTGCTGCTTTATATCGACAGCCCGGGCGGCGCGCTGGCGCCTAGCGTCGAGCTGCACACGGCGATCAAAAATCTACGCGCCGCAAAGCCAGTGGTTGCGTATGCGGGCGGGTCGATGACTAGCGGTAGCTACTACGCGGGTGCGGGCGCAAACAAAATTTTGGCAAATCCTGGCGCGTTTATCGGATCGATCGGCGTGATAATGCAAGGCGCGGATGCTAGCGAGCTAGCGGCTAAAATCGGCGTCTCGCAGCAAATCGTAAAAGCGGGCGAGTATAAAGAGGCGGGGACGTTTCTGCGCCCGTGGAGCAAGATCGAGCGCGAGCAACTGCAAGAGCTCGTAAACGCCAGCTACGAGATGTTCGTAAGCGACGTGGCGGCGGATAGAAATCTAGACGCGAACAAAAGCAAAGAGTGGGCGAACGCGCGGGTATTTCTCGCTAGAGACGCCGCAAAGCTCGGACTCATCGACGAGGTGAGCGATTATTATTCAGCGCGCGCCGAGCTAGAAAAGCTAAGCGGTGTGGCCGAGCCCGTCTGGGCAAAGCCGTCCGTCTACGAAAAAGCGATGCAAAAATTTATAAATCAAGGCACAAACTCGCTAATCTCGGCGTTTTTTGAGGCTAAGGCAAGGTAAAATTTAAAGGCGTGCCGTGAAAATAATCTCGAAATTTAAAGACAACTACGACTTTATGGTATCAAAATACGGCCTTGACGAGACGCTAGTCTATGACCGTAGAAACTCGACTCCAGTCGGCGCAGATGAGCTATGGAGCCTTAGCCGGGCCGATAAGCCGTTTTTAGAAAACGCCGGTTTGCGCTACAAAGTACGCGGAGGCAAGGACGGCAAGCTTGTTACTGATTTTTATGCGTGCAAGGATATGCCGCGCCTGCTTCACTCCGTGATTTTTATCGGCAAAAACTTGGTTCATATTTTCGCCGCCGAGGGCAAAATTTACACCGATTTCGACCTTGCAGAAAACGAGCGAGAGGAGATGTATTTTAACGGCGATATTTTGACGTTTAAAGACGGATTTTGCGCTTATATCGCCTCGCGGTTTGAGAGCGATATTTTGCGCTTCGCCGCGCTTAGGGCAAACGACCCGGCGGCTATTAGCAGCGCCGATAGGGCTAGCGAGAAGGAAAATTTAAGCGCACCCACAGTGTTTTTTAAAAGGACGCAAACTACCGACTTCGTAGCGATAAATCCGCAGCTTAGCGCGATGGGGCTTTATCTGGACGCCGATTTCGTCTGGCAGAGTTTAGTTGAGTTTTTATCCGCGAAAAAAGACGCTGAGGCTCCCGTAGGCATGGTGCCAAACGAGATAAAAATCGCTAGCAAAGGCTTTGACGCAAAGCGTTCGTTTCGTCCGAAGATGAAATAACGCAGGCACCCTAGCCTAAATCGCTTTTTTATCTTTTCCTCCCGCGCGCCGTTTAAAAGATAAGCTTGGCGCAAAATACGACTCGTTTTTGGGTTAAGGCGTCAATAAATTTAAGCGACTACGCCGCGCCTTTTAAACGCCGATAAATTTAACCGCGCCCTTTGCGCCGATAAAACCGCAAATTTAAAATGTCGATTTTAAACGCAAAAGCCGCGAAACGATAAAATTTGCCGTAAATTTAAAACATAAAATCGCGCTGTCGCTGGTTTTGAAGTGTAAATTTAAAGGCGTCCATTTTAACGCGACATAATTTTATCGACGCTTTAAGGCGATGAAAATTCATCGTTTCTAAGGCGCAAAGCGGTAATCAAAATAAACGCGGCGCAGCCTAATGGCAAAGTCGCGCGACTAGTAAATTTAGCTAACGGCTCGGTCTTATTTGCGAGGTAAATTACGGCAAATAAAGCATAAATCAATGACTAAATTTGCGGCGCCAGCCCCCAGTTCGCAAGCCGAGTTTTAAAATTTACTTCGCCAGCGCCCTTAACCGCTCGTAACCCAGCCCCTCTACCAAAATATAGCTAGCATCGATAAAGCGGTAGCTCTCGCGCGGCAGACGCGAGATAAACTCTGCGTAGTCTAGCTCGGCTAGCACGCGGTAGCGGGAGGCCTCGCCGTCATCATCGCTTTCGTTGCCGCCGTCGCATCCTTCGCCGCCTACTAGCGTAATTTCCCAGTGCGCGACGTCTTTTGGCTTAACAAAGTCCAAATTTTGCCACTCCACAAAAGGCTCGTAAGGCAAAATAGTCGGCACACCCTGCGTAAGCGCGTACGAGCCGACGATCTCGCCTTCGCCATTTGCGCGGTAAAAGCGCTGGTTTGCGCCGTAAGCGTCAAGGTATTGTACCGCGGTTAGGCACTGGCTAAACTCCTTTGCGGGGCTTTGCGCGGCTAAAATTTCATCTATGATCGCGCGATTTAGGGCAAAAGGCCTAACGACGCCGTAGCAGTGATTTACGGTCGCGCCGTCCTCCAAATGTCCTTTTATCGCCCGCAAACCCGAGTTTATATCGCGCTCGTAGTCAATTTTTTCTATCGTTTCTCGCGTATAGATTTTTCCGTCCTCGCCCCTGATGTCGCTTCCTAGCCTTTGTGATAAAATTTGTAGATACGAGATAGCTAAAACCCAGTCAAATACCATCGCGGGCGTATTTACGCGTACTTTGTAGCTTTCCTCCTCAGTGTCGTAGCTAAGCTCAAATCCCCGCCCGCTCTTGCCCCAAATGCCTAAAACTATGCCCTCGCATTCGTCTAAAAGCGAGCTTAAAAACACCTCTTTATCAAAATTTTTGGCATTCTCGTCTATGCCAAACACCGCCAAATCAGGTATCAGCTCCGTAGCCTTGCCTACGCTCATTACGCTAAAATATCCCAAAAATAGCGGCCGCTTTTTATTTTTGACGCTAAATTCTACGCTCATCATTTCTCCTTTTAAACCGCTATTATAGCAGACGCTGGACAAAAAAGCCGGCGCGAAATTTGCGGATAAATTCGGCGCTATTTAGGGTTAAATTTAAGAGCAAGGCGCGGGTTTTGATTTGATAAATTTAAACGGGTAAAAAGCGGAGCCAAATCAGGCGGCAAATTTGTAAAAACGGCGGGAATTTAGGCGCGTAGAGTTTGCGACGCGGGTAAATTTAGCGCCCGTTTAGACGCGATGGAAATTTGACGTGAAAATTTAAGCAAACGACCAAATTTAAGCAAGGCTGCGGCGTGCGTTTTGCGGCGTTTGCTTGCGTTAAAACGCCTAAATTTACTTAAATCTAGTGACCCAGCTTCCCAGATTCGTATCGACTTTGACCTCGATTATCTTGCCGCATCCCTCATCTAGCATAAATTTGATCTCTTCGCTAAAATTTAGCTCAAAACCCTTACCCAGCCGTGCTCGCACATCTTTTAGAGGTATTTTTTGAACCGACTTCCAATCAAAATCCTCGGGATCGTCTTTGTTTGGCGTCTTCTGCTCTATATCCACGAAATTTTCGTCTCTTTTACCCACGCGGATCGTCGCTTTCGCATCGTATCCCAAGCCTATAAAATCGTTCCACCGCGCAGAGCATCTGCCCCTGTTTATCTCCATGCCCCAAAGCTCCACGCCGTCTTCTAGCGCCCTAAATATCAAAAATCTCGTATCGTGCGAGCCTATACGGCGGTCCCAGTAGTCTCCGTAGACCGTCGATGTGGTGGTGGTCGTTAAATCTAGCTCGTATGGTGCGGTGTCTTGCGCCGAGGCTACCGCGCCTGCTATCATCGAGGCTGCAAATGCGGAACATAATTTTTTCATTTTTCTCCTTTAAATTTATTCGTTACTTTTGCGCTAAATTCGGATAAATTTTAGTACAAAATTTGCGGCAAGAGACTGCCGCCTAGCATAATTTATCAAACGCCGCAACGCAAGTTTGCCAGCCGGGCTTCGGCCGCCTCTCATCAAAAGCTGCAATGCGCGATGCAAGCAACGTAAATTTGGCGCAAGTACGGCCTTTGCTTGCGGAGTTAAAATTTGCGCTTTTTCAAATACGCCCTCCGCACAAGCCACCGTATAAAACCGCTTTTACTCCGCCGCGCGCGCTTGCCGTACCGCGCTTAGGGTAGCAAAGCCGTATTTTTTGCAAGAACTAGGAAAATTACCTTGCGGTCGCAGGCTAGTTCTATTGCCGCGGCGAAATAAAACCAAAGGCGACGCGAAATCTAAATCGCTTCGCTAAATTTTGCAAGATGAGGCAAATTTTACGTCGCAGGCTCGTAGGCGCAAGCGAAAATCTAAGCAAGGGCAAGACGCCGCCTAACAGCTTTGCTTATCGCCTAGCTCGCACGCTTTTTTTCGCATTTGCTTTGCTCTTTTAGCGTCTTTTTTTACCTGCTCGTATCTATTTTCGTTGAAATTTCCCTCATACAGCCACGCCGCCCTCTCGCAGCCGCCTGCGTAGCCTAGCTTACACGAGCGCTCGTAATACTCCATCATCTCGCCTATATCGCCTCCCGTTCGCTCTATCATCCAGCCCACGTTGTAGCATCCGGGAGCGTATTTTTTGTTGCATAGAGTATTGTTTATCGCAAACGACTGCACCTCGTCGCCCAGCTCTTCTTGCATAAAATTTGCCAGCGCCAAGCAACCGTGCAAATACTCGTAAAGGACGCAGCTAGCCTTGTAATACGCGCTAACCTTGGTCTCGCGCTCGCTCTTATCCGCGGCTTTTACTAGGTTGTTTTTATAAAGTTCGCCCAGATAAAAGCAGCCCTCGCCGTCTCCTTTGGCGCAGGCTAGGCTAAATAGCCACTCCGCCGCGCCGTAGTCTTGCTTTAAGTTTGCCGCTACCATGCCCGCTTGCACGCACTCTTTGGTAGCGTTTAGGTCGGGATTTTTGCATTTTTTGAGCTTTTCTAGCGTATCTGCGGCCAGCAATGGCGAAAGGCCCGGCTCGCTAGCGAATAAATTTATCGCCGCAAGTAGCGCAAATAATAAGATTTTCATTTACCGCCTTTTATCAGTTTTACCGCATCGCAACCGTCTTTACCGCCTAGGGCGCATGATTTTTCGTAGTATTTTAGAGCCTGATTTTCATCCGCTTTTACGTCCGCTTCGCCTACGTTGTAGATGCCGCCTAGCTCTTCGCAACCGGCCGCGTAGCCAAGGTCGCAAGCCTTTTCGTAGTATTTTATCGCTCCCTTTACGTCTTGTTTAAAGCCCCCGTGTCCGTCGATTTTAAAAAAGCCGAGATTGTAGCACGCGGTAGCGGTTTTTAGCTCATCGCAGGTTTTTTCGAGTAGCTTTTCGCTCGCGGCCGCGTCGCCCTCGTCGATATAAGAAAGCCCTAGTCCCGCGCAGCCTTCGCCGTCTCCTTTACCGCACGCCTCTTTAAAAGCTGCGGCCGATAGCTTGCGCGCCTCTTCGTCGCCCGAAGCGATGTATTCTTCATAATACGCGTCGCCCAAAACCGCGCATTTTGCCGCATCGCCGCTTTGGCACTGGGCTTTTAGGCTAGCTAAATTTTCGCTTTGCAAATCAGTCGCAAACGCCGCGCTAAAAAGCATAACGGCGGCAAATAAAAACTTTTTCATTCGTATCCTTATTTAAAATTTAACGCGTGATTATAGCGAAAAGCGTTAGAAATTTAAGGCGTAGCATTTTAGGCGCTACGGATAAATTTGCGGCGGATGAAAATGCTATTAAGCATAAATTTCCCGCTAAAAATGCCTTTAGCTAAAAGCAAATCCTAAAAGCAAATTTCAGCCGTAGTTTAAATTTGATTTTTAGTTCCAGCTTGCGGCCTTTAGGGTGTTTTAGGCAAGAGGCTACGCAAATCGTATCACGTTGCAGGCTTTTGTGTCTAATGTTGCCCAAATTGCACAAATCAAATTTTATATTACGAGAGATCGTTCGCTGCGCTAAGACTTGGGCCTTGAAATCAGCTCTTTAAAAATATAGTTATAATCTTAAAAATATTAGATGATAATTTTTATTAGCTAATATATTTTTCTTTAAGATTTTTGTGCTATAATTTCACTCATAAATCACATCAAAGGAGACGAAATGTCAAAAGTTGTTACTCAATTAAATCAGATTCAGGCCGACGCTCATGCGTTATTCGTTAAATTTCACGACTATCACTGGTATGTAAAAGGCATTCAGTTCTTTAGCGTTCACGAATACACCGAAAAAGCTTATGAAGATATGGCGGAGATATTCGACGACGTCGCTGAGCGCGCTATACAGCTAGGCGGTAGAGCTATCACCAAAATAGAAGAGCTAAACAAGCTAGCTCATCCAAAAACAGATAACAAAGATAGCTACACCCCAACCGAGGTTTTAAAAGGCGTTTTGGCTGAGTACGAGCACTTGCTGGGCGAATTTAAAAAGCTAGAAGAAGTCGCTGAGGAAGCAAAAGACAGCACGACCGTAACTATGGCGCAAGATCAAATCGCCAAATACGAAAAAGCTATCTGGATGCTAAAAGCTACTTTGGCATAATTTGCGGGGCGAAAGCCCCCCCACTCTACTTGCAGTTTTACCCCCTCTTTACGCCTTTTTATCTCATAAATGTATTCGCGCCTTGATTTAGTTTAAATTTGGCAAACCGTATCTTTTTAGAAGGTTGAATTTAGGCCTGGAGCGAGGCGCTAAATTTGCTCATAGAAAACGCGTCGTTATCGCATTAAGAAATATGGAGTTTGCTAGAGTAGTTTATTGAGCGGCAGTAAAGCAGGGTGTGCATGGCTCAAATTTTATTTGCGTAACAGCTCTTGTGCCGTCGATACCTTTTACTACCGCCATAAAGATAAAGAAGCTAAATTTGGACATTTTACCGCCGCGATAGTAAATTTAGCTAAGGTTTTTATGATTTGCGCCGATAGCTTACTTTTCGTAACTTTAAAAAACGAGTAAATTTAGGCAAATGATTTAAGTCCAAATTGCAAAATCAAATTTAACGAAATTTTGCCGCGTAGGTATGCTATTAAGCATTAAACGTAAAAAACTATATACAAAGTAGTTTTTTGCAAGACAACCCAAGCTAAGATTAGCCTGAATCAAAAATAACCGTAGTGCGATAAATTTAAACGCTCGCGTTTCTAGCGGATTTATGTAAGCGAAAAATAAGCATATAAACCAGGCCTTATGTTAATAATTTTACTAGGCTTTAATGCGTCATCCATTAGTGATACCGCTACCGTTTTTTTAGTTAGCAACAAGGATCTTTCAGATGTAACGGCTTGTAGAATAAAATTTCCGCAAAATAGATAGGACATAATACGAACTATCACAAAATAACACAGATCGTTACATCAATAGACAAATAAGCCGGCTTTGATTTAGTTTGTATAATGCCTTATTGCATGATTGGTGACATTTTCTTTAAAAATAACTGCTGCTTATAGCCTTGCCAATAAATACGCATATTTGATTCGCCATGCCAGCTATGTTGCAAAATGTATGTTCAGACATCCTTTACGTAAAAATTTTACATGTAGCTGATTTTAAATTTAGCCAAATAAGACATTTTAGAAATTTTATTTTTTATAAAGGCGCTTTAAATTTTGTCTTTCAGGTTTTTGGGGTGTAACTACGAATATTTAATAAAATTTAGTCACATCTATCATAATTAGCCAAAATTTGGAACAAAATACTTTTATGAAAAAATAATAGAAGGCTTCACAACTTATTCTAAACCTACTTCTTTAAATTTACTTCCTCTTCTTACAAGAGTAAAGGCCCTTTATTTACATAACGATATATTTTAAAGTCCAGATGTTGCTTTACCAACATCAAAATAAATTCACAGCACTAGCCGTCAATATACACTTTAAAAAGGTTGATTTGGACTATCTTAAGCCCTTTAATCCAATCGGTAGTTTGATCTGACGCACTTGTCTTTAAGTTAGCAATGATTTTGTCGACTTTATATAACTATAAATACAGATAAGATAGAGTAAAAACTGGCGATACTGAAGATAAATAGAAAAATTAAGTAATTTATATAACCATCGGTAAGAAAATTAAAATAGTAAAAATAAACCTCGGGACTAAGCCCGAGGTCTTAAATTAGAATGAGTATTTAGCTTGGAATCTTAAGAATTTAGTCTTATCTTTCGAGCTATCTTGGTGTTTATTGATTTCATAAGCGTAGAAGCTTGAGAACTGAAGTTTAGCGCTGTAATCATAAGATAGTCTAGCTACATACTCTTGATACTTCTCTTTTACGTTTGCAGCATCTCTAACTTTACCATTAGAGTATTCACCGCCTAGTCTAAATTTATCAGCAAAAGTATATCCGCCTTTTAAGAACCAGAAGTTACCTCTACCTTGAAGAGCAGTATAATCAAGAGCTGATTTTATCTCGCCAACCTCTATAAATGAACCTTGATCCTCTAGACTTACAAAACCGTTAGCTTTATCATGAACTTTATATCCGATATAACCGGCAGATACATCAGCACCAAATAGTTTAGTACCAAGCTCAGTAGCATAAAAATCAGTATCTTTAAAATTTGCGCCTACATCATTGTCTATATCCGCGTGAGCATATTGAGCTCTTGCTCCGACATTAACGCTATCGGTAATATCAAGGCTAAAGTTTACGTCACCTATGATAAGATTAACCGAATCAACTAAAGATGCATACCATAGTTGAAAACTTACTGGATCATAAGAACCGATAGCAGCTACTGCATATAGGTTATTATTGAAAATACCAGGAGCATTAGTGTAAATAGCACCGTCACTCTCATTGTTGTTCTCTAGAGCATCAAATGCAAATGCGGTTAGAGTCAAGCCGGTAATATCTTGATTTTCTACTCTTACGCCGGTACCTACTGCATCATCGGTAAAGAATGAACCTATAGTTTGTTTACCTGCAGTTATAGTAGTAGCGCCTACTTTATATCCTAAGTAAAATTCTTTAACATTAAATGGGCTTGAAGTATCAGTGTTGTCAGTTCTGTTGTCAGCACCAAAAGCAGAACTATCAGATGAATTGTATCTAAGCGTTAAAACACCAAAGAAATTATCATCAAGCGCAGCTTTAAAAGAAAATTCTGATTTAAACTGATGATGTGCAGTCGTATTATTTTTTACGCCGTTAGCGTTTTTGACTGCTACATTGTTATATCTATATCTAGCATATCCTGAAAGGTCTACGTTTTTAATAGCTTCCTCAAGAGGCGTAGCACTCGCTACGGTTGAAAAAGCACCTAGTGCAACCAAGGCTGCCAATGAAATTTTAGCAATCTTCATTTATATTCTCCTCAAATAAAATTAAATATTTTGGAATATTAGCATAAAATAACCTTTAGTAAGCTTAAAAATCTAAAGATTCTCGTTAAAAATTACCGAACATTTACCGAAATATAATATAGAAACTGACATAAATTAAGAAAAGTCTGGAGATAGCCGAGTTTATAAGACTCGGCAAAATTAATTATTTTAGGTAGCTTCCCTGGGTTGGAGTAGTTGAAACATCAGAATTTTCAGTAGATGAGTCACTAGTTAGCAGCGCATCCTTACCCTTTAAAAAAGCTATTATAGCACCTAAATCATTATAGGTCGTTTTTGCTGCTACGGTTTTCATTAAATTTCTCATATTTCCGCCGTATTCAGAGTCGTTTAGATAGCCTGAAAAAGCAGCTTCGATAGCCTCAGCGCTTATATTAGTTAGCTTTTCTGATGAGCCGTAAGCTCTTTTGCTGCCGTCTTCACCATGGCAAGAGGCACAGTTTTTAGCGTATAGTTCTCGACCTTTTTCTACACTATATCTTCTTTTACTATCTACTCCGATATTTAAAAATTTGCCTCCGCTATCCGTTTCAGGAGCTTTTTCATAAACGTTTATACTTATGTTTTCGTCTTTAGAATATTTTTCTACCAAACTTTTTAACTCTTTTGCAAATTCGCCCTTTGCCTCAAATATATAACTAGGCTCGTCGGCTGCAAAAGAAAAAATGCAAAGACATGCCAAAAGCGAAAATTTAGTAAATTTCATAAAAAACCTTTGTGGATAAATTTAAAAATCCCAAGCAAATGGAATTTTGCTTGGGATTATAGCATAAAAGAGATCGGTTTTTATTAGAAGCTATATTTTGCTTCAAATCTTATACGATCTTGTTTGTGTCTAAAGTCTCCGTTTTTCTCTTTAGCTGCTGCATAGAATGTAGAGAAGTTAAGTTTTTTGCTGTAAGCGTAGTTACCGCCGATGTTCCACTCATCTCTATCAACTCTTTTTGCGTATTGCCAGCTATATCCTTTACCGTCTATATAGTTAGCAAAAACGCCGAATTTGTCAAATTTATACGAAGCTCCGATAAACCAATAATCATTCTTGTCTTTGATATTGTTGTAGTACTGAGCGCTACTTGTCATCACAGAGTTAATAATCTTAGCAGGGTTGATTAGCTTACCGTTATCTTCGATAGTTACAAACGATTTTTTATTATCGTCGGCTTTAAAGTAGATATAACCTGCATTTAAACCGACTCCAAAAAATCCTACGTCGCCCTTAGTAGCAAAGAAATTTGCATCACCGAAGTCGTTATCGTCAGATTCATTGTGAACGTATTGACCTTGAACACCTACTTTTACGGCATCAAAATCTAATTTCAAGGCAGCATCAGCCGCAAAAAGATTTGCAGTATCTTCAAGATATGCCCACCAAGCTTTGAAATTTACGATATCATAACTTCCCATAGCTCCTAAGCCATAAAGGTTAAGGCTATTAGTTTTACCGCCCGCGTTCAGGCTTGGCAACAACTTACCGTCGTAATCGCGTATACCGCTGGTCTCAAGCGCGTCAAATGCAATGCCTACTAGAGTAAGGCCCGATATATCCGTATTAACTACTCTTAAGCCCGTACCAACTAAGTCACCGTCAAAATATGTTCCAACAAACTGTTTACCGGCCGTAATGGTAGTGTTGCCTACAGTATAGCCAAGGTAAAATTCTCTAACTGCTAGAGCGCTTTGAGTATCAGTGGTGTCGGTGTTAAATCCGGAACCATCCTTTGAATCGTATCTTAGGCCGAGTACGCCGAAGAAATTATCGTCAAGAGCAGCTTTAAAAGTACCTACAAATCTAAATCTATGATTAGCGTTAGTTGTTTTAGCATCGTTAAGCTTTACCTTATCGCTAGTGTATCTATATCTTGCAAATCCTGAAAAATCTACGTTTTTAATAGCTTCCTCAAGCGGAGTAGCATTTAAAGTAGAAAAAGCGCCTAGCGCAACCAAAGCAGCTAAAGAAATTTTAGCGAGTTTCATAAGATCTCCTTCATAAAAGTTGATTAGCGTAATTTTAGCACAAAACCTAGCATTACAAGCTTAATAATAAAATTTCATATACCTAGAGCAAATTTAGGCAAAAATAGGGCATTTAGTACGATATTATTGATACTAGATATTATCAACGTATATAAATTAAGGATAAAACTTAAAAATGATAAATGAAAAAAGGATTTTTAAAAATAAAAAAGGGGATACACATCCCCTTTCTAAAAGGAGTTCTAACTTTGATTGCTTGTTGGAATTATAAAATATTTCGGTAAATCAACGGCTAATCAAAGCTGATACTTTCGCTTTTAGGCACGTCGATTACGATTTTTTTCGTAGGTTCTTGCTGTTGCGTATTTTTTGTGGCTACTTTTTGCTTAGTTTTACGTATCGCGGTTTTGCGACTATCGCCGCTTTTTATAAGTATCATATCGGCGATATAGTTATTTGATACTCTGACGTAAACCGTATCGCCGGCTGAGAAATACAACCTGCCACCGCAATATTTACCGCTTGGCAGTTTACCGTTTGAGGCGTCGATAGAGCTGATATCGTAGCAATATTTACCGTCTTGATAGGCTACGTCTAGTATTACGCCGCGCAAAGAACCGTTTAGAGCCGGCTTTTGAACGGGCGGTTTTTGATTTATTTTTTTTGGAGCGGGCGCATTACCGGACGACCACGAACAGCCGCTTATCGCGAGCGAAATTGCCGCTAGGGTTATAAATTTAAGCTTGAACACTAAGGACGTTCCCGCCGAGTTCGGCTATTCTTTTATCTATACTTTGCGTGGCCTTTTCTATAGTTTTTTGCGAAATTTCAGGTAGCTCGCCGCCCCAAATTTTCTCAGCCTCTTTAAAGCCCCTTAGCATGCCTTCTTTTCCGGCTTCGAGCTTTTGCAGGTCGTCTCCTGCGGCGCTAATGATAAAATTTGAAATCCTATCCGCAGTATTTGTTATACCGAAAAATCCATTTTCACTCACTAGATCGCTGGCTTCGCTTTGGCTTAGTTGAGTTATAGGCTTGCCTTCATAGCCGATAGATTTAAAATCGACGCCGGACAAGATGTCGTTTAGAGAATTTATGCTTTTGTTTTGAGCGCCGAAAATGTCGCTAAATTTTGCAGAACCGTTAAAGGCCGAAACTTGAGATAAGAAATTTGAGCTCGCATTTGAGTCTGCTCTAGCCTGAAAATGCGATAAATAGCTATTTGTTAGCTGTTTTACGTCGATATTTGCATAGGCTTCTTGCATTCTTTTGATATTTTCGTTTTGATCTACGCTTGCCGAGTTTTGGACGTTCTGCACATCATAGCGAGGTTGCGGGATGTATAGATTTTGGGGTAAGCCGTTCATACTTTGCATTTTTTATCCTTTAGATTTTATTCTGTATTATATATCGTCAAATTTAGGATAAAGTTAACGGGTAAAAAAATTATTTTACCCTATCGCCGACGTGGCCGTTATATACGATATCCTTAGCGTCGATATTTTCGTCAAGTAAAATCTCGCTTATCTTGCCGCTTTTTTTGATGCTTTCGATATCTTTTTCCAAGTCCTCTTGATAGCTATATATCATCGCGACCCCAGCTACGCCCTCTACGCCCTCTAGCGCCTTAAAGAGCTCTATCTCGCCGTCTAAATTTTCCGCACTCATTACGACTACGATTTTGCCCTCTTGCGCAGCAATAACCTCGCAGCCTTTTACTTGCTCGATTCTTTTAGCTACCTCGGCAGCTTCGTTTCCGTCTTTGGTATATACTATCGCACTTGATATGTTCATTTTACGCTCCAAAATTTAACCTCTTTTTCGTATGCAACGCTGATTAACCTGCCGCTATCGGAGAGGTAAATTTCATTTAAAATTTGCTGGCCGGTTTTTACGGTCGCGAGTTTTGTTTTGCTTGCGATATCGTAGACCAGGATATCGCTCTCTTCGCCGTTCATATACGCTAGCGTTTTGGCGTCGTCGCTAAGCCCCGTCGCATAAACGATAAAATCGGACTTAAAATAGCTCATAGCGCCGTTAAAAACGCCTGCTTGTTTGTCGATGCAGCCTACGGCTACGACGTCATTTTTGTAGTCGATGTCGTACATGTTGTCTTTAAAGAAATTTAGCGTTTGCTCGGTTTGGCGAGTTTTTAGATTATAGATATAAATCACGCCGCTTTCGGCTCCGATAGCGATTTTGTCGCGGGTTTTGTTGATTTCAAAATCCACGTAAAGCGCGATAGAAAATTTATGTTTAAAGACCGCTTTTTTGCTCTCTAGGTCGATATAGTAAATTTCATTGCCGAAATCCGATACTACCGCCGTTTTTTCATCTATGAAAAAGGCCTTTTTAGCGGATTTATTAGCTAGGTGCATATTGCCAACCTCGCTCCAGTTATCATTTTCTTTTTTAAAAACGTACAAATATCGCTCGTTGTAATCCATCTCGGTTAAAACCAAAAGCATGTCGCCCAGCCGGTCGATGCTAAAAATTTTTGCTGGCTCTTTGTCGCTAAAGTGCGTTTTGACCGTGCGAAATTTGATCGGTTCTAAAAATTTATCCGCCTTTATGTCGTAGATATCAAGCTCGCTGCCGTCCGTGCCCAGATATAAAATTTCATCTATCAAATTTGAGCTTATCACGTTTGCGCCCGCTTTTATGACCTTGTCCGGTTGCGAGATCTCAAGCGGTACCGCCGCTAAATTTGCGGTCAAATTTAAGCAAAAAATCGCCGTAAAAAATAAAATAAATTTTCTCATAACGCCTCCATTTTGATACTATTCGCGAAGCAAACTTCCATACATTGCGCGCAGCCCGTGCATTTTTGATTTATGCTCGGGCGAAAAACGCCTAAAAAATCGATCGCTCTAAATTTGCAAACATCCTGGCAACTACAGCAAATCGTGCCGTTCCACGCAAGACAACTATGTACGTCGATAAAAATTTTAGCTTCGATTTTAGCTGCAAATTTTAAATTTAAAACCTCTCGTCCCGCCTCTTCGCAAGCGAGCGCGCACTCTTTACAAAAGTTGCAACCCAAGGACTTAAATTTAAAATTTACTCTCTCGTTTTCAAAACTCAAAAGCTCTCTGTCGCAAGCGCTAACGCAAGGCGCTTCGCAATCCACACAATTAAATTCGCCGCAAAAATAAGGCGGAGCGATAAATTTTTGAGCGGTTTTGCCGCCCAAAAATTTAGTAAATAGTTCGCGTCTGGATACGCTCACCTAACGCCTTCGTTTAGTACGTCTAATAGATTGGAATGCTGAGATGAGTTGGCATCGCGGTACTCAGGCTTGAAGTTATTTTTAAATTTAGCTTCTACGTTGGCCTGCGGTACGTGGCACGTAGTGCAGTTAAAGCGGTCGTCGCTAAGCTTGCCCTCAAGGTCTTTTTTGTTCCTTATGCTATAAAGGTGCGATTTAGGGATCGGAGTCGCGCCGACGTCTTTTGCGACTTCGGGCATGTGGCAGCTAACGCACATATTATTATCTGCCGTAATAGGGATGAGTCCTTCTAAATCATGGGGGATTAGCGGCGGAGCGTTTTCAAAAGAGCGGTCGTATCTTTTTGATTCGCCCGCGGCCGGTTTGGTCCAGTTGATATCGGCTAGCTTTATATCGTCTTCGTCGATGACATCGTTAGCGGCGCGCAAAATATTTAGGTCTTTGGCGTCTTTACCGTCTTTTAGCTTTACTTTTTCTTTTTTATCGGAGTTAGTTTTTATCTGCTCCGTTTTTTGAGTTTGCGCGGAGCTAGATGATTTTTGCTCTTCTTTAGCTTCGGCACAGCCCGAAAATATGAGGATGGCGCATACCAATCCCGCCAAAATTCTCGCCTTCATTGATTTTTCTCCTTTAAATTTCTAATGTTAAATTTTAAAGCATCGTCGCCGCAAACGTCGATACAGCGTCCGCAGCTAATGCACTCGCTAGATTTTATAAATCCGCTTTGCTTGCCGATAATGCCCAGCACTTGATTTTCGGGGCAAATAAGCTTACATTTCATGCAGTTGGTGCAATTACCTGCATTATGTTCTATGCGTAAAAGCGAAAATTTGCCGACGACCGCGTAAAAAGCGCCCAGAGGGCAGAGCTTTGAACAAACGAGTCTATCGCCCAAAAATGCGTCTATCGCAAATAACCCAAACGCAACGAATAGCCAAAGCACACCGCCGTAGATAATGCCGCGCTGCACGATACCTATGTAACTAACGCCCTCAAATGCCGGCGCGCCCGTAACTAACGATAAAAAAAGCGTAAACGCAAGGATATAATATCTCGCGTCTCTCGTAAAATTTACGAATTTTTTATCTTTGTCGTAGCCTAGCTTTACCCTAAGCCAGCGAGCCGTTTCGGTGATGATATTTACGGGGCAAATCCAGCTACAAAAGGCTCTAGGAGCGATAAAAGCATAAAAAGCTAGTATTATCCCCGCTCCTAAAACGGCGGTAGAGCCGATAGAAAAACCCGCTAAAAACAGCTGCAAAACCGCAAACGGATCGCTAAGCGGAACGACCCCAAATAGCAAAGACGAGCTAAGATTGCCTTGTAAAATTTTAACTCCGTAATAGTTACTCGCAAAAAATAGAGCCAAAATCAAAATTTGACTTATTCTTCTTAAAATCAAATATTTCATAGCAAATCTCCGCCGTTTAGATAGTCGTTTAGCTTTTTATCATCGCCTTTAAAATCTTTCGGCGTTACGTCTTTTAGCTTTTTGTCTTGCCCTTCGATCCAGCCTTCGACGTATTGCTCATTGCTAGATCCCAGCCCTATTTCGCGCGGAAGTACGAAAATAGAAGCCTTAGGCGTCACGCAAACTTGCTCGCACATGCCGCAGCCCGTGCAGTAATCGGCATCTACGACCGGTTTAAAAAACGCATGCTTTTGCGTTCGTTCGTTGCGAACGTATTCAAGCTTTAACGCCTTGTCTATCAAAGGGCAAGCGCGGTAGCAAGCGTCGCAGCGAAGTCCTTTGTAAGCGATGCAAAAATTAGGATCTAGCACCGCTATACCCATTTTAGACTTATTTATATTTAGCTTGCCGTTATCTTCGCTTACCAGCTTCACGTCTAACGCACCCGTCGGACAGGCGACCGTGCACGGGATATCCGGGCACATATAGCACGGAATTTTACGCGGCGTAAAAAACGGAGTGCCGTAAGGCAATCCGTCGTCTAAATCCGCAAGCTTAAGCGTATCCCAAGGACAGGCTTCTACGCACAGCCCGCAACGTATGCACTCGCTAAGAAAATTTTTCTCTTTTAGCGCGCCGGGCGGTCTGATGAGTAGAGTTTGGGCTTTAGCCGTCGTTTGCGTACTCCAGATGAAACCGCCCGCGAGAACCAAACTAATCGCTTTTAACCCGAATTTTAAAGCCTCTCTTCTATTTTGCATTATTAAGCCTTGTAAATTTTAACCGCGCATTTTTTATAGTCGGTCTCTTTTGAGATCGGGCAAGTCGCATCTAAGCAGACTTTGTTGATATATACGTTTTCATCGAAAAACGGCACGTACACTAGGCCCGAAGGGGTTTTGTTTCGTCCGCGAAGATCAATTCTTGCTTTTACCTTGCCGCGGCGAGACTCAACCCAAACTACGTCGTTATGTTGTAAATTTAGCTTTTGCGCATCGCCCTCGTGCATATAGCAAAGCGCCTCTGGAACAGCACGGTAAAGCTCAGGAACGCGCATAGTCATAGTGCCTGTGTGCCAGTGCTCCAAGACGCGGCCCGTACATAGCCAGAAAGGATACGTAGTATCAGGCATCTCGCACGGATCCATATAAGGGCGGAAGAAAATTTTAGCCCTATTAGCGATAGAAAATTTCTCGTCTCCGCTAGTTACTTTGGTTAAATCGCCTTTTTGCAACTTGGCTTTTTTATTTCCGTAGAATGCAAACTGCTTGCCGTCTTCGGCATATTTTTTGGCATACGGATCGTATTTGGCGTTAAATCTCCACTGAGTTTCTTTACCGTCTACGACGGGCCACCTTAGTCCGCGCACTTTGTGATAAGTATCAAAGTCGGCTAGATCGTGTCCGTGACCGGAGCCAAATTTGCGGTAGTCTTCCCAAAGGTATTTTTGGATGAAAAATCCGTATCCCTCAAATACCTTTCCGTCTGAGCCGACGATTTTTCTGCTATCGCCGAAAACTTCGGAGTTATCGAAATCTTCCATTATAGCGTCTTTTGCAGGATAGCTCTTAGCCTCTTCGTTTGCGAAAAGCACGTCAAATAGCGTATCTTCTTCGCTATAACCCATGGCTTTTGCCTCGTCTAGCACGCTTGGAAGCGTTAGCTTATCGTCCACTTTTTGTTCGCCCCAAACCTCTTTTAGCTTAAAGCGCTTAGCAAATTCCAGCATTTGCCACGTGTCGCTCATCGCTTCGCCTACCGGAAGGACTTGTTGTCTCCAGTGCTGCGTTCGGCGCTCGGCATTACCGTACGCGCCCCATTTTTCGTAAATCATCGCAGTAGGTAGGATCAGGTCGGCAACCTTAGCCGAGATGCCAGGATACGGATCTGAAACGATGATAAAGTTATCCATCTCGCGAGCGGCTTTTATCCAGTGGTTTGCGTTTGCGGTATTTTGCCACGGGTTATTTACCTGCACCCACGCCCATTTCATCTTTCCGTCTTCCATATCGCGCATCATTTTTACGTAGTGGGAGGCGACTTTCGGATTTAGCGTGTTTTTAGGAAGTTTCCAAATTTTCTCGCTTATTTCGCGGTGTTCGGCGTTATCTACGACCATATCCGCAGGCAAGCGATGAACGAAAGTACCGACCTCGCGTGCCGTTCCGCATGCGCTTGGTTGTCCAGTTAGCGAGAAAGCGCCCTCGCCCGGTTTTGCTTGTTTGCCAAGTAGCATATGCACCATATAGGCTTGCTCGTTTACCCAAGTGCCGCGTTGGTGCTGGTTAAAGCCCATTGTCCAAAAGCTAACTACTTTTCTGCCTTTTTCAATGTACCAGTCGGCTAGTTGCTTTAGTTTTTTCTTAAATTCTTCCAAATCCTCGTTTGGATCACCTTTTATTAGCGGAGCTGAGAAGTCAAGCGTATAAGGTTTAAGAGCTTCTTTAAATTCCTCAAACGTGATTTGCCAGTGTTTGCCCGCGGTAGCCGTATTTTTATTTTCCATCACGTCACCCTCTTTATAGCCTAGATAGCCCAGAGTCACGCCCTCGTTTTTGCTTAGTTTCTTATGAAGCTCCGTCTCCACGACGTCTTTTTCGTTTGAGTAGTTAGGATGATTTGGATTATTTCTAAGCCCATAGCCGATATCGGCAGGCCCCGTCGCAAATACGCAGTGGCTATTTACGTAGTCCCAATCGATGGCTTCAGGATGATTATAAACGATCTCGTGAGCGATATAGTTCCAGATAGCTACGTCGCTTGAAGGAGCGAAAATAATCTCGGAATCGGCAATATTTGACGTTCTAGTCGAATACGTGCTCAAATTTATAACCTTCACGCGCTCAGGGTCGCTTAGCTTTTTATCGCTGACGCGCGCCCAAAGTATCGGGTGCATCTCGGCCATATTAGCGCCCCAAGCCACGATAGTATCAGTTAGCTCGATGTCATCATAGCAGCCTGCTGGCTCGTCTATACCAAATGTCTGCATAAAGCCAGTGACCGCGCTTGCCATACAGTGGCGAGCATTCGGGTCAATAGAGTTGCTTCTAATACCCGCTTTCCATAGTTTGACGGCTGCATAACCCTCTAAAATAGTGTATTGACCCGAGCCAAAAACGCAGGCTGAATGCACGCCGTTTTTCTTCATGGTCTCTTTATATTTTTCCGCCATGATATCAAAGGCTTTTTCCCAGCTAATCGGTTTAAATTTGCCCTTTTTGTCAAATTCGCCCTTTTCGTTTACGCGAAGAAGAGGCTGAGTGATGCGGTCTGAGCCGTACATGATTTTAGCGTTAAAATAGCCCTTGATGCAGTTTAAACCGCGGTTTACGGGCGCTTCCGGGTCGCCTTTGACGGCTACGATTTTGCCCTCTTTGGTTGCGATCATTACGCCGCAGCCCGTTCCGCAAAACCTACATGCAGCCTTATCCCAGCGCCAGCCCTTTTCAGCTGTGTTTTGCGCAGCTGCCATAGAGCTAGGTAGCGCTATACCGGCGCTCGCGCACGCAGCGGTTGCGGCGGCGCTTTTTATAAAATCTCGTCGATCCATTTTCTCTCCTCGTTTATTTTTTAAGATAGTTCTTAAAAATCACAGCGATATTAGCTGTTAAAAGCTGAATTTGGGTTGATGAAAATTAATTAACTTTTTTGCAATATTTGTTATTTAAATTGAGACAAAAAATATCTTTATTATCCTTATTTTAGGGCTAGGAACTGATTCAAACGCGAAAATATATTTTTCTATACGACTAAATTTAAAGATACGTTTTGATAACCGAACGCATAAATTTTTAGGTCGTGTCGACAAATATATAAAAAAAATGAGTAAAATAGTAACATAGTATCATAAAAAATTTTGATTTTTGAAAAAATTTATGACACGGAACGATGTTTTATAAATTTGCAAATAATTAAACGCCCTACTTGAGCTAAATTTAGGTTAGAAACGAAAATCATAAATTTTCAAGACGAAGTCACACGAAAATCTCATAAATTTAGCGCCACTTCGTATTTAATGATCATTAAGCACGACCGATATATCAAATCTATCTTTAACGATTTTTAAAGTAAATACGATATATAATCTCATTTTTATTTTAAAATCAAGGGAGAATAATGAGACTTAGTATTTTTGCTTCAGTCGCCATTTTAGCTACTTTTGCTGCCGCAGATGCAAAGACCGAGGGCTACTCAGTGATGCTTCCAAGCGTAGAAGTCGAAGGCATTTCCGAGCAAGATAACCTAAAGGGCTACGTCGCCTACGATAGCGCGGAAGTAAACAGAAACGGACTTAGCAACAAGCAAACGCCTCAAACTATCGAAACTATCGATATCCAAAAAAATCGCAACTACGGCACGAACGATCTTTCTAGCATCCTCGAAGGAAACGCGGGCATAGACGCGGGCTACGATATGCGCGGCGAGAGTATAAAAATAAGAGGCTTTAGCGTAGACGGTGGAGACATATATAGAGACGGCGTGAGAGACTCGGGTCAAATCAGGCGCAGTACCGCAAACGTCGAGCGCGTCGAGATTTTAAAAGGACCAGCTTCTATCCTATACGGCAGGAGCGACGGCGGTGCAGTCGTAAATTTAGTAAGCAAAAAGGCAAATTTTACCCCTGTTTATAAGGTCTCGGGTAGATACGGCAGCTGGAGTAGATGGGGGCTTGGCGCAGACGTAAACCACGCGGTAAATAATCAACTAGCCGTACGCCTAACTACCGACGGCGAGCGTGGTAAATCGTGGCGCGAAGGCATAAAATATAAAAATTTTATGATAAGCCCTAGCGTCATCGTAACCAACCAAGGCGGCGACGTAAGCTTTGAGGCGCAGTATACGTACGACAACGCCTGGCGAGTACCCGATAGAACTCCGACCAAAGCCGTCTACGATAAGCTAGGTATCGACTACAAAAAGGGCTTTTCTCACGAGGGCGACTTCGTGGAGGATAGACTGCATTTTTTGCGAACGGAGTTAAATGCCGAGCTAGCAAAAGAGTTAAACTTAAAATGGGTTTTCGGATACAGAAAGGCTAGCCAAAATTTCGATCACTTTTTTGCGGGCAGTATCGTTAGCGGCAACAGACTAAGGCAAAACTACGCAAAGCAAGAGACGGATAACGAAACTATCTCAAACGCCTTTACGCTCACCAAGGAGCTAAATTTCGAGAGATTTAAGCACAA
>NZ_CAJPQR010000015.1 GCF_905372745.1 uncultured Campylobacter sp. | reverse complement strand
AGTATTTACGAGCTAAAACCCAGGTTTCAAAATCTACTGCGCCCGCTAGTTAGGCGTCTTTATAGCGCAGGCGTCACGGCAAACGAAGTTACTATCGCTGCCTGCGCCATTTCCGTTTTACTTGGCGGAGTTCTGATAAAATTTGCCGATATTTCAGCGCTATTTTTTCTACTGCCCGTTTGGATGTTTTTGCGTATGGCGCTAAATGCCATAGACGGTATGCTAGCTCGCGAGTTTAATCAAAAAAGCCCGCTAGGAGGCTACCTAAACGAGGCTACGGACGTTATTTCGGACGCCGCACTTTATCTACCCTTTGCCTTCGTAGCTCCGTTTGGTCAGAGCGTTATCACGCTCGTTATCTTTCTATCTTTTATGAGCGAATTTTTAGGCGTGCTAGGTCAGATCCACGGACGGGGCAGGCGATATGACGGACCTATGGGTAAAAGCGACCGAGCGTTTTTATTCGGGCTTATAGCTACCGTTTACGCGCTACTGGGACAGCTACCCTCGTGGAGCGTCTGGGTGCTTTACGTAGCGGTATTTTTACTAGCGGTTACTTGCGTAAACCGCGTGAGGATGGGGCTGGGGGAGTAGATTAGCTTATTTTAAGCGCCTAAATCCCTTGCATTCCTAAATTTGCGCGGTCTTTAGCTGGAGGCAAGCTCTGCGCTGTAGGTTTAAGGTAAAAAAGATATAATTTAAAATTATTCTAAAAAACAATAAAGATTTTAATGGGGCGGCTAGCGAGTGAGGCTTAAAAGAGCTTTTAAATTTTTACTTATTTTTACGGCGACGATCTTTTTTTGCGGATGTGCGGCGAAGGCAAAATTTGATGTTCCGCAGATCGTAAATTTCGACAAACGCGAGTTTGAAGTGATTTCCCAAAGCGGCTCAAATTTGCTCTATATTTCGCATGAAAAAGAGGATTTTTATTTTACGATGATAAACTCCATGGGTACTCCGCTGGCTAGGCGAGTTTTAAGGCCGAGCGGCGAATTTGAAGCTATCGGTTTTTTACCGCCAAATAGCGCCTACAGCGAGCTTTTTGTGAAAGTGCTAAATATCGTAAAATCAAATCAAAAAGAGGCCGTCATAACGGCAAATAACGAAAATTTTAAGGTAAGAGCCCTTGATATACGTTAGTAAGCCAGCCCTCATCAGCGCAGCCGGAGCCGATGCGGAGGAAAATTTTGCAAATTTATGTGGCGAAAAGAGATTTTTGAGCGTTTGCGAAGGCTTTAGGGCGGATAAAAGCTTTATCCTCGGCAAAGCCCGCGCGCCGCTGGCTAAATTTAGCCAAAATACGCCAAAACACTTGCAAACGCGCACGAACGCTCTGGTTTTAAGTGCGCTTTTGCAGCTAGATAAAGACGTGCGAGACGCTATCAAAAAGTACGGCAAAAATCGCGTCGGCGTAGTGGTGGGCACGACTACTAGCGGCGTGGAGGAAAACTACGAAACGTTTAAGGATTTTGCCGCAACGGGGTTTTTTGATGCTTCAAAATTCGGCGTCAGTCGCAACTCCTTAGCCAATCCGTCCGAATTTATTGCCGATTTTTACGGGCTTAGCTCGGTTGCGTTTTCCGTCTCGACGGCCTGTACCTCGGGCGTCAAGGCGATCATAACGGCAAAAAGGCTGCTGGAGCCCGGTATCTGCGACGCCGTAATCTGCGGCGGCGTGGATAGCCTAAATACGCTAACGATAAACGGCTTTGATAGCCTAGGCATCCTAAGCGCGCGCGAGACCAATCCGTTTTCCAAAAATCGCGACGGTATAAATATCGGCGAAGGCGCGGCATTTTTCGTGGCGAGCAGGGATGAAATCTCAAACGTCGTTATCGCGGGCGAGCACTCAAACTGCGATGCGTTTCATATGACGCAGCCCGATTTTAGCGCTCAGATGCAAACAAAGTGCGTGCAAAAGGCGCTGCAGGCGGCAAATTTAAGTAGCGTTGATTATATAAATTTACACGGCACGGGCACGCAGGCAAACGATAAAATCGAGGCAAAGATCGTGCATTCGCTTTTGCCGCTCGTACCCGCAAGCTCCGTTAAGCCTCTAATCGGCCACACGTTAGGAGCCGCAGGAGCCATCGAGAGCGCGCTTTGCGCTATGCTTTGCGCTAGAGGTGAAACAGTGCTGCCGCCGCACGTATATGACGGGGTTTATGATGATGAGATAGAGAGGGTAAATTTGGTAAAATTTGGCCAAAAAGCGGTCGTAAATTCAGCTATGTCGCTGTCGTTTGCATTCGGCGGCGATAACGCGGCGATCGTGTTTGGGAGGGCGAAATGAGCCTAGAGGGTTATCTCCCGCACGGCACGGCGATCATTTTTATCGACGAGGTGCTTAAATTTGAAGAAGGACGCATAAAAACCAAAAGCGTTATAAAAGAGGATAATAAATTTCTCTCAAACGGCAAATTCGCCATGCACAAAACCGTCGAGATGATGGCTCAGTCGCTGGGCATCTACGACTCAAAGATGCGCGAACTAAAAGGTATGAAATTTGGCCTGGGTTTTTTGCTAGGCAGTAGAAAATTTGAGATATTTAAGCCATTTTTACAGGTCGGAGACGAAGTCGTCATCGAGGCTGCCTGCTCGATACAAGACGCAAGCGGTTTTGGCGTTTACGACTGCGAGCTCTACGTAAACGGCGAGCTTGGAGCGCGCGCGACGCTAAACGTGCTAAGCCCGGACGAGGAATACGTAAAAAGGATACTAGATGAGTAAAAGAGTGCTGATAACGGGCTCAAGTCGTGGCATCGGCGAAGCGGTGGCTAGACGGCTGGCGGCGGCTAGATACGAGGTCGTGCTGCACGGCAAAAGCGAGAGCGAGCGGCTATTAAATTTACAAAACGAGTTAAATTTGAGCGCTTTAAAATTTGACGTCGCAGATACGCAGGCGGCAAGAGCGGCGATCGAGGCCGATATAGAGGCTAACGGAGCTTATTACGCGGTGGTACTAAACGCCGGTATCACGCGCGATAATACCTTCGTAGCGATCGAGGATGAGGATTGGTTTAGCGTCGTAGATACGAATTTAAACAGCTTTTATAATGTCCTAAAGCCAGCTCTCATGCCTATGATCCGCGCCAAAAAGCCCGCTCGCATCGTCATCATGAGCTCGGTCTCAGGCGTCATCGGCAACCGCGGACAGAGCAACTACGCAGCGAGCAAGGCCGGCCTCATCGGCGCGGCAAAATCCCTAGCCGCCGAGCTAGCCTCGCGAAATATCACCGTAAACTGCATCGCACCGGGACTCATCGAGACTGATATGACGGACGGCGGTTTGCCGATGGAGGAGATCTTAAAGGCAATCCCCGCTAAAAGAGCGGGCAGAGCAGACGAGGTCGCGCCTTTGGTGGAGTTTTTGCTAAGCGAGGGCGCAGCCTACATAACGAGGCAGGTTATCGGCGTAAACGGAGGGCTTTGCTGATGCGAGTTTTTATAACCGGCATGGGTATGGTGAGCGCCTTTGGCAAGAGTTGGGACGAGATAAGGGCTAAATTTGAGCTTGGCAAAAACGCCGTGAGATACATGCCTCAGTGGGATAGATATGAGGATCTAAATACCCGCCTAGCTGCGCCCATAGAGGGCTACGAGTGTCCTATCTCGTGGGACCGCAAGCAGCTAAGAAGCCTAGGCATAGTCTCGATGTATAGCGTCGAGGCGGCGGGTCTAGCGCTAAGAGACGCAGGACTGATGCGAGGCGAAAATTTAGACGCCGCGAGCCTAGATCCTAGCGTGCAGGACGGCAGACTAGGCGTCGCGTGCGGCTCGTCTACGGGTAGCACCGAGTCGATACTGGCGATGGCAAAACTGCTAGAGCGCGGCGAAAACGAGTGCAATGCCAACACCTACATCAAGATGATGCCTCACACCACGGCGGCAAATATCGCGCTTTTTTACTCGCTAAAAGGTCGCATTATCCCGACGTCCTCGGCCTGCACGAGCGGTTCGCACGCGATCGGATACGCCTACGAGAGTATCAAAAGCGGCAAGATCGACATGATGTTAGCAGGCGGCGCCGAGGAGCTGTGCCCGAGCGAGGCGTACGTGTTTGACATGCTTTATGCCACTAGCGTGAAAAATAGCTCGCCCGAGATTTCGCCGGCTCCCTTTGACGAGGGGCGCGACGGGCTAGTGCTAGGCGAGGGCGCTGGGATACTTTTGCTTGAAAGCGAAGAGAGCGCCGTAAAACGCGGAGCTAAAATTTACGCCGAGGTCGTGGGTTTTGGCTCAAACTGCGACGGCTCGCACGTAACGCGACCGCAAAGCGCGACGATGAAAGGCGCGATGGCTTTAGCCCTAAAAGATGCAAATTTAACGCCTGAAAAGATCGGCTACGTAAACGCTCACGCCACGGCGACTAAGCAGGGCGACATCGCCGAGAGTATCGCTACAAACGAGCTTTTCGGAGATAAAATCGCTATCAGCTCACTAAAAAGCTACCTCGGCCACACGCTGGGAGCTTGCGGCGGTTTGGAGGCGATATTTAGCGTGATGATGATGAGAGAGAAGAGATTTTTCCCGACGATAAATTTAACCAGCGTCGATCCGGAGTGCGCGCGGCTTTTTTATCTGAGCGAGCAAACGGCGATAGATACGGACTTTGTTATGAGCAACAACTTTGCTTTCGGCGGAGTAAATACCTCGCTAATTTTTAAAAGAATTTAAAACAAAGCGGCAAAGCGGGTCTAAATATCGGCGAAAAAATCAAAGCATAAAGCGGCGCTTTGCTAGGCAAATGCTTTTTAAAGATAAAGCAAAGCAATACCGCGAGCGTCGTTTGCCTTTGCGGGGTAAAATTTGGGCTAAAACCGAGCTTTTATGTTTATACTAACGAAATTTACGGTAATATTATGCGCTAATACGGCAAAATAAAGGAGAAAAAATGAAAAAATCATTAGTTTTGGCAGGCGTTTGCGCCTTGGCTTTAAATTTGAGCGCGCGCGACGACGTGCAGCACTTTTCGATCGAGGAGGCGTTAAACTCGCCAAAGGCTAAAGAGGTGCTAAATCCAAACATCAAGCTAAGCTTTGGCTCGGGTACGAAAGGCGGCATCATCAAAAGCGGCCTAATGGCGAACAAAAAAACCAATGCCTTTAACAAAAGCGACAAAGAGGCGTGCGAGTGGGCGTTTTTGTCGGCGGTAAAAACCTTCCAAGAGCGCGCGGTGCAAGAGGGCGGCTCGAAAGTGGTAAATTTGACCGGATACTACAAAAAACAGCCTTTTGACTCTAAAACGCAGTTTCAGTGCGGCGCGGGCGCTTTGATGGCGGGCGTAACGCTAAAAGGCGATATAGCAAAATAGGCGGCAAAAGGAGAAATGGGGCTAAATTTTAAACTCGATTTTTTTGACGCGGTAGTTTTTAACGGCGCGCAGGACGCGAAGCTAGCGGCATACAAGAGGGAGCTTGACGTCTCGCACGTGCCCCCGCTTGAGCGTCGCAGGCTTAGCCGCGCGGCAAAATGCGCCTTTGATCTAACCAAAAATATCGCGCCGCTTGATATGCCTATCGTTTTTAGCTCTTATGAGGGCGAGATAAATCGCTGTTTTGAGCTGCAAAATACGCTAGCTCGCGGCGAACTCATATCGCCGACCTCGTTTTCGCTCTCGGTACACAACGCCCTTTCTTCACTTTTAGCGATAAATTTTAAAAACCGTAGCGAAATCTCCGCCGTTTCTGCATACGCGCCGCTAGAGTACGCTTTGGTGCAGGCGCATCTGATGCTAAAAAGCGGAGCCAAAAATGCGCTCGTTTTAGCCTATCACGAGAGCATTTCGCAGGAGTATTTTGATGAGTTTGCGCCCTCATGCATGGTTTGTTTGCTAGTTAGCGAGGGCGAAAATTTAAGCCTATCGCAAGGCGATCTAGGCGGCAAGACGGATGAAAATTTGCTCGTTAAGTTCTTGCAAAATTTCGATCCGAAGCAAAAATGCTCTTGGCAAAGCGCGGATAAAAACTCCGCTTGGCGGTGGGATTATGAGCCCTCGTCGCGGGTTTAAAATTTTTATCGTCGGGGCGAATTTCGCACTATTTGGACTCATCTGTGCGCTTGGAAATTTGATCTTTATCCCGGTCGCGCTTCTTGGACTTTATAAATTTAAATTTATTCGCTATTTTTGCCGCGATCTGGTGCGTTTGGCTTGGAGATTTTTTATATTTTCTACTCAAATTTGCGGCTATCAGCGCACCAAATTTGACCTTCCTTTGGGGCTTGGCTCCGCTTCGCAGATAATCATCGCAAACCACCCTTCGCTTTTAGACGTCGTATTTTTGATAGCGCTCATCCCTCGCGCAAACTGCGTGGTAAAAGGGGGCCTTGGTAAAAATATTTTCTTGGCTCCAGCGATAAAATCCTGCGGCTATATCCTAAACACGGCAAACGAGGAGCTCTTGCAAAAAAGCGCGGATGCCCTAAAAAGCGGCGAGAGCTTGATAATATTTCCCGAAGGCACGCGCACGGCGGGCGAGATTGTCTTTCACAAAGCCGCCACCTATATCGCGGTAAATGCGGCAAAACAGCTAGTCGCCATCGCCATTAAAATGGATCCGCCCAGCCTCAAAAAACACGAGCCTTGGTACAAAACCCCGAGCGTTATGATAAAATACGAGTTCAAAGAGCTTTTTAGGCTAAATTTGGACGGGTTTTGCGCGGATAGGCCAAATCCGATCAGGGCTAGAGAGCTGCACGCTTTTATCAGCGAAAATTATACAAAGGAGTTTAAACAATGAACGAACTAATAGAGGAGATAAAAGAGCTCATCATAAAGAGCTTAAATTTAGAGGATATGAAGCCGAGCGATATCGATGAGAATGCGCCGCTTTTTAACGAAGGACTCGGGCTTGATAGCGTCGATGCGCTCGAGCTCGGCCTTGCGGTACAAAAAAGCTACGGCCTAGTGCTTGATTCTAAAACCGCAAATTTAAAAGAGATTTTTTACAGCGTAAAAAGCCTCGCGCAATACATCTTTGAAAATAGGAAATAACGATGAAACAGGAAGAAATTTTTGAAATTTTAAAGTCCGCGCTAGTGCAGCTTTTTGAGATCGACGAGGCCAAAATCACGCCGCAAACGCGCATTTACGAGGATCTTCAGATAGATAGCATCGACGCGATCGATCTTATAGATCACATCAAGCGCAAAACGGGTCACCGATTGATGCCTGAAGATTTTAAAAACGTGAAAACGCTCGAAGACATCGTAAACGCGGTGGCTAAAAAATTTGACGAGCAAGCTTAAAATCGCCCTAAGCATAGTTAGCGTCATCTACCCGTTTGCACTATTTTTTGCGGGCGATTTTGCCTTTTGGGTCGTTTGGGTGCTGGCTGTGCTATGGATAGCGCGCGCGGCGTATTCAAGCGGCTTTGAGAGAAGGCTTAGCATCGCGGCCGCTGTTTTTTTCATAGTTTGTATGATTTTTAGAGGCGGATTTTTAGCGTATCTTTACCCTGTTTTGGTGAGTTTGGCATTTTTGGCGTTTTTTGCTTTTAGTCTAAAAAACGAAGCCGTCATCACCAAAATCGCAAGGCTAAAAGAGCTTGATTTGGATGAAAAAGGCGTGATTTATACGCGAAATTTGACCAAAATTTGGTGCGCGTTTTTTGTTTTTAACGCCGCCATATCGCTTGCGCTAGCTTTGATTGAGGATAAATTTTACTGGAGCGTTTATAGCGGCGCGGTCTCTTACGTGCTGATGGGGGCGCTGTTTTTCGGGGAAATTTTATTTAGAAAGAGATTTGTAAAAAATAATGAGCTTTGAGGAAAATTTAAAAAATTTTAGATTTACGGACGACTACCGCGATGTCTTTGACGCGTGCCTTAGATTTGCCGCGTTTTTAGAAAAAGGGGGCGTAAAAGAGCTGCAAATTTATATCGATGACGCGTTTAAATTTTACGTCGCATTTTTCGGCTCACTTTTGGCGGGTGCCGCGCCTTACGTACTAGCAAAGCCGATCTATGAGCCAAATTTGACCGCCGTAAACGATGAAAATTTTTTAAATTTTCTTGCAAACGAGCCCGCGAAAGGGCTTAAATTTGACCCACAGGCTAAATTTTACCTGCAAACTTCGGGCTCTAGCGGCAAAAGCAAGATGATAGAAAAAACGCTCGCGCAGATGATAAAAGAGAGCGAGTATCTGGCCGCCGAGCTAAATTTTAGCAGCCAAAATACCTTTTTTTCGAGCGTTTCGCACAGACACATGTTTGGACTTACGTTTAAGGTCTTTTTGCCGCTAGTTCTCGGCGCTCGCGTCATCGCAGACGAGCTAAACTATCCCGAGGCGATTTTGGGTTTAAGTCTCGCAAATCACGTATTTATCGCTAGTCCGGTGCTACTTAGAACTCTAGCTCAAAGCCCCGCCGCAATCGCGCTAAAAGGCTTAAGCGGGATCGTAAGTGCGGGTTCGCCGCTAAAAAAGGAGCTAAGAAGCGAGCTGGGCCGAATTTGCGACGCGCGGATCATCGAAATCTACGGCAGCACGGAAACTGGCATAGTAGCAAAAGACTGCGGCGATGGGCTTAGGCTATTTGGCGCGGTGAATGCGGGGCTGGACGATAGAGGCGCGCTAAACGTGAGCTCGCCTTGGTGCGAGTTTTTTCAGACTAACGACGCGGCGAGCATTGACGAAGGCCGCCTCGCGCTACAAGGCAGGATAGACCGCATAGTAAAGCTAAACGACAAGCGTGTGAGTCTAGAGAGTATCGAAGCAAAGCTGCTAGAAAGCGGCCTGCTCGCGGACTGCTACTGCGCGCCGCATCCTAAATTTAAACGCATCGCCGCGCTTTTGGAGTTTAACGGCGAGGGGCTTAAAAAATTTAGAAAAATCGGCAAAAAAGGTGCAGTAGCCGAGCTAAAAGAGCTTTTAAAGCTTGAGTTTAAAAACAGCGTCCGATACTTTAAAATAGTAGAAAAAATGCCGCGAAACCAGCAGGGTAAATTTGAAAAAAGCGAATTTGAAAATACGCTATTTGCTAGTCCCAAACCCGTCTGGAGCGGCGGGCGCGTAAATGAAGCGGGCGAAATTTGCGGCGGTCAAATTTATGGAAGCGGCCAAAATTTAGAGATCGGTTTAGGCTGCGGCGCAAATTCTAGCTGCGTTAAATTTGACGAAAACGGCGAGCGGCTTGAAAACCTAGTGCAAAAATACGAATTTAGCGCCGTCATGCACGCAGGGCTCGAGATTTTCGAGAGCCATTTTCCAAATTTACCGCTACTGCCGGGGTTTATGCAGCTTGACTACGTCTTTGAGCTAGCTGGCGGCGTCGGTATCGACGTTAGCGGCGCTAGCACGGTGGAAAATCTAAAATTTATGAAGTTTGTAAGACCTGGAGACGCACTTCGCGTTTGTTTTGAAAAACGCGGCGGCAAGCTTTACTTTGAGCTGTTTTGCAACGGCGAAAAATGCTCGACGGGAAGGGCTGCGCTTTGAATAAATTTGCGTTTTTGGTGCCCTTTTACAATCACCCGCAAAATATCAAAGCCCTGATCGCCGCGCTAAAAACACACGAGCTGCCAATTATCGTCGTGGACGACGGCTCGGACGAGGTGAGCAAGCTAATCTTAACGGAGCTTGAGCGCACGGAGGGCATCTTGCTACTCACGCGCGCGCAAAACGGCGGCAAGGGCATCGCGATGAAGGACGGGTTTAAATTTGCTCTAGAGCGCGGTTTTAGCCATGTTTTGCAAATCGATGCCGATTTTCAGCATGACGCGGCGCTCATCGGTGAGTTTTTGAGGCAGAGCGAGGCGCACCCGCAAAGTATTGTCTGCGCAAATCCTATTTACGGCGAGGACGCGCCAAAATCACGCGTTTATGGCAGAAAGATCACGAATTTTTGGGTCGCGATAAATACGCTAAGCCTTGGCGTCAAAGACGCTATGTGTGGCTTTCGCGTCTATCCTTTAGAGCAGCTTAAAAAAGCGGCGGCAAAAAGCAAAACAAATAGGATGGAATTTGACATCGAGATTCTCGTAAGTGCCGTAAGACAGGGCATCGACGTGCGCTGGATCGATACGTACGTGCGCTACGAAAAGGGCGGCGTTTCGCACTTTAAGATGTTACGCGATAACGCGCTAATCAGCCTCATGCACGCAAAATGCTTTTTTTCTCTGCCTAAATTTATGCTTAGTAAAATTTGGCGAGCGTGCGGGGTAAATTTGAGCGAAAATGACCGCGACGAGCCGCGTAAATTTGACGCAGAGTCCGCCAAAATCAGCGAAAAAAACGCGGCAAGCACTCAAATTTCCGTAGAATCCACGGAAAACGGCGTTAAATTTGATGGCGCGATAAATGAAGCGAGCGAGGTACAAACACCGTTAAATTTAAGCAAAAGCGCAAATTTTAAGGACGGCGCAAATGACTCACAAGATTTAAAAAAACCACAAGAAAACGCCGAGCAAAATCTCTGGTGGAAAAAGCAGGAAAGAGGAGGGGCGTTTTTTTTAAGACTTAGCCTATTTTTGGCGCAAATTTTGCCTGAGTTTGCGCTAAAGCTTATAGTTAAAATCGTGGTTTGGTTTTATTATATATTTTCAAAAAACGAGCGCGAAAATGTTGCCGAGTTTAGACGAAATTTAAGCGAATTTGCCGGCTCGCATACGCTAAAAGGAACGAGCATTTTTAGTCATTTTGAGGCGTTTGGCGGCGCTATTTGCGATAAATTTAGAGTCTGGAAAGGCAAGATCAAGGATAACGAGCTAGAAATCATTGATCTAGAGCGCATAAAAAGCGAACTAATCGGCGCGCAAAAAGGGCAAATTTTGCTCACGGCGCACCTTGGAAACGTCGAAATTTGCAAGGCTTTGGCTGCGCGGGTCAAGGGCTTTAGGATGGTGATTTTGACCTATGACGAGAACTCGCGCAAATTTAACGAAGTGCTGCGCGAAATCAGCAAAAATGACGGCAGCGTGCGCATGATGGCGGTAAATAAGCTAGACGTTGCCGCGATGCTGGAGCTAAAAAATATCGTCGAAAGCGGCGAGCATATCGGCATAATGGGCGACAGGACGCCTCTTGGCGGAGATAAGGCCGCGCGCGTGAAATTTCTGGGCAAGGAGGCCGGCTTTAACTACGGTCCGTACCTCATCGCGGGGATTTTAGGCGTAAAGATAAGCTCGCTGTGGTGCCAAAAGATCGGCGGTAAATTTAGGATCGAGCTCGTGCCGCTAGCAAGCGCCGTAAAGCTGGGGCGAGATAAAGCCGCCGCCGCACGCGAATATCTGCAAATTTACGTCCGCGAGCTAGAAAATCGCTGCAAGCAAACGCCTGCACAGTGGTTTAATTTTTTTGATTTTTGGAGATGAGATGATATCAAAATCGGTCGCGCTAAAGGCGCAGTTTTACGACGTGGACAGTATGAATGTCGTGTGGCACGGCAACTACGTGAAGTATTTCGAGACGGCTAGATGCGCGCTGCTAGAGGAGATAGGCTACGACTACGAGGCGATGAGAGCGGACGGTTACGCATATCCGATCGTAAAAATCGAGGTCAAATACGTAAAACCCGTATTTTTCGGCGATGAGATCGAGGTAGAGGCGACGCTAAAGGAGTGCGAGTGCTTTCTAAAGATCGGCTACATCGTAAGAAGCGCCAAAAGCGGCGAGACGCTGTGTACGGGCGCGAGCTCGCAAGCAGCCGTGGATATGCGCGCGATGCAGACGTGCTTTGAGATCCCGCAAGAGCTACAAAATGCAGTAAAAAGGTATATAAATGAAAAAAATAGCGATAATTTTTAGTTTGGCCGCGAGCCTAATGGGGCTTGATTTTAACGAGATAAAATCTCAAATCAAAACGCAAAATATCAGCGGCGAGTTTGCTCAGACGAAGTTTTTGAGCGGATTTAACGTGGAGTTTAAAAGCTATGGCAAATTTGAACTCAGTCAAAGCGAACTGCTCTACGACACGCTAAGTCCGATCGCCGTGAGCATCGTCATAAACGAGCGCGGGATCTTTCAAAAAAGTGGCAACCAGCTCATAAAAATCGATCAAAATTTTGATAAAAAGCTCTTTTTATCCATCATAAAGCTCGATAAGGCCGAGCTTGAGAAAGAATTTATCTTTAAAATCTCAGGCGACAAAAACAACTGGAAGATCGAGCTAACGCCCAAAAATCTACTGCTAAAGCAAATCTTTACGCGAATCTTAGTAGGAGGCGATAAATTCGTCCGCAAGATCGTGTTAAACGAGGTTAGCGGCGATAAGACGGTAAATGATTTTTACAACGTAAAATGAAAAAATCCGCGCGTCTTTTTATCTTTTTAGCGGCGTTTTTAGCCGCGCTCGCCGTTTGTTTTACAAACGCGAAAAAGATAAACGCGGATATTTTTTCTCTAGTAAATTTTGAAAACCCTACCGAGCAAACAGCGCTAAAATCGATGCTAGATAGCGCTTCTAGCGAGTTTTTGCTAGTTTCAAATTCGCCTGAGTTTTTAGAAAAAAGCGAAATTTTAGCCGAACAAAGCGGGATTTTTGAAGAGTACCGCGCAAAGCAGGACGTAAATTTAACCTCGTATCTAACTCAGCTAAATGACTTAAAAATTGCGCTTTTAAACGAGCAAACCTATGAGCTTTTAGTAAAAGACAAAAACGAGTTTTTCAGACAAAGCGCGCAAAATTTATTTAATCAATTCGCCTTTAAGCCGCTTAACGCGAAGGATGATTTTTTCGCCCTAAGCTCGCACATGAGCCTGGATGGCTCAAAAATCAGCCTAAATTTGTCAAATTTGATGCTGGAAGCCGCGCACGAGGGCGGTAAATTTTACCTCGTAAAAGCACGTCTAAAGCCTGGCTACGAGCCGCGAAATTTGATCAAATTTTATGAAGACGTACGCGAGCTCGCGACGCAGGACGAAGTGCAGGCTTATGCTAGCTGCGGCGCGCTATACGGAGCCTACGGCAAAGCGGGCGGCGACAAGGAAAGTGCGGTCATGAGCGCGGTTTCGCTTGGTTTTTGCGCGATTTTTTTGCTGCTCGCGTTTAAAAATTTGCGCATTTTTTGCGTCGTTTTCGTCGCGATTTTCGGCTTTGCGTGCGGGCTTGCGGCTTCGCTTTTGATCTACGATAGCCTTAGCGTCATGGTCGTGGTTATCGGCACGAGTCTCGTTGGACTCATGTTTGACTTTGCGTTGCACTGGCTGGGTAAAAATCAAAATGCGCCCGTGGCGGCCGCAAGCGTGCGTCCGATGCTTAAGATTTTCTTGCTCGGACTTTGTATCACGATGAGCGGATACGGCGTTTTTGCCTTTTCATCGCTTGAGTTGCTGCGCCAAACCGCGATATTTTCGCTATTTACGCTGCTTGGGGCGTTTTTATTTACCTATTTTTGCTTGCCTTTTATATTTGAGGGCGCGACGTTTTCGCAAAGCGCCGTGTTTTCGAGATTTTTTGATAAATTTGCAGGGTTTTGCGAGCGCGCGGCGGGAGCGGTAAATTTAAAAGCTTTTCTCGCCGCATTTGCGCTTTGCGCGGGAATTTTGGCGCTAAATTTTAAAAGCCTAAGCGCGCCAGAGCAGATCAAAGACTACGCAAGCTCGCCCGCGCAGCTACTGGAGCAGTCTAAAAAGATCAGCGAAATAACGGGCGCCGCGCCGCAAAACTCCGTCATCGTGCTAAAGGGCGGCGACGATCTAGTCGGCGACGAAAAGCGGCTGATGCGCGAGCTAAAGCAGGCAAATCTCGTAAAAGACTACGCTTCTATTTCTAAATTTATCCTAAGTCTGGCCGAGCAGGAAAATGTAAAAAATATCTTTAAAGGGGTAGTGCACGACGAGGAGATCTTTAAAATTTACGCTCAGTTTGGATTGCCTAGCGAGCTAGTAAAACCCGAGCTTGAAAAGATCGCAAACGCCAAAACTATCGGCGTTAGCGAGATTTTAGAATTTGACGCGGCAAAAAATTTGACGCGATTTTTACCGAGTAAAAACAGCAGTGCGGTATATACCGAGGGGCTTGCAAGCGGCGCTAAAACGGATGAAATTTTAAAAGCAAACGGCGCTTTTAGCGTGGATTTCGTCGGTGCGCTAAATCAAAATTTGACCGAGGCAAAGGCCTGGGCTGCGGCGCTAAAAGGTGGCGCGTTTTTAGTTGCATTTGCGCTTTTGTGGGCGTTTTTTGGGGCGGCGCGCTCGCTTTTGGTTATGAGCGTCATCGCGCTTGGCGTACTGGTCGTGCTTTGCGGCTTTACGGCGCTTGGCGTTCACGTAAATATTTTTGCTATTTTCGGGCTTATCTTGGCGAGCGCGGTCGGGATCGATTATCTCATCTTTGCGCTAAACGACGACTTGTCGCGGCGGGAGCGCGTGTTTGGGATATTTGCCGCGTTTATCACGAGCTTTATATCGTTTTTTGCGCTTAGTTTTAGCCAGACGCCGGCAGTTAGCGTTTTTGGGCTAGTCGTTAGCCTTTGCGTCGCGTTTTACGGGCTTGCCGCCTGCACGCTCGCTATGAAAAATTTGGCTTAAATTTAGCAAAAAGCGGTATAATCGGCGACTCTGGGGCGCGAAATTTGACCCGCAAGGGCGCGCTAAATTTAATAAAACGGAAATAAAATGCTAAAAATAAACGGCAAAGATGGGGGCGAATTTATCGGCAAAACAGTAGCGCAGCTGCTCGCTGCAAAAGGGCTAAATCCGGGGCGTATCGCGGTCGAGCTAAACGGCGAAATCTTGCCAAAAGATAAATTTGATACGGCGCTAAAAGACGGCGACTTGGCCGAGATAGTGCATTTTGTAGGCGGAGGCTGAGATGAAATTTGATGAAAATAACGATATTTTAGAGCTTGGCGGGCATAAATTTAGCTCGCGCTTTATCCTGGGATCGGGTAAATTTTCATTGCCTCTTTTGGAGGCCGCGGTGTACGAGGCGGGCGCGCAGATCGTGACGCTAGCGCTTCGGCGCGTGAACGAGGGCGGGGTAGAAAATATCTTAGATTTTATCCCAAAGGGCGTGACGCTACTGCCAAACACCTCGGGTGCTAGGAACGCCGATGAGTGCATGCGTATCGCAAAACTAGCGCGCGAGGCCGGCTGCGGCGACCTCGTGAAGGTCGAGGTTATCAGAGATAGCAAATACCTGCTGCCCGACAACTACGAGACGATAAAAGCGACCGAAAAGCTCGCAAACATGGGCTTCGTCGTGATGCCCTATATGTATCCCGACCTAAACGTAGCGCGCGATCTGGCCTCTGCGGGTGCTGCGTGCGTGATGCCTCTGGGCGCTCCGATCGGGACGAATAAAGGCCTTTGTACGCGAGAATTTATAAAAATCTTGCTCGCCGAGATAGACCTGCCCGTGATCGTGGATGCTGGTATCGGCACTCCGGCGCAGGCGTGCGAGGCGATGCAGATGGGCTGCGCGGCAGTGATGGCAAACACCGCTATCGCGACTGCGGGCGACGTAAAGACTATGGCGCGAGCATTTGCGCTAGCGATTCAGGCGGGCAGGCTGGCGTATCTATCCGGGCTTGGCAATGTGAGCGAAAGTGCTCGTGCGTCAAGTCCGCTGACGGGATTTTTGGAGTAAAGTCGGCCGAATTTGCGCTTGGTTTATTTTGGCTAAAAACGGCTTTAAATTTGGTTTGCGATGATTTTGCGGCGTGCTAGGTTTGGTTTTTGGTTTGAAATTTATTTGCTTGGCACGATTTGCTCGGTATTTTAGTAGGTTTTGCGGTAAAACCCGCCTAAATTTAATGAACTTTCGCATTTTAAATTCGGCGAAGCGGCGGCAAAACGGGTCGTCAAATTTACCTTTTTGATTTATACCGCGAGGAAAACTACGCCGATTTAGCTTGCCTTTAAAATAACGCGGAGCGGAAGTGTTTAAAGTCGGCATCGCTTCGCTTTATCGGAACAAACGAGCGATAAATTTTCCTGACGTTGCGCGGCATTTTGGGTAGAGGTCGTAGCGAAATTTGATGAGGCATCGCGATATCGGCGCGTTAAAATTTACCGATTTGTCGTAAAATTTAGCCAAACGCCGCATAAATTTACTCAAAATAGTGAGCCAAACGCGATAAATTTATCCCTTGTAACGGCGAGCTTGCAAATTTGAGCCAAATTTATACGAGCAAGCTCGCGATCTAGGCTCAAATTTGCAGTGCAAAAATCGCTAAAATTTAGACTAAAAAACGGAGAAATATTTGAAAAATATAGACGTGATGGAGTATGCGCAGGGCGCCCAGCGCATAGACGAAACGCTGATGCGGCGGGTGCTAGCCGCGCGAGAGGACTACGACTACGAGAAATTTGACGCCCTTAGCGTAAAGCGCGCTCTTGGCGAAGAAAATCTAAGCGTAGAGGGCCTAAAAGCGCTTCTAAGCCCCGCTGCGGGCGCATTTTTAGGCGAGATGGCGGAGGCGGCGCGAGATAGGACACGCAGGCAGTTTGGCAACTCGGTGCAGTTTTTTACGCCGCTTTATATCTCAAATTTTTGCGACAGCGACTGCGTCTACTGCGGTTTTAGCTCGCGAAACAAGATCTCGCGCGTGCGGCTAAAGGCGGACGAGGCGGCGACGGAGCTGGCAAATATCGCAAAAAGCGGGCTAAAAGACGTGCTTATCCTAACCGGCGAAAGCGCGAAAAAAAGCGACCTAGGCTACATCGGCGAGGTTTGCAAGGAGGCGTCTAGGCTTTTTAGCAACGTAGGCGTCGAGATATATCCGCTAAATGCCGACGAATACGCGTTTCTGCACGGTTGCGGCGCGGACTACGTCGTGGTTTTTCAGGAGACTTACGACCCGGCAGCGTATGCGAAATTTCACCTAGGCGGCGTCAAGCGCTCGTTTGCCTACCGCTTTCACGCTCAGGAGCGCGCTCTTATGGGCGGTATGCGCAGCGTCGGATTTGCCGCGCTTTTGGGGCTTGACGACTTTAGAAAGGACGCTCTAGCCACCGCGCTGCACGCTCATCTCATACAGCAAAAGTACCCGCACGCCGAGATCGCGCTATCTTGTCCGCGCCTGCGCCCCGCGATTAACAAGGCTCACGTCGGCCCGCGAGACGTCGATGAGAGGGCACTATTTCAGGTCATCTGCGCGTACCGTCTTTTTTTGCCGTACGCAAATATCACGATCTCCACGCGCGAGTCGGCGCGCTTTCGAGACGGCGTCATCGCAGTCGCCGCAAACAAAATTTCAGCCGGCGTTAGCACTGGCGTGGGGACGCACTCGGATAAAACCAAAAAGGGCGACGAGCAGTTTGAGATCAGCGACGCGCGCTCGGTTGATGAGATACTGGGCGTCGTGCGAGGTCTAAATTTGCAGCCCGTGATGAGCGAGCATATTTACGTTTGAGGTCGGTCGGCTATCGGTCGCGCGTTTTTCGGACGTAAAATTTGGCTTTTGGAGTAGGGGCGATGGGTTTTGGTAAATTTGAGCTCGTTTGGGTGACGAACCGCCGATTGAGCGAGGATTTTTTCGCGGACGTTAGGCGCGTAGCGCAGGGCGGCAAGGCGGATAAAATTTTGCTCAGGGAGAGCGATTTATCAGGGGACGAATACGAAAATTTAGCCCGCAAAACGCTTGAGATCATCGCTGAGTGCGGCTCTAGCGCGGGCCTAGTTTTGCATACTCACGCAAGCGTCGCAAGCAAGCTCGGCATGGGCGAACTGCATCTGCCTTTTGCTAAATTTAGGGCATCAGGCGGCAAGCGGGCTGTAAATTTAGCGGATTTAAATTCGGCTAAATCAGGTAGCGTTCGTGCGGATAAAGATGAAATTAGCGGCACTTATGCGCCGAATTTGACGCAAAATCTCAAAATTGGCGTTTCGGTGCACTCTTTAGAGCAGGCTCTAGCGGCGCAGGATCTCGGTGCCGACTACGTCGTGGCGGGGCATATTTTTGATACGCCGTCTCACGCGCTAGAGCGAGGCAGGGGGCTTAAATTTTTGCAGGAGATTTGCGAGAGCTTAAAAATAAAAACCTACGCTATCGGCGGGATAAATTTTGAAAATTTAAGCAAGATCAAGGATGCGGGCGCGGCCGGCGCGTATATGATGCGGGGATTTTTAGGCTAAATTTAGAGCGCTTTGCCTACTCGCCGGTACCGAAAATCAGATCAAATCCTAGCCGTAGCGCAAAAATAAAAATTAGCCTTTGCCGCAAAAGCTCGTAGGTTTTGCTACTCTGCGCATCGCCGTTAAACCGCGCTTGCGGCGCGTTTGGGTTTAAAAATACGCTCGCGGCCCTAAAAAGACTTGAAAATTGGGTGCGCGAGGGCTTTGCGCGAACTAAATTTAAAGGAAATAAATGCGAGATAACGGCCTAGAATACGACTTTATCGGCGAGTTTTCAAATGGCGGTCTGGCCGCGATTTGCGGTAAAAGCAAAAAATGGGGGCTGATAAACTCAAGCGGCGAGGAGGTTTTGCCCTGCGTTTACGATAACGTTTGGTGCTTGCCCGAGTTTTTTACGCTCGAAAAAAACGGAAAGCTCGGCCTAGCAAACGCGCAAGGAAAAATCATCCTGCCCTGCGAATACGGCGATATCGTAGGCGATGAAGGGGCTGGCTTAGAGCCTTTATTTCGCGCGAAAAAGGGCGAAAAATGGGGCGTCGTAGATAAAGACGGGACCGTTTTGGCGCCTTTTGAATTTGATGAAATTTCCGAGGTCGGGCAGGACTTTATCATCGCCGCAAAAGGCGAAAGATGGGGCATAGCAAATAAACGCGGCGAAGCTCCAGGCGGGTTTTGCTATAGCAGCGCGAGCTTGGTTGGTCGCGGGGGTTTATTTAAAGTTTCAAAAGATGGCGAGTTTTTGCTGGTTGATATAAACGGCGAGGCGAAATTGCCCGCGGGCTACTATATAGATTATTTCTTGGATGGTTTTGCCGCCGTGCAAAAAGGCGGATCCGCTAGGCCCGTAATCGGCGGAAAATGGGGCTACGTAAATAGTCGCGGCGAGCTTGTTATTCCCTGCAAATACGACGGGGCAGAGTGGTTTTGCGAAGGGCTGGCTAAGGTTAAAAAGGACGGACGCGAGCTTTTTATAAACCGAAACGATAAGGTCGCGTTTTACTGTAAATTTGACGAAACGAGGGATTTTTGTAGAGGACTAGCCGCGGCAAGGGACGGCGAAAAATGGGGTTTTATAGATAAAAACGGAGAAGCTATGATACCTTTTAAATTTGACGAGGTCGGAGAGGTCTGGTATGGGGGCAAATTTTGCCGTGCAAGAATAGGCGAAAAGTGGGGCGTCATAGACAAAAACGGCGAAGCAATAATACCGTTTAAATTTGACGATGTCGGTATACCGGGTAAAAACGGCCTTACGGTAGTACGAGAGGGCGAAAAGTACGCAATCGCGGGCAAAGACGGCATAACCGTCCCCTTTGAATACGATTTTCTAGACGAGTGCGAGGACGGCGTATTTATAGCGCAAAAGGGCGAAAAATACGGGCTAATATCAAGCACGGGCGATATACTCGCTCCGCTAGACTTTGACGATATAGACATTTTTGAGGATGGGCTGGCTAAGGCTGAAAAGGACGGCAAAGTCGGCTTTTTAGACGTAAGCGGACGAGTTGCGATACCGTTTAGATACTGCAGGGCAAGCGCTTTTAAAGGCGGTATCGCTTCTGCTCAAAAAGAGGACAAATGGTATATCGTGGATAAAAACGGCAAAACGGTCGCGCCAAAATAACATAGGCGCAAATTTAACCGTTTTGCGCGGCGCTTAAAAAGCGGTAATAAACTAAAACTAAACGCAAAGGAACAAAAATGGACGAAAACAAAAAGATAATCGTCGAAAAAATGATAGCCTACGAAAAAAGGCTGATTAGCCCGGATCATAATTTTAACGAAGATACGCTTTGCGCGTGGATTTTAGAGGCTTGCGAGTTTGCTTTTGATAACTTTAAGGAAAAAGATACTTTTGCTTTCGAGTATTTGTACGAGTACAGGGTTGCTACCGTAGGGCTACGGCTGATGATGGGTTTGAAGAAATTTTATCCGCAGTTAAAATCCTCTCAAAAGGTCGTCGATACGATTTTAGCCGTCATAGAAAACGAAAAATACGGCGGCGGACGGCACGACTTTGTTCTAGTGCTATGGGAAAATAGGCTAGATATCCCATTTATACAAATCGCTCAAAATCGTAGCGACTTTTGGGAAAATCCGCGGTTTGCAAGCACGATTATCTGGGGCCTGGTTAGACGCAAGATAGCGGGCTTCGCTCCGCAAATACAGGCCGCTTTGCAGCGATTTACGGATAAAAGAGGACTGCATCTAGATATCAGAAAGGATTGTCAAAAGTATTTAGCTAACGAGCCTAAATACAAGCATTTTTCGGTATTTTTACAAAAGCAAAAATAATCTAGCGCTTTAAGCTTTGATCGAGGTCGGTCGGCTTTTGTTTTAAGATAAAGCTCTCAACTAGAAAATTTGCAAAGCCGCCCGTTTGGCCTCCCGTATGCGCGCCTACTTGCGGACTTAACCGCAAGCGGCTGCGCGAGATTTTGCTAGAGCGGGTAAATTTATACGGGCGCTTTTGCGGCTTAAATTTAGGTTTTAAATTTAGGCGAATTTCGCTACTATTTGGGCTAAAATTTGATTTAAAAATGGAGAAAAAGTGAAAAAACTAATTTTCGTAACCGTGCTTTGGGCGTTTAGCTTTAGCCTCATCGGCGAGTTTTTGGCGGGGCGAGTGGATAGCTACTTTGCCGCGTTTTCGCGCGTAGTGCTTGCGCTTGGCGTATTTTTGCCCTTTATGATTAAGGATTTTGCCGCAAAGAACCTCGCCCTCTACGCTAAAGTAGCCGCGATCGGCGCAGTGCAAATCGGCGCGATGTATATCTTTTACTACAACTCGTTTACTTACCTTAGCGTTGCCGAGGTTGCTCTCTTTACGATATTTACGCCGTTTTATGTGAGCGTGGTTTACGACGTGCTCGCGGGTAGGCTTAGGCTACTGTATCTGCTTAGCGTCGGTATCGCGGTCTTTGGCGCTCTTATCATCAAATACGGTAACGTAAATGCGGGCTTTTGGCATGGATTTTTGCTCGTGCAGGGGGCGAATTTATGCTTTGGCGTCGGACAGAGCGCGTATAAATTTTTGCTAGAAAAGCGTGATTTTAACGAGCAAAGAGGGGTTTTTGGCTACTTTTTCGTAGGAGCCTCGGCGGTTACGGGCGTAGCATTTGCCATGTTTGGAAATCTGGAAAAAATAAACCTCGACCTAACCCAAAGCGCGGTTTTGCTCTGGCTTGGTATCGGAGCTAGCGGTCTTGGGTATTTTTTATGGAACAAAGGCGCGTGCGAGGTAGACAGCGGCACTCTAGCCATCATGAATAACGCTCTCATACCTGCGGCCATCATCGTAAATTTAGTCTTTTGGCACAAAGATGCGGATATACTAAGGCTCTGCCTCGGCGGTGCTGTGATTTATATCTCGCTACTCATTCACAACAAAATCATCGAGCACTACGAACGAAGCAGGGCGGCAAAACGGCTCTAAATTCGGCGCAGGATTGCTAAAACGAGTTTTTGGTTTTTGTTTATGAGTGCCGCAAGTTCGTCTTTGCTTTAGCCCAAAAGTTTTTGCCGTGTAGCAAGCTTTGGACGCATTTTATGGGTGCTGGATACGGAGATAAATTTAATCAAAAATACAAAAAATAAGTAAGCAAGAGCGGAAACAAAGGTTGCTAGCGCATTACTAAAAGGTCAGACGGACGAAAAATAAATCTTAAGCCCGCTTGCCGCCTTATCATCTGGCGGCGCTTTGCCAGTTTAAGCAAATTTGCCGCTGTCTTGGCTATCTTTTTACGCTTTTTCGTCGCTTTTTTGCGAAATTTTGCTTTTAATTTTTCGGCATTGCTTGTTGGGCGCAGCCGGTAGAACGGAGGAACGAACCGGTTAAATCAAGCGTTTCGCCTAAATTTAGACCAAATGTAACTTAACCGCATTTTTAGCTACTTTTCCTTGCTTATAGCCGTGTTTTGGGACTGCAAACGCAAGTGGAGCGACATTCTTTAAGATAAAACAATAAAAAATAATGCCATTAAATTTAGTTTATTAGCACAACTCCGCCTACTTGCTGGAGCAAATGGGGGGGGTCTAACTATTGCGTTCGTATGTTCTTTGAGAGGGATATTTTTGTTTTTAGCCTTGATTAGGCGTTATATGAGGCGTCAAAGCCGTTGTTGATTTTATGCGCTAACTCCGATTGCGTGGCTGTCTGGCGCCCGCTGTAGTTAAGTTATAAAATTTACCTCGCATCTCATGCTGCGTCGGTATGCCGACGAGGGCCGATAGCATGCTAACTAACGCGCTATTTTACGCCATGACCTCGCCCGTACTTTTCATCTCAGGCCCCAGGATTAGATCCGCGCCAGAGAGTTTGTTAAACGGAAAGACCGCTTCTTTGACGCAGACGTGATTTTTCACGCGAGGCTTTAGTATGCCGCGCTCCTCGTAAACCGCGCCGTAGTTATCATAAAATTTAAGCGCCTCACGCAAATCTCCTTGCCACATAACGCGCGTAGCGACCTTTGCCATCGGCACGCCCGTCGCCTTGCTAACAAACGGCACGGTGCGGCTAGCGCGCGGGTTTACCTCGATCATGAAAAGTTCGTCCTCGTAGATGGCAAACTGGATATTCATAAGCCCAACTACGCCTAAATTTAGCGCGATGTCGCGGGTTTGATTTTCTACCTTTTCGATCATCTGCGCGGTTAAATTTAGCGGAGGCAGTATGCATGCGCTGTCGCCGCTGTGGATGCCCGCCTCCTCGATGTGCTGCATCACGGCACCGATATAGACGTCCTTGCCGTCGCTGATCGCATCTACATCGAGCTCTACGGCATCTTGTAAAAATTTATCGATTAGTACGGGCGAGTGATTGCTGACCTTGACCGCTTCGCTCATGTATAGGCGTAGCTCCTCATCGCTATGCACCCGCCTCATCGCACGGCCGCCTAGTACGTAGCTAGGGCGCACGAGCACAGGATAGCCGATGGTAGCGGCCTTTTCTAACGCCTCTTTTTCGCTTGTTGCAGTGTCGTTTCGCGGCTGTTTGACGCCTATTTTAGAGATAAATTCGCTAAATTTCTTCCTATCCTCGGCGACGTCGATAGTGCGCGCGCTGGTGCCAATGATTTTCGCGCCCGCTATGCTTAGGCGTTTGGCGAATTTTAATGCCTAAAAGTTTATACCTCAAGATTTTAAAACCTTGAATACTCGACTTACATCGTCATTTTTGCTTAAGCTAAGTCTTACGATACTATTTTCTAGTGCAATGAGTGCATGAGGAATGTTTGGATCAAGCGTAACCATATCAAGCGTATTCAGCGTCGTAGAATCTTCGCCGACGCTAAAATCTATTTTTCCGCTTAAAACTTGAACCATTATCGCTCCAGGCGCCTTATGCTCTTTCATTTCAGCGCCTTTTTCTAAATTTATACGTATCTCTTTGCTATGCGGACCATCAAAAAGCTTGGCGATGGTAACACCGTCAAATATACTATTTTGCCATACTATCTTTTCCATTTACAACCTTTATTATAAAATAATAACACCATTGTAACTCTAAATTTAGATAAAAGGATTGATTTTAATTAAGCGATTTTTGAAATTTAAGAAAATAGGTAGGGAGCAAAAGCCTAAAAATAGACTTTTGCAGGAAGTAAAATTATTTTTTAAGCTCTTTAATGCGAGCAGCTTTACCACGTCTATCGCGTAGATAAAATAACTTAGCGCGGCGCACGCGACCTTGTCTTAGAACGGTTATACTCTCTAGGCTCTCGCTATAGATAGGGAAAATTCTCTCTACGCCTACGCTGTTTGCGCCGATCTTTCTAACAATAAAAGTTTCGCCTGTTCCGCTACCGCGTCTTGCTATGCAGATACCTTCGAAATTTTGAATTCTAGTTTTATCGCCTTCTTTAATGCGGATAGCTATACGCAAAGTATCTCCAGCGCGAAAATCAGGCACAGACTTTTGAGCTATTTGAGTTTGTTCAAATGCCTCTATATACTTGTTTCTCATATTTTTTCCTTGGTCGGCGGCTCAAATTTTCGGTATAAATCCGGACGAAAAAACCTAGTTTTTAAGAACGCCATATTATTTTTCAAAGCTCTGATTTTAGCATGGTCTCCCTTTAAAAACGCTGAAACCACTCCAGAACCTTTGTAATCACTGGGTTTTGTAAAAGAGGGGGCTTCGAGCAAATCGCCTTCAAAACTCTCAACTTCAAGGCTTTGATTATTTCCTAAAACGCCGTCGATATTACGAGAAATCGCATCGACAATGCAAAGCGCGCCCAGCTCCCCTCCGGTCATCACAAAATCGCCTATGCAAAAAATCTCGTCCGCGTATTTTTCTATTATGCGCTCGTCTATACCTTCATATCTACCGCAAACTAGACAGATGTGTTCTTTTTTTGCTAGACGCCTAGCATCGTTTTGAGTAAATTTTTTTCCGGCAGGCGCGAGAAAAATAGTATGGATTCTTGGCTCATTTTTCAATAAAAAATTTAAAGTATCATTAAGAGGCTGACATGCCATGAGTAAACCCGCACCGCCGCCAACCATATAATCATCTACCTTTTTATGCTTATCGGTACTAAAATTTCGAGGATTTAAAAAATCAATAAAGATAAGATTTTCCTTTACGGCACGGCCTAAAATACTATCTTGAAAATAGGGTAGCACAAGGCTTTCAAAAAGCGTAACAAAGGTAAATTTCATCAGGAATTTTCTAAAATCAAGATAGCATTCTTGGTATAGATTTTTTTATTTTCTACATCGACTTTTTCTATATAAATGTCGATGTATGGAATATAAAAACTTTTTTCCAACCCTTTGGTGATTAAATTTTCATCGGTTTTTACGAGGAATAGATGATTTGCCCCGACTGCATCTATATCCTCTACCTCACCCAGCCTTTGGTTATTCTCGTAAATTTCGCAACCGATGACATCAAAATAGAAAAATTCGCCCTTTTTTAGTTTGCAGTTTTTTCTAGTTTCTTCTTTTGTGGTGTAGATTGTTTTATTTGTAAGAGTTTTTGCACTATCTATATCTTCAAAGCCGCAAAAAGAGATAGTATCGTTTGTGTGATTGTAGCTTTTTACGACAAGTTCTTTACCGTCTTTATCGCAAAATATAGCATTTTTTTTAAACTGGCTAGGAAAGTCACCTTTATTGTGAAGCTTGACAAATCCCTTTAGTCCTACAGTTTTGCCAAGCAGCGCGACTTCTATAAACTCATTCAAGAGGCTTTACCGTAACGCGGTATGACGTCGCATCTTTGGCTTTATAGCCTACGATTACGGTCTTTATCGCGTTTATCATTCTGCCGTCTTTGCCGATAAGTTTACCAGTATCGACTTTATCGGCGTAAATTATCAGCTCGGCAAAATTTTCGTCAAGCTCGACTCGCTCGAGTTTCACTTTTTCAGGAAAATCGGCGATGAGCTTAGCATATTCAAGTAAAAAATTTTCTACCATTTTTAATTATTTGCTGGTTATTTTTGCAACCCTATCGCTAAGTTTCGCACCAACGCCCTTCCAATAAGCCAAGCGCTCAGCGTCAAATTTTACCACCTCAGGCTCAACCATCGGGTTGTAGTAACCGATCGACTCTATCCAGCCGCCGTCTCTTCTTTTTCTGCTATCCGTTACGACTATACGATAAAAAGGTTTTTTCTTGCGTCCCATTCTCGTTAGTCTTACTACTGTTGCCATTATATTTCTCCTTCTGTTTTTTAAATAGGCTTAAATTTAGCCACGCTCGTAGCCAAATTTAAGCCATTTAATTAGGGCGAGAGTTTTTGGCTTGGTTTAGTAAATTTCCAAGCCCCTTTAGGCCTTCTTTACCAGAAAACCTCTTTGCTATTTTTGATGCATTTTCAAATTGCTTCAAAAAGCGATTTACTTCTACTTGAGATAGTCCAGATCCCGCAGCCAAACGCCTTTTCCGGCTATTGTTTAGCAAATCAGGATTCTCGCGTTCTTTTTGTGTCATCGAATTTATCATAGCTTTGATATGTAAAATTTCCTTCGAGTTATCAAGGTCGATATCTTTTATCTGATTTGCCACGCTTGATAGCCCTGGTATCATACCGATTAAGCTTTTCATATTTCCGAGCTTTTTGACGCTTTCCATTTGTGATAAAAAGTCGTTAAAGTTAAACTGCCCTTTTTTAATCTTTTTATTTATTCTTTTTGCTTCTTGCTCGTCTATCACAGCGCTAGTTTTTTCAACCAACGTCGCTAAGTCACCCTCGCCCATTATGCGGCTCACGATACGCTCAGGGATAAAGCTCTCCATATCGCCGACTTTTTCGCCGATACCTACGAATCTAAGCGGTATATTTAGCTGCTTGGCTATGCCGATAGCTACGCCGCCTTTGCTGTCAGAGTCAAATTTGCTTAGCACTACGCCGCTTATTTTTAGCGCATCGTTAAACGTGCTTGCTGTTTTTACGCCGTCTTGTCCGCTCATAGCGTCAGCTACGTAAAAAATTTCATGCGGCTCGAGCGCTGATTTGATATCTTTTATCTGCTTCATCAAAGCTTCGTCTATAGCTAGACGTCCCGCCGTATCGACCAAAAGTACGTCGTAAAGCCCGCTTTTTGCTTTAGCTAGCGCTTGTTTAGCTACGTTTAGCGGATCGGTTTCGTTGTCTATACTAAAAAGCTCTATCTCGTTTGCTTCGCAAAGTTGACGAAGCTGCTCGACGGCCGCCAAGCGTTGCAAATCGCACGCCGCGACCAAAACTTTTTTCTTTCTAAGCTTTAGATAATTAGCTAACTTTATCGTCGTAGTGGTTTTTCCGCTACCTTGCAAGCCAGCCATTAGCACGATCGTAGGAGCTACGGGCGCAAAGACAAAGCCCTGGTTGCCCGGCGCGGTTAAAACTTTCGTCAAATTTGACTTTATAGCGTCTAAAAACTGCTTTTGGCCTATCCCGCTTTGCTTTAGATCGGCCTCTATGAGAGCTAGCAATTCTTTAGTAACTTTGTGATGAACGTCGGCTTTTAGTAGTGCTTTTTTAAGCACATCAAGCGCGTTATTTAGCGCTTTTTCATCGTCTACGAAACGAATTTTACTAACGGCTAAGCGAAACGACTCGCTGATTTGTTCAAACACATTCTACCTTTTATTTACATTTATAGCTAAAGCGCGTATTTTATTAAATTTAAGCTTTATCGCTCTTTAAATCTCAAAATTTCTTGAAATTTCAAAACCGAGCCTATTAAAATCACTGCTCAAATTTGACCTAAATTTATATCCTAAAAGCTCGATTTTGTAAGCATGCAGATACATTCTCGCGGATTTATTTTTAGCGTATTTTTCGTCCCCTACGATCCCGTATCCCACGTGATTTAGATGCACTCTGATTTGGTGAGTTCTGCCGGTTTTTATCTCGACTTTTACGAGGCTTTTTTTGCCTGCGACCATAACCGGCGTCACGTGCGAAAACGCCTCTTTGCCGTTTGGCGAGATCTTAGAAAACGCTCCGCCTTTGTTTTTTAGCGTGATTATTGGTTCGTTTACGCTAAATTCCTCGCTCACGATACCCTTGACCGCCGCAACGTATTCTTTTTTTACGCGGCAGTTTTTAAACTCCTCGATCGCTTTTTTTTGAAATTCCTCATTTTTAACAAGCAAAAGCACGCCACTAGTTTCCTTATCAAGCCTATGAAGCAGAGGAAATTTATAAGTTTCGCTCACTTTTTCCGACGTTAAAAACGCCGGCTTATCAACAGCGATTAGGTTTTCATCCTCGAAAATCACGCTTGGGCGCGGCAGCTTTTGCACGTTAAATTTAGTCGCCGCGCTCATCATCGCGCGTGCTACGGCGATCCTTTGCCCCTTGGCGCTAACCAGCCCAGCGTCGATCAACTCCTTTGCCTCGTTGTTTGAGATGCCCTCCTGGATCGCCAGTAGTTTATAGGCTTTTTCTTCTTTCATAAATTTTCCTCAATATCTTTTAAAATCTCGCTTGCATCGCCTTTGGCGACTATTTTTGCCTTTGGCAAATCTTGCTTTAAAAGCGAACTTATCTCGTCCGCTTTTGCAAATTTTATACCGTCCACCGCGCCATACAGGGCCTTTTGGTTAAATATAAATTCCCCGCTTATCACCGCGTTTTCAAACTGCGCCGCCTCGATCGGATTGTGTCCGCCGACGTTTGGCACGAAGCTACCGCCAAGCACGACGACGTCGCTAAATTTATAAATATTTACCAGCTCGCCCATCGCATCGACCAGCACGCACTGCGCGTTGAAATTTTTCGTTTCGCTAAATTTAGCAAAACTAAGTCCGTTTTTTACGGCAAATTTAGCCAAAATCTCGCCCGCATCGTCAAATCTCTCAGGATGACGCGGAACTAAAATCAGCTTGTCGTTTGCGCTAAAATTTAACTCGCGCAAAATCAGCTCCTCTTCGCCCGCATGAGTGCTAGCCAGCACGATAACGCGCTCTTTTGGCTTAGCATAAATTTTACTCGGGCTTGGCAAAAAGGCTGATTTTATATTGCCGCTAACGACGATATTTTTGGCGCCTAGCCGCTGTAGACGCTGTTTATCTAGATCGCTTTGAGCGTAAATTTTATCTATAAATTTAAACAAATATCTATAAAAAAAGCCAAATTTGAGATAACTTTTGTAGCTCCTATCAGAGATCCTAGCGTTTATCAAAATGACGCGCGAGCCTTTAAATTTAGCCCAAAAAACAAGCCCCAGCCAAAGCTCGGCCTCAAAAATAACCGTTATCTTAGCAGGCTTTAGCCAAAACGGTAAAAATATCTCAAACGGCAAAAAGCGCGTATTTGGCGTGATCTTTTTCGCCTCGTCAAAACCGGTTTTGGTTACGACCGAGACTGCGGCTGCGTCCTTGAATCTACTAACTAGCGGCGCGATAGAACGCACTTCGCCGAAACTGCACGCGTGAAAATGCACGCGCGAGGCGTCAAATTTGGGATTTTTAAACAAAAAAAATCTAGCGGGGATCGAGGCTCTGTACTTTTTATTAAAAGCTAAAATCGCAAGCGGTAAAGCCCCCAAGGCAAATGCCGCGAGGACTAAAACGTAATAAATTATTATCAAATTTAAAGGCTAGTTCGCCGCTTCTTTGTATAAAATTCGGCCGCAGTGAGGGCAGGTCACGATATCTTCGCCCTTGATGACGGCAGAATAAGTCTTGTCGTTTATTTGCATAAAGCAACCGTAGCAGGCCTGCTTTTTGACAGGCACGACGGCTGTGTTGTGCGCCCATTTGCGGATTTTCTCGTAAAAGGTCAAGATTTTTTGATTCATCTCGCCGACTAGCTTGTTTTTCTTAGCGTATATTTCGTCTCTTTGTTGCTCGATAGCGCCGACTTCGGCCGAGATTTCGCTCTCGATTTTGGTCAAATTTTCGCCAAGTTCCGCAGCCTTTGCCTCAAGCTCGCTTTTTAGCGCATTTTTGCTATCTATGATTTTTTCTAGTCTTTCGACCTCTTCGTTTGCGGCCTCTAGCTGTTCTTTAGCTAGCTCGTCTTCTAGTTGAAGCGCTTTTATCTCTTTTTCGGTTTTTGCCGCACCGCTTTTTTTAGCGACGTCTTTTATCTTTGCGCTAAATTCGGCTATGTGCGCGTTGGTTTGAGATTTTTGATTTTTTAGCTCGGTCACGCTCGTAGCCGCTTCCTCGATCTGCGCTAAAATCGCCGCCTGCTCGTCCTTGGTCGCTCTTAAAACGCTTTGAACTTTCTCAAGGCGCGGCGTAAAATCGTCGATATCTTTATCGATGTTTGAAAGCTCGACTAGCTGTTCTAAATATTTATTCATCTTTTTCCTTTAACTGTATGAAAACGGGTTTTTTGAGTTGGATATTATAGTAGGAATCGGCAAAATTTGCAAATATTTTGCAAGCGACTCCCCAAAATACCGCTCGCTCTCGAAGTGCCCGATGTCTAGCATAGTAAGATTATTTTGCGCGGCGCTCATGGCTTGGTGATACTTCAGATCTCCGGTTAAAAACACGTCCGCTTTAACGCTATCAATCAAATCGCCGCCGCTTCCCGTGCAAAATGCAAGGCGTTTTACCTGCGCATTGGGATCAAATTTTCGCCCTTTGCAAACTCTTAAATGGCTTAAATTTAGCTTTGTTTTTACCATCTCGCAAAGCTCGTCAAAGCTCAAATTTACATCCGCATAAAGCACGAATCCATCGCGTTCTTTTATTGCAAAGCCCAAAATTTCGCTTAGCACGTATTCGTTTAGGTGGCTTAGATCATAGTTTGTATGCATCGCGATTAGGCTTAAATTTTTAGCCATCATCTTTGCGATTAGGCTACTTGGATACTTGTCCAAATTTAGGGATTTTAGCCCCTTAAAAATGAGCGGATGATGCGTAATGATAAGCGAGTTCGGCTGTGCTTCGTCCAAAAGCTCGTCGTCGACGTCAAGGCTAAGGTAAACGCGCTCCGCGCTCGCCTCAAACGAGCCCACGAGCAATCCGCTGTTATCCCATTCCTCTTGACTCGCAAACGGGCTAATCTCGTCTAAAATTTTATAAATTTCGCCGATTTTCATCAAATTTTATTCGCCCTTCGCGTCGTTCGCGGCATCGATGCTGGCTTTATACGTTAGCGCGCACTCTTTGGCTAGCTCGCGGATTTTTAGGATATAGTCTTGCCTTTGCGTTACGCTGATCGCTCCGCGCGCGTCAAGGACGTTAAACGTATGCGCCGCAAGCATGCAATAATCATACGCAGGCAGCGAAATTTTAGCCTCTAGGCAGCGTTTGCACTCGCCGAAAGCATTTTCAAACTGGCGAAACAGCATATCTACGTCCGCGACCTCGAAATTATATTTGCTCCACTCGTACTCGCCTTGTTTATGCACGTCGGCGTAGGTCACGATGTTGCCGCCCCTATCGTCCCAAACGATATCGTAGACGCTATTTACGTCCTGCAAATACATCGCAAGGCGCTCGAGACCGTAAGTGATCTCAGCCGAAACCAGCTCGCACGCGATGCCGCCAACTTGCTGAAAATACGTAAACTGCGTCACCTCCATACCGTCCAGCCAGACCTCCCAGCCTAGCCCCCAAGCGCCTAGCGTCGGGCTCTCCCAGTTATCCTCGACGAAGCGGATGTCGTGATTTTTCAAATTTAACCCAAGCTTTTCGAGGCTTTTTAGATAAAGCTCCTGTATATTTTCGGGGCTTGGTTTAATGAGCACCTGAAACTGATAATAAGCACCCAGGCGGTTTGGGTTTTCACCGTATCTACCGTCGGTCGGGCGGCGAGATGGGGCAACGTACGCCGTCGCCCACGGCTTTGGTCCGAGGCTCCTTAAAAAAGTCGCCTGATGATAGGTGCCGGCACCCGCAGGCATATCGTATGGCTGCAGTATCACGCAACCCTGCTCGCGCCAGTAATTTTGCAACGTCAAAATAATCTCTGAAAACGTCATTTTTTACCTTTTATTTTATTGATATGTAAATTTCTATTTTTTCGTTTAAATATTTCTCAAAATCCGTTTCGTAGGCTCTTTTTAGCTTTGAGCTTTCAAAATATTTCCAAATTTCTCCCCAAAATTTTGCTACGTTTTGCGGCTCGTTTGGAAAGCTAAAAACAGCGTATTTGCCGCCTTTTATCTCTAAAATTTCACCGCCTGAGCAAAGCGACTTCGTACCGATAAATAAATCATAAAGCCCGTTTACGCCGTTTTCGTAACTACAATAAACGCCGTAAATTTCGCTTTTGCCGTCATAAAATTCTTTTGTAAATTTAGCCCACAAGGCTGGGATTTTACCGTCGCCGTTTATCTCGTCGGCATTTTTGGTACGAGTTTTTAATCCGCAAATTTTAAAACCCTCTACCGCTAAAATTTCCATGACTACTCCTTGTCGCCTTTAAAATTTTCAACCGCCTTGTTCCACATGAGCTTGTATTTTCGTTTTAAAAACTCGACTTCATCTTGCGAATTTTTTAGCTGCTTTGTGAGCGTCTCGACCGTGCGGCGATCCTCGTCGTAGAGCTCTTGCATCGAGATTAGCGCCTCTTTTAAAAACTTATTTTCGTTGCGCAGGGTCTCTAGCGTTTCGTCTTTAGCATCAAGCACCTTTTCGTGCAAATTTAATATCGTGCCGATCGTCTTTTCCACGAAGCTAAAGCCGTCGGCACCGATCTGGGGCGCAGGTACGGCCACGACGCTAGGCACCACGCTCATCGTGCCCTGGCTAGCCTCTATGAGGATCTCGCCGCCTTCTTCTTTCGTATTTAGCACGCCGCGGTTTATCATCCCCTCGATTACCTCGCGCTCTAGGTGCACGAGCTTGCAAAATTCGTCTATACTTAAGTATGTCTGCATATTTGCTCCTTTAGGCGAGTAAAACTTCCACCTTCGCCGAGTCTTCCTCTACTTGCTTAGCTTTGGCTGCTCGGTCGGCTTTTAGCATTTCGTCTAGATTTTGGTCGTTTAGAGCTAAAATTTGCAGTGCCAGATAGGCTGCGTTTACCGCGCCGGCCTTACCGATCGCTACGGTGCCTACAGGCATGCCGCCTGGCATCTGCACGGTCGAATAAAGCGCGTCCACGCCGCTTAGCGCGGAGCCTGCCATCGGTATGCCGATCACAGGACGAGTGGTGTTTGCCGCGATAGCGCCCGCCAAGTGCGCCGCCATGCCGGCTGCTGCTATAAATACCTGCGCGCCCTTTTCCTCGGCTGCGGCGACGTATTCGCTCGTTCGCTTCGGGCTTCTGTGCGCGGAGCTTATGATCAGCTCGTAAGGAACGTTAAATTTCTCAAGCGTTTTCGCCGCCTCGCTAACTACGTCGTAGTCGCTCTTGCTTCCCATTATTATAGATACGAATTTCATTTTATTTCCTCTCTTAAAAAGCTAAATTTAGGCAGCCTCGCGCCCAAATTTACTTCGTTTTCGTTGCCGCTGTGGATTTCTGCTATTTCCTTGCCTTTTTTGGTTACGAGCTTTTTAAATTTGATAAATTTCTTGCCGTCGCGACCAAAAATTTGAGATATTTCGCTCTCGCACTCATCTATCTGAGCGCCCAGGGGAGCCACGATCTCGTACTCGTTGCCTGGGAAAATTTTATATTTGCATTTAAAAAACTCGCAGTCTAAAGTCATGGCGTTTACCTGATGAGTGCCTTCTTCTAGGCTACTGGTGTGATTTTGCGTATCCGTTTTTTCAAACGGGCGATTTACCAAGTAGCCGTCGGTAAAGCCGCGATTTTTTAGCGTATTTAGTTCGCTCGCGTAAATTTGCGCGTCAAATTTGCCAGCCGCTGCGTCGTCGACAGCCATTCGGTAGGCTCTGGTCGCGCAGGCGGCGTAGTATTCGCTTTTCGTGCGGCCTTCGATCTTTAGGCTATCGACCGCGCCGCTTTCGATGATATCTTTGATGTGTGCGGATAAATTTAAATCTTTGGAGTTCATCACGTGCGTGCCGCCTTCTTCGTCTTCTTCTAGGCGAAACAGCGTCCCGCTCTCGGGGTTTTTGGCGTAGAGTTCGTATTTAAACCTGCAGTCGTTGGCGCAGCTGCCGCGGTTTGACTGGCGGCCGCTTTGAACCGCGCTAACCAAACAGCGCCCCGAGTAAGCAAAGCACATCGAGCCGTGTACGAAAATTTCGATATCGAGCGTCGGGATTTGCTCTTTTATCTTCACGACGTCTTTTAGGCTCATTTCGCGCGCTACGACGATGCGTTTTGCACCCATTTCGTGGTAGATTTTAGCGTCAAGCGCATTCATGACGTTTGCCTGCGTCGAGAGGTGTATCTCAATCTCGGGCGCGATCTCTTTTGCTAGGCTCATGACGCCCGGAGTCGCGATGATAAAGGCATCTGGCTTCATTGCAGAAATCGTTTGCAAGTGGCGTTTTAGCGGCTCGATTTGCGAATTAAAAGGAAACGCGTTTACCGTCGCGTAAAATTTCTTGCCCTTTGCGTGCGTGTATTCGATAGCTTCTTTGAAGCTTTCAAGGTTAAATTCGCGCGCCGAACGAGTGCGAAGAGAAAAGCTCGCCACCGATGCGTAAACCGCGTCCGCGCCGTACTCTAAGGCTATTTTTAGCTTGGTTAAATTTCCCGCGGGAGATAAAAGCTCGGGCTTTTTCACTTTTTGCCCAAGCTTTCGATCAGAGCCTCGATATCGTCGTTACTGACGAGATTTTCGGTGTGCGTATCGCCAGCGATATGTACGGCCGAGGCTACGCGCTTCTCGTCGTCGATCTTGCCCTCAAAGAGGCTGCTCATATACTTGCTAAGCGCTCGCATTACGTTGATGACGCGCTCGATCTTTTGACGATGGATGTCTTGATACTGCATCATATCCATCGCCATCATTATCTCGTCTTCGGCCATCCTGACATTATCTAGAGTCGTTTCTGCAGAGCTTTTTAGTGCGTTATTTTTCTCTAGCGCCTCGGCAAAAGTAGCGATATTCGGGAATTTTTCGTGTAGTTTGGTAAAAATTTCGATATTAGCCTCTATACCGCTGATAATCTCGCTAAGTCCGCTCTCTGCGTCCATAGAGAAGTTATTGATCGCGTCAAGCTTGTCAAACATCTGCGTGGCTTTTTCCTCGCTGTCTTTCGTGACGTCGTCTAGTTGATGAACCATCTTGTGATCATCGGTCGGAGGAGGCGGAGGCCATGGCATATTTGAGGATACTTTGTAGTCGCCGGAGTCGAATTTAACGTCTTCGTCTTTGCCCTCTACCGAGGCTTCCTCGGCGGTTTCTAGGTTTAAATTTTCATCTTCGCTAGCTTGCGCGTCGTCGGTCTCGGCGGCAACGCCCTCTAAATCGCCCGCCATCAAGGCGTCAAGTTCTTCTTGCGTCATAAAAACTCCTATTTAAATTTAGGCTGATTATATAAAAAATTAACGAAATGTAAGTTTAAAAAGCGAATTTTATCCTTAAATTTATCAAATTTTAGGTAGCATCTCGGAAACAAAAGGACGAAAATGAAAGTCGATCTTCACAATCACACTCCGCTTTGCAAACACGCTATAGACGAGCCTAGGCAGTACGTTTTAAGCGCGATAAATTCGGGCTGCGAGTATTTTGGTTTTAGCGACCACGCGCCGATGAAATTTGACGAAGCGTACCGTATGGATTTTTCGCAAATGGACGTTTACGAGAGCGAAATTTTGCGCCTCAGAGACGAATTTGACGGGCGGATAAAAATAATGCTCGGCTACGAGGTCGATTTTTTAGAGGGCTTTATGGATGAGCGGGTTTTATCGCGCGACGCAGACCATCTCATCGGTTCGGTGCATTTTTTGGGCGGTTGGGGCTTTGATAATCCCGAGTTTATCGGCGAATATAAAAACCGCGATATAGATCAAATTTGGCGGGATTATTTTTACTGCGTAGAAAAGATGGCAAAGTCTGGCAAATTTGACATAGTCGGACATTTGGATTTGCTAAAAGTATTTAAATTTATGCCAAAAACCGACGTTAGACTCCTTGCTAAAGACGCGATTAACGCTATAAAAAAGGGAAATTTGACGGTGGAGATAAACGCGGCCGGCTTTAGAAAACCGATCGGCGAGCAGTATCCGAGCGTAAATTTACTAGAAATGATCGCCGAAAAGGATATCCCAATCACCTTCGGCTCGGATGCTCACGCAAAAGACCAAGTCGGTCTAAACGGCGAAAAATGCGAACAAATCGCTAGAAATTTAGGCTTTAGCAAGTGCGCGATATTTAAAAATCGCGATAGAGAATTTGTAAAATTTTAGATCAGGTAGAAAAAATTATTTAAATTAATCTTAAAAGCAATATTTTATGATACAATTACGAAATTAATAAACAAAGGAGCGGAAAAATGGGAAAATTCGTAAAAAGCATCGATCATTTTTTTGATTTTTGCAAAGAGCACGAGGTTAAATTCGTAGATTTTAGATTTACCGATATGAACGGCGCTTGGCACAGCATCACGTATAACGTAAAAGCCGTCGAAAAGGCGCATTTCGAGCATGGAGTGCCGATGGACGCGAGCTCGCTGGGCGGCTGGCAACCGATAGATAAAAGCGACATGGTAATGCGTCCGGAAGCTACTAGCGCCTTTTTAGACCCTTTTACCGCCGACGTTACCGCAGTCGTTTTTTGCGATATTTACGACATTTACAAGGGGCAAATTTACGAAAAATGCCCGCGCTCGATAGCCAAAAAAGCGATGGCCTACGTAAAAGAAAGCGGCGTGGGCGACGCGGCGTATTTTGGGCCGGAGAACGAATTTTTTATATTTGATAACGTAAAAATCGTCGATAGCCCAAACTGCGCGATGTACGAAGTAGATACCGAAGAGGGCGAGTGGAATGATGCCAAGGACTTTACCGACGGCTACAACACGGGCCACAGACCGCGTAGAAAAGGCGGCTATCTGATGACGCAGCCGACCGATAGTATGGTCGATCTGCGCACTGAAATGATGCAGGTTTTAGAGCAAGTAGGCCTTGAAGTCTTCGTCGGGCACCACGAAGTCGCGCAGGGTCAAGGCGAGATCGGCGTGAAATTCGGCACTCTCGTAGAGGCCGCCGATAACGTGCAAATTTACAAATACGTCGTCAAAATGGTCGCGCACCTAAACGGCAAAACCGCGACCTTTATGCCAAAGCCGCTCTACGGCGACAACGGCAGCGGCATGCACGTGCATCAGTCGGTGTGGAAAGACGGTAAAAATTTATTCTACGGCGAGGGAAATTACGCGAATTTAAGCGATTTCGCGCGCTGGTACATCGGCGGAATCTTAAACCACGCAAGAAGCGTCGCGGCGTTTACAAACCCGAGCACAAACAGCTACAAGCGCCTAATCCCGGGCTTTGAAGCGCCGTCTATCCTAACGTATTCTAGCCAAAATCGCTCGGCATCGATCCGTATCCCTTACGGCTCGGGAGAAAAATCCGTGCGCGCCGAGATGAGATTCCCTGATAGCACGGCAAATCCTTACTTGGCTTTTGCTACGATGCTGATGGCCGGGCTTGACGGCGTGAAGCACAAAATGGAGCCGGTGGGCCCGATGGATGAAAATTTATTTAAACTGCACCTAGACGAAATTCGCGAGCGCGGTATCGAGCAGCTACCGCATACGCTAAGGGGCAGCCTGGAAGCGTTAATCCGCGACAACGAATATCTCCGTCCGATAATGACCGAGACTTTTATCGATGATTATCAGCATTATAAATTTGAAACCCAAGTGTGGCCGTACGAGGCAAGACCTACGGCATACGAGTTTAAGACTTGTTTTTCTTGCTAAATCGAATTTAAACGTAAATATCGTCGCAAATTTTTAAATTTACGACGATATTTTAAAAACGACGGCGATTTTCTTGACAAATCAGCCTTTTTTATATATAATCACGTTTCGTTTTTTGAAAATTTGTCTTGTTAGCTCAGTCGGTAGAGCATTTCACTTTTAATGAAGGGGTCGCTGGTTCGAGTCCAGCACAGGACACCATTTTTACATAGACCCTTTCGTCTAGTGGCCCAGGACTCTACTCTCTCAGTGTAGCAACAGAGGTTCAAATCCTTTAAGGGTCGCCACGATTTAGTCTTTTTTGGTCGCTTAGCTCAGTTGGTAGAGCGCCACCCTTACAAGGTGGATGTCATAAGTTCGAGTCTTATAGCGACCACCATTTTAGGTGCAGCGGTAGTTCAGATGGTTAGAATGCCGCCCTGTCACGGCGGAGGTCGCGGGTTCGAGCCCCGTCCGCTGCGCCATTTGTCTTGTTAGCTCAGTCGGTAGAGCATTTCACTTTTAATGAAGGGGTCGCTGGTTCGAGTCCAGCACAGGACACCATTTATTTTTATTAACTTCGGTCGCTTAGCTCAGTTGGTAGAGCGCCACCCTTACAAGGTGGATGTCATAAGTTCGAGTCTTATAGCGACCACCATTTTAGGTGCAGCGGTAGTTCAGATGGTTAGAATGCCGCCCTGTCACGGCGGAGGTCGCGGGTTCGAGCCCCGTCCGCTGCGCCATTTGCCTCGTTAGCTCAGTTGGTAGAGCATATCACTCTTAATGATGGGGTCGTAGGTTCGAACCCTACACGGGGCACCACTCATACCATAAAGTAACCACAAAAATTTTCTTGATGTTTTTTAGTTTAAGGTAACTTAAGCAAATTTTCTCTTGTCAATCTCAAAAGTTTCTGATATAAGTTTTATTTCGTAGTTTTAGTGCTATATTTAAACTACTTACGCTTGTAGCCACTTTTTAAAAAGCTATAAACGCGGCGATGTGGAGCAGAATACACTCTTTAAGATAAGGTAGAAATTCTCTTTTTCTTAACTTCCCTGTGGTCGCCGTCGTCACTACGCCTAAAAATTCCCTTTAAATTTAGAAATCCATGCTTAGCATATCCCTTCTGCCTCTACTTTACTATACTCGTAGCCTTTGGGTGGGCGGTAGCAAAGCAAGCAGCAACTAAAATTCTCAATGCCATTTATACGGTTTTGCCGTTAGCTTCTTGCAAAGTAGTAAGCAAAGCGAAGTAAAGACGATTTTTATTTACTCAAACAAAGCGCCTAGGCGAGCTAACGTACCAAAAATTTTGCCTAAAAGCCGGTTAGATTTGCTATTTTAGTAGCTTCTATTTCTTTTGCTAAATACTTTAGAACTTCTCTAAATTTATTATCTAAAATTTGGGAACGTATATACTTATTTTTAACTTCTCTACGCCAGCCGCTTTAAGAGCTTTGGCAAAATCATAGTTCTCGCATTTAACTTCACTTCATTTACTACCGATGGGACGCAGTTGCTTTGAGAAAAACGTCTGCGAAAGTTTTTGACTTATCTTGAGCCTAAATTTGAAAATTCTAAGCGGTAGAAAAGACGCCCTGACTCCGAAACGGTATCAAAGAAGCAGACAGGCCTTGCAAGATACGTAAAAGCGGTTAGCGCCGTTACCGCTGATGCCCGTAAAATAGCCGGATAAAGGGTGTTTTAAAGGATTTTGCTAAGATTACGCAAGGAGCGTCAAGAAATAAATATCGCAGCAAATTTAAAATAAAACTTACGCAAAAAGCGCGATTATTGATTGCGGACGGGTTGCCTAGCTTTAAAGTCGGTCGCGGCAAACGAACTTACTCAAAGATACGCGCAAACGGCGCCAAAATTTTAGTTTTTGCCAAAAGCGGGCTGGATTAAACTGCGTAAAGCCAAATAGGCGGCATATAAAGAGCGTAAATTTGGGCAAGGAAGACTTCAAGAAGATGGTATAATACGCTCAAAAATCGCTAAAAGGTCGCAGTTATAGAGCCGAAAAATAAGATTATAAGACTAAAAGCAAGATTAAGATTGGCCGCAAGGAAGCTTAAAATTGCCTTTTTTGTTAGCTTGGGCGCTTACGCTTTGGTTGCTTTGAGCTTATTTGCCGTACCCGAAGATATCTTGTCCGCTCACGCGGCTTTTAGAGACTTTACGGCGTTTATGGCGGATTTTTATCCTGCTATAAATACGGCGCAGACTAAAACCGCCTTTGGCGACGTGGCGGCGTTTCATCTTAGTTATTTATGCTTTTTTATGCCTGTTTGTTTGCTATTTGCGGGACTTTACGGCGTGGCAAAAGGAGCTACCGGCAGGCTTGAAGGAAGCAAAAGCAACGCCCAAGCGCTTTCGCAAGGCATTATTTTATTTGCGCTTATCGTATGCTTTTTGGTATTTGGCGGACTTAATGATTTTTTCTCTGGCTATTGGATATGGCACACTTATCGGCCGACGCGAGAGTTTACGATGCAGATAAGATTTGAACTATTTTTTTGCTATGAATTGATCGGCTTTGGTATTGCGAATTTTTGCGTGATGATGTCGGCATATCTTATTATACAGATTTGTAGGCAGCTGTGGGCGTTTGTTTTGCTTAGGGCTCGCCAAACGGCTGCGTTTTTCAGGCGGTTTTTCGGGCGTCGTTAGGTTACGCGATAAAGTTTGTTTGAAACGAAGTCAAATTTGACCATTTGATGCGAGAAACGCTAAATTTAAACAGCTAAAACCATAAATTTAAGCCGTGCGGCATTCTTGCTTCATTTTCATGCGGATAATGTTTGCTTGCAGCAATGCTTCCTCCTTATCAGGCAAGTTTGCGAGCCGCTCTAGCACCTCTTTGGCAAGTTTTTCCGGTTCGCTTAAATCATTTTTTGCACTTAAATCATCTAGCAGCTTCGCGTTTGCTTTCGCCGCGCTTAGGCACAAAAAGTCAAAACATACGCAAAATACGAGTAAAATCTGCGCGCACGGGACGTAAATGCTAAAAATATCCCTTGAAATTATCGCCGTAATAAGCCCGCAAAGTAGTTCCAAAAGCGCCAAGCGAAATGAAAAAACGTAAAAATATCGCTCCTCTAGCCTTGCAATCAGCGAAAATCCAAAAAGTAGCGCATCTAAAAGCAACCCGGAAGCCGGCCCGCCGAAAATATTTGCCGAGGCGCCCCAAGTAAAATCAAAAATGATATTTTGCGAAACCAGCACGATATAAAGCGATAAGATGAACGCAGGCGCAAACATGGCGAGGCTAAATTTAGGGTCTTGCAAGCAAAGACGCGCGGCAAATTTGATAAAAGCATAAAATTTAGCCAAAATGCCCAAAGTAAAGTAGCCTACAGCCGTCAAAAACAGCGCGCAAGCACAGAAAAATACAACCGTAAAAGTCGTTTTGCCCAAATTTTTCCTTTTTTATATTGTTAATTAACGGATAAATTTTGCTGTTTGGGCCGTTAAATTTGGCTTAAATTTATCCGTAAACGGCGGTTAAATCTGGATCGCGTCCGAGCCTGAAGTATCACCTACAGCGTTTGGCTTGCGACTTTTAGTAAATAAAAAATATCCTCATCGCCTACGCTTCCGCCGTCATAAAAATCCAAAATTTCTTTTAACTGCCGCTTATACGGACGCCAAGCTTGCTTTGGATCAGAGATTTATATCCGCAGTCCCGCAGCCGCCGTCAGCGCCGTAGATTTTGGTATTTATTTATGTTTGTTTTATATTTATATTTTGCCTCTTGGCTACGTTGCGGACGAAAATTTAAGCCGCCAAGACTTGTTTTAGCTAAATTTGCGCACTCATGCCTAAAATCAGGCAATGCGGGCGCAATACTGGGCGCGCTAGGGCTTGCAAGCTACCTCTACGTAAGCGTGAAATTTGCGCAGAAAGATAGCGCGTGAGCTAAATTTGCGAAAGAGCCTCAGCGAGATTGGCGCGCTTTTAATCGGTGCTTTAAAACGGCGGCTTTGCGGGTTTAAATTTTTAAAATTTATCCCTCGCGATTAGTTAAATTTTGCAGATAAAATTTAATCTCGCGACAAGTCCCGCCGGCTGTTTTATTAATCGATTACGCCCGCGCTATCCGCCCAAAGCCCTTAAAATTTGCCCCTCGTTAGAGCGTTAAATTTTAAATTTTAGCGGCAGGGCGTAAAAATTTAAGGCGTAGAATTTAAAGCGCGAGCCGCCAAAATTTAACTACTTTATAAACCCGACCTGCGGTAAGATTTCAGCTAGCGCCGCGTCCTTTTTCTCGTTAAATTTGACCTTATTCTGCTCAAAAAGATTATTTCCGTGCGCGTCTATGGAGACGATAAGCGGGCCAAACTCCTTCACGCGGCACTTCCACAGCGTCTCGGGCATCCCAAGCTCCGTCCAGTCCGCACTCTCGATCTCCTCGACCTGCGTCGCGGCTACCACCGCGCAGCCTGCGGGAAATACGCAGTGTATCGCGCCAAACTCCTTGCAGCCGCTCATCGTGCCCTCGCCCATGCCGCCTTTACCCACAATCAGACGCACGCCCGTTTTGGCGATAAATTCGCGCTCAAATTTCTCCATCCGCATGCTCGTAGTCGGCCCCACCGAGACCATTTCAAAGCCCTCATCGCCCACTTTTCTGATGATCGGTCCAGCGTGCAGGATCGCTCCGCCTCTGATATCAAGCGGCAGCTTGCGGCCCTCCTGCACGACGCGTCTGTGCGGCACGTCGCGGCAGGTGACGATGTGCCCGCTGAGGTAGATCACGTCGCCGATTTTGATATCTGCTAGATCCTCGGCCTTGATCGGCGTGGTTAAAATTTTCTTACTCATAGCGCGAACTCCTTGTGCGATTTTACGGCAAAATTTAGCTTTTCGTCCCAGATGATGTGGCCTTTGCGGTGCGACCAGCAGCCCACGTTTACGGCGACGGCGATGACGCTTGGGTGGCGGGCGCAGTTTTCGATATGCACGCCCATCACCGAGCTTGCCCCGCTCATTCCTTGCGGGCCCAGGCCGATTTTATTTATGCCCTCTTCGAGCAGCTTTTCGGTTAGTGCGGCGCGGTCGTTTGGGTTTGCCGAGCCAAGAGGCCTCATCAGCGCCTTTTTAGATAGTAGCGACGCCACGTCGATCGAGGTGCCCACGCCTACGCCCACTAGCAGCGGCGGACAGGCGTTTATGCCGTAGCTCGTCATTATGTCCATGACGAATTTCACGACGCCCTCGTAGCCCATGCCGGGCATCAGCACGGTCGCCTTGCCGGGCAGACTACAGCCGCCGCCCGCCATGTAGGTGTGTATCTCGCACTCGCTACTTTGCGGCACGATCTCCCAAAATACGCTCGGCGTGCCCTTGCCGACGTTTTTGCCGGTATTGTACTCGTCGAAGGTCTCGACGCTGTTGTGACGCAGCGGAGCCTCGCGCGTCGCTCGCAGTACGGCCTCTCGCAGCAGCTCCTCAAGCTCGCCGATGAGCGGGAAGTTCGCTCCGCAGCGCACGAAAAACTGGATCACGCCAGTATCCTGACAGGACGGGCGGTCTAGCTGCTTAGCTAGGCGCTGGTTTTCAAACATCGTTTTGTAGATCTCCTTTGCCAGCGGCTGCGTCTCGCGCTCGGCGAGCTCCAGCAGCTTCGCTGTCACGTCGTCGGGCAGCACTTTGCCCGTGTAGCCGACGAATTTCGCCATGACCTCGGTCATCTTTTGCACGGCTTTTTGTTTATCCATTGCTTCTCCTTTGCTAAATTTTACTTTCAAATTTTTCATAAGCGCCCGCCAGGACGCAGCCAACCGCATAGCAGAGCAGGTCGGCAAAATCAAACGTCCCGCCGATCATTACTTTTAAAATTTTATTTTCTACGCCTAAAATTTGCACCGCGCCAAAATACTGCGCGAGCTCCAAAGCCGCCGCGAACGCGAAAATTTTAAGCGGCAAATTTAAAGGCGGCACGCTAAACGCAGTCCTAGCGAGCGCATAAAGCAAGATGACGGCCAAAACGTCGCCCGCGTAGTGGCGCACGAAGCCGCCCTTTACGCAGATCGCGATATAAATTTCAGCCGCTAAAATCAGAGTCGCCGCGATTAAAAACGCTAACCTTGTTCTCGTGCTTTGTCTTATTTGCGTCTTTTGCGGGAGCTTTTTTGCGCCCTTCGGCCTAGCCTTTTGCTCGTTTAAATTTTTCTCTCGCAACGCTTTCCTTTTAAATTTAGCCGATAAATTTGCCTCGCGCGGCGTAAATTTAGAGATGATTTATCAGGCTCGCGTTATACGCGGCGCCGAATCCGTTGTCGATATTTACGACGCTAACGCCGTTTGCGCAGCTGTTTAGCATCGCTAGCAGAGCCGCCAGTCCGCCAAAACTCGCGCCGTATCCCACGCTGGTGGGCACCGCGATCACCGGCACGCTAACAAGCCCCGCCAGCACGCTAGCTAGCGCGCCCTCCATGCCCGCCACCGCGATCACGACCTTTGCGCCGCGTATTTGCTCTAAATTTGCGATCAGCCTGTGCAGTCCCGCCACGCCCGCGTCGCTAAATTTGCGCACGTCGTTGCCTAAAAATCGCGCCGTCTCGTACGCCTCCTCCACTACCGCGCCGTCGGCGGTGCCGGCGGAGACTATCGCGATGTAGCTTTGCGTGAGCGCGGGTTCTTTAAATTTGACGCTGATGACGCGGCCGCGAGCGTTAAACTCCGCCTGCGGCAGTATCTCGCGCACCCGCTTAAAAACCCGCTCGTTCGTGCGCGTGATTAGGATATTTTGCCCTCTCGCGCCGATCGCTTCTGCGATACGTAAATTTTCATCATCCGTCTTGCCCTCGCCGTAGATCACCTCGCCCGTGCCGTTTCGTAGTGCGCGCTGAACGTCGATTTTAGCGCAGCCAGCGTCGCTAAAAGGAAAATCCCGCAAAAACTCTATCGCCTCGCGCTCGCTTTTTTCGCCCGATTTTACGGCGCGGATAAAATTTAAAGCCTCATCTTTCGTCATTTAAAATCTCCCCGCGAAGCCCCTTTAAATCAAGCAAAATATCATACTCGCCAAGCGCGGCGATCTCGCGTACGACGGCGCCAAAATCTCCCGCGCAAAAGCGCCTCGTCTCGCTCGCTCCCATTTGCAGCTTAAAGGCTTTGCCGTCAAAGCGCGCGCGAACGTTTAAAAACCCGTGCGAGATTAGCAGATTTTCGGCTCGCTCCACGAGAGAAATCTCCTCCGCGGAAAACTCCCTGTCGTGCGGTAAACGCGTCAGAAGGCACGCGTAGCTGGGCTTATCTGCGGTCGGCAGTCCAAGCTCGCGGCTAAGCTCTCTAATCTCTGATTTTTTGAGGCCTTTAAGCGGCGAAAGTACGCCAAGCTCGTCTTTTGCTTTAAGCCCCGGGCGGTATTCGCCAAGATCGTCTAGGTTCGTGCCGTCGGCGACGTTTGTAAAGCCTAGATGTTTTGCTAGCTCGATTAGCCGCGTAAAAACCGCCTTTTTGCAGACGTAGCAGCGATCTTGCGGATTATTTTTTACCGCTTCGGGCGCGTCTAGCTCTAAAATTTCGTGCCTGATGCCGTAAGTACGGGTAAATTCTACCGCCTCTTTTATCTCGCGCCCCGACATATAGGGCGATTTTAGCGTGATCGCCACCGCGCGCCGGCCTAGCGTATCGGCGGCAACGCGCAGCAGTAGCGAGCTATCCACGCCGCCGCTAAACGCTACGGCTAAATTTTCCAGCTTTTTTATATCATTTTTTAGAATTTCTAGTTTCGTCATATTTTTTTAAAGTCTCGTTTCTAACCTCGCGGATCGTCGTTTGAAATCTCTGCGCGGCTTTTTTGCAGTCCTCGAATTCTGGCTTGATTTTTAAAATTTCGGGGTAATTTCGGACTAAATTTTCATCCGTCGAATTTTGCTCGGCGTTAAAACCGCAAGCTCGGCCGCGCGAAATTTTAATTCTTATTTTGCCGTATTTAGTCTCCACCTCGCAAAACTCGCGCGCAAGCTCGGTTTTCCTCACGGCGCACTCTCTAACTCCGATCGCCGTCGTATGCGCGAAAATAAGCCCCTTTATCCGCGTGGCGTCCTGCTTGCGGCACAGCGCGTTTAGCTCAAAGCCCGCGCGCCCCTTTTTCATAAAAATAGACCTGCTAAATACGTCCAGCGCGCCGCTATCTCGCAAAATATCGCACGCAAAGGCAAAGCTCTCGGCGTCCATGTCGTCGATATTAGTGGAGATTAAAATCCGCTCGCAAAGCTCGCCATAGCCGATCTGCACGCTCAAATTTGGCTCATCTCTCAAGCCTAAATCCTCGCTCGTTTCGCAAAGTATCACGCGAAGCGCGTTGGCAAAATCTGCGACGTCTTTATCGCCAGCGCCGTAGCCCGCGCTTAAAATTTTAAAATTTCGCGGCGACTCGCGGCTGTCTTGCTCTCTTAAATTTAGTGCGCAGGCCTTTAAAATCGCCGCTCCTGTGGGCGTAGTCATCTCGAAATTCGCTCGCCCTAGGCTTACTTGCGCGCCTTTTAAAATTTCGCAAACCGCAGGCGCCGGTACGGTCAGCCTGCCGTGAGCGCAATGCGCAAAACCGCCGCCAAGCTCGATAGGCGAAGCAAAAATTTGCGGCGCGCCCAAGGCCTCCAAGCAAATAGCCGCGCCCACTACGTCCGCGATGCTGTCTGCCGCGCCTACTTCGTGAAAATGTACTTGCTCTACGCTAGTGCCGTGGATTTTAGCCTCGGCTCGCGCGATAACGCTAAAAATTTCGCTTGCCGTTTTTTTTACGAAAGCGCTTAGGCTAGAGCTCTCGATAAGCTCTAAAATTTGCGCGAAATTTCGCGGATGCGGATGGTTTTGGGCGGGCTTATCCGCTCTAAATTGGGCGCCGTGAATTTTGCCGCTTAAATTTTGACGCGGGCTAAATTTAGCACCCGAGAGGCCAAGCGGAATTTGATCCCGATTTGTCGCGCAAATGACGTCTATTTTGGTTGCGGAGATACCGCATTTTAGCACTTTGCGCTTGCGTAGGTAAAACTCGCTAGCTAAATTTAGCTTAGCAAGCTGGGCGCAAAGATAGCTAAAATCCGCGCCCAGATCCACCAGCGCGCCTAAATTCATATCGCCGCTGATGCCCGCACTTGCGTCGTAGTAAAGAAATTTCGCCAAACTTAAACCTTAGGCACCGTCATCGAGCCAAACGGCAATATGATGATCCCGGCGTCCGCACCCTTTTGCGCGAGCGCGTCGTCCACGGCCTTTTGCAAATCATGATACGGTTTTAGGTGCACGGCTCGCATCTCGTCGTCGCTAAGCTCGCTCACCGCCCAGGTCTGCGCCCAGAGCGAGATTTCAGCCATCTTAGCGGCTTTGTGATAGCCTAGGTGAAATTCGTTCGAAATTTTTTCCAGCACCTCTTGCGGGGTCGGCGCGGACGCCATTAGGTTAAAAAACGGCTTTGGTCCGATGCCCGTGCGGCACTTTGCGACCATTATCAAAATCCCGTCCTTAGCAAGCGCTAGTTTGCCGTTGTCTAGGGCTTTTTGCGCCTGATAGAGATCGACGTCCATCGGATAGGGCGCGACCGAGATCACGATATCTGCCTTGCGCGGGATATTTACGCAAAATACCTCGTCGGCCTTTTTTACGCAGTCGTAAAAGCTATCGTTTAGATCGCCGGCGCTTGCGTAATACACGCCGTGCTCGCTATCAAGCACCGTCTGGATCGAAAAAACGTCGATGTGCGCAAGAACTTTCATCGCGT
>NZ_CAJPQR010000014.1 GCF_905372745.1 uncultured Campylobacter sp. | reverse complement strand
ACATTATACAATGATAAAAGTAAATATATACTATCTAAAAAAATAGTTGCATAAATTTTAGATTTCGTATGCGCTTTTAGTACTTTCTTTTTTCAGCAGCTCAATCCATTGACAAAATACAGCCCAAGGATTTTGAAAATGAAAATTTATGCAAATTATGATTCGCTCCTTCCAAAAGGATTGCTGTTTAGTATAAAGGATATAGAGGAGATGAACTTGATAAAATCTGATATGCTAAAGAAGTTGATTTACAATAGAGAAATAGAGGTGGTGAAGATCGGCACCAAGAATTTTATTAGTAGGCAAGTCTTGATTTTATTCTTAGAAAGCAACACTCTACCCGCCCTAAACTAACAAAACCGCTACAAATTAAGCAATATCACCCTTTTTATTTTACGCACTTACAAAACACCCCCCCTACTTCAACAAGGCACAAAGATCTCCACCTATGGCTAATCTGCCATGGGTGGATATGGGATCAAAATGAAAAAATTTCAATTATATATTATTTATATAAGCATATAGAAATATATCGCTACTTCACTTTTCAAGGAGCTAATATGGTAAATCGTTGCTTTTTACCAAATAAGAGGCCGTCTTGGATCAAAAGACTAATCCATAAACTATTACGTCTAAAACGCAAAAGGAATAGATATGAGTTCTAGCGTAGTCAGTATAGGCGATAGTTCACCGACGGCAGAAACAGGTTTTGGATATTTTCCAATCAACTGCGTAATTTTTAAATTATACTTTTAGGAGGCGTAAAATGGGAGTTTTTTTAGAGATAGTGATGGCTGTCGCTAAAATAATTAAGGATAGTATAGACGAATAACCTTGCTATTCATAACCGAAATAATAGTCGAAAGGAGAAACAAAAAATGACTATATCAAACGAACCGCTCACTAATGAGCAATTAGAGCAACTAGCTCCGTCTTTGTTTGCGGACGAACCGTATTTTGAAGCAAGCGACAAGTATCACTTTATATCTACGATCGACGTAATAAACGAGATCAGGGATTACGCTTGGTATCCCGTAGGCGTAAGCGAAGCAAACGTGAGAGACGAAAAGAAAGAGGGATTTCAAAAGCATTACGTAAGGTTTCGTCATCTAGACGATTTTTTAAACCCGGGAGAGAATGTAGTAGAGCTTTTGCTGTTCAATTCGCACGATAGAAGCAAATGCTTTAGTATAAGTGCGGGCGTATTTAGATTCGTTTGCGCTAACGGCCTAGTGGTATCAGACGAAGTATTCGAGTCTTACCAAATAAAACACTTGGGCGACAAAGAAAACGACGTATCGATCGCTATAAACAAAATAGCCAAAGCCAAATACGATATTTTGGACAAAATAAAGCTATTTAGCAAAATACCGCTAACCCAAGACGATAAAGCAAGCTTTGCCAAGGCTGCGATCCCGTTAAGATTTGAAAAGCATTTGGAGGTGGATTATAGAGATTTATTGGTTCCGCACAGAATAGAAGACGAGAAGGACGACCTATATACTACTTTTAACACCATCCAGGAACATTTGATTAGGGGCAACATTAGCGGAATTAACGCCGAAACGAATAGACGATTTACTAGCAGGATTATAAAATCGATTTCTACCGATACAGACATAAACAAGAAGCTTTGGAATATGGCAGAAGGCATCGCCAAGATTAAAGCTACTCAAAGCAAGTTGATAGCATAAGGCAGAAAAATGAAACTTATAAACTACAAGCTACAATCTGAGATAGAACACTTAAACGAAAATAAGCCTACACAAAATTTTAAAGAGTATCTTAAAGGCATCCTAGAAAACAATAGTACGAGCTACTTTCAAAAATGCGACTACTTAGGGTTATCTCTAGACGAGATTAAAAATAAGATAGACATTTTATCTCAAGACATACAAGAGCTTCAAACTCTGAAACGAAACTTAACACAAGCGCTAGAGATCGCAAAAGAGATAGCGGCGGAATTTTTTTTGGAAAACGGTATCGACAGAATAGACGGTAACGTAATCTCATCTTTAACTCTGATTAAAGAAAACGTAAAGACAAAAGATGAAATCAAGATTAAAGACGAGGCTGCGTTAATGAGCCTAGGCTACGTAAAATTTAGCCTTGACATGGAGGCCATAGAAGAAGGACTAAAAGACGGTAGACGAGATGAAATAAAGGATTTTGCGGAAATTTCGATCGTTAGCACCGTTTGCCCAGCCAAAATCAAGGTTAATAAAAAAAGAGACGTCAAACCTAACAATATCAATATGCTCCCAGTAGACGACGAGCTTCCAAAAGCCGTTTAAAAGGATATTAGATGTTTAACGAAAAACAAATTAAAATCCTGCAAGAAGAACTAGATAGCAGCAGGATAAGAACAAGAGAAAAAGCCGGTATTAAATTATCCTACTTGGAAGGTTTTGACGTTATAGAAGCGGCCAATAACATTTTTGGATTCGGGAGCTGGAGTTACAGTATCGTTTCGTTAGGACAAGTATCGCAAGAGACGAACAATAATCAAAACGCCGTCATTTGCTATAAAGCCGTAGTTAAGGTTGATGTCTTTAGCTTGGATCACTCCAAATACATTACTCGTCAAGATGTAGGATTTGGCACAGGGGTAGCCAAAAGTCTAGCAGACGCTCACGAAAACAGCGCAAAGGAGGCCGTAACCGATGCACTAAAAAGGAGTTTGCGGACATTTGGAAATCAATTCGGCAATTCTCTATACGACAAAAGCCGTAACTACGTTCCGCAAAATGCACAGCAAAACAATTTGTCAAAAGCTACCGTCAGCCTACACAAGCAAGAACAAAAACCTAACTTCTATACCAGACAGAACAACCTCAGCCAAACCGACGAGCAAACGACCTTACAAAATTTAGGTTTAGACATCGTCCAACGAAATGGATTTTTGCTAGTTACTGGGAAAGACGTATTTTCAAAAAAGGATACGATTAAATCTCTTGGCTTTAGATGGGACAACGGCAGCAAGCAATGGTATAAAGCCATTAACCCTAACGTTGCATAATAAATATACACTCAAAGTCCGATATGGGCTTTGAGTGTATATTAATATTTTACTTTTTTTGTTTTTGCCATAAGTACGTATATTAACTGATAATTTAAGACGTATAGAATATCAAGCCCTTAGCCAATCGGCTATATTGATTTCTATAGGCTTTGATTTTAGCATAATAAGTATTATTAATTAATTTAAAGTTATTAATAGATACAAAAATAGCTAAATATACGATCTGTAGTTATCTAAAATATCAAAGGAGTTAAATATGACAAAAAAACACTGTGGCAGAACAGAGAAGGCAAGAAAGCCTAAATGAATATGTAGATGGAATTATGCAAACTAATTCCAGGATAGACGTGATAAGGGTTGATTTGTATTATAGACAAGAAAATAGAGACGATGCTACATTGGAAAGCTTTGACAATGATATCAACCACTTGTACACCAATAAACGAGGCAATACGCTATTTAAAAATTCAAAAGGCTATATTATCAAAATGGAGCAAGGAGATAGTGGATATAACCACTTACACGCTCACGTAGTTATCTTTATGGATGGGCAAAATACTAGAGAGCAAACAACACCAAAGACAGCCAAACGTCTTTGCGACTATTGGAATAATAATATTACAAAAGGCAAAGGGTGTTCTCATAATTGCAATTTAGGAAAGTATAAGAATAATGGGCTGGGTAGAATTTGCTACGACGACAAAGAAAAAATACAAATTCTGAAAGAGAAAGTGCTGTCATATCTATGCAAAGGGGAGCAAAATATAGCCGGCAAAGATGGGAAAAGCTTTAGAGCCTTAAGGAGAGGCGTCATGCCGAAGAAAAACAATAAAGGCAGGCCTAGAAAAAATTAGTCTTTACTTTCTGTGCACGATACCAATAAATTTTATTAATAACATATAATTAAAAAATAATTAACAGTACCTATACGCCTAGGCGTATAGGTACTGGATATTTTACTGTTCGAATACCGCTTGAAATCTAGACAGTACATTATAGTATACATCTGCTAACATAGGAACGTCCAACTTAACTAATGCCTCCACTGCATACTCTCTTTGTCTCAGGTCTAGGTTAATTCCATATGCATAACCTATAAATTGACTAGCATTATTCACTAAGTCTAGATTTGGTTGTAGTTTCTCTACAGTAGCCATAGTTTCCGCTAATGATACAATTTGATTAGCCATTATAACCTTAACTTCTTTAATCTTCTTATCAGGAGACATTTTGTTAAAGTCTTCAATGTCGCTTAGAACTTCTTCATTATCACTTCTTAGATAAGCAGGTAACCCATAGTAGTCTAAGTTAGGTGGAATAATTCTAGCATCTATAGAACTTACTAAACCTAACACCATTACCAATGTAACAAATAACTTTTTCATCTTATCTTCCTATTCCAATGTTTTCGCTAAGCCTGATTGTTAAATCAGTACTTAGATTTATTAACTCGCCTAAGCTCAACTTTCCTAGATTATCAAGCTTTACGTTAGTGCCTTCTATATCTATGCCATAGCCTTTCTTTAAGAATCCAGCTACTGAATTGTAAGCATCTGATTCTGGATCAAGAAGTGTGTATCTAGTAAATGAATCTATCTGTAGAACTATTTGTGTTCTAAGTGATTCTTTTACATACTCCTCTTTTTCTTTCGGTGCCATGCTCGCTACTATATCCCGCTCGTTCTTACCCCTTGCCACAAACTCGGAGACTGGCATGCCAGTCCCGCTTAAGTTCGCCGGAACTACATCGGCAAACACCAATGTTAGTCCGGCTATTAATATTAGTAATAACTTTTTCACGCTACTCCCTTATTCTACTTCGAAAAACTTATATAGACGCCACGTCAATTCATTGCATATATCCTGAACTTGCAGTGTAGTGAATTTCTCAAACGCATATGCATACTCTGCTTCGTCGAGATCTTTATTAACGCCATATGCATTTTCGATAAATTGCGCAGTTCTAACCTTTAAATCATTCCCCGGAAACCTTTTATCAAGTGTATCTATTAGATATAACAACGCCTCTAACTGCTGATGTGCACCGCTGTTCATCATCGTGGCTTGATCTTTATTCGAGATCTTTTTAAGAGCCTTGGAGCTAGACTCTGCAAACACCTTCTTTACCACTTCAATAGGCTGACCGGTAGAAGATTCTATTGCTGCCAAATTAACGCCTGCATTTACACTTGAAGCTAAGGCAAGAACTGCCAACATTGAGATTACGAACTTTTTCATTTTACCCTCCTTATGGGTTATATTTAGAAATGTGGTTAACTGGATGTTCCGGTGACTAGACTTTTGCTCCTATATTACAATTGCTACCATCCAAAAACTACAAAAATAGAAGAAGATTGTTTGCTAAATAACAAAAAATATTTAAAATACTTTGAGTTAAAACGCTTTGCAATTATATCAAAATTTATACCGATCTTTTAAGCTCTTAGAACCGTCTAAACTTTTAGTGGCTACCTTACTCCTTGTCTCTAAGATCACGAAGGGTAAAATTGAGATTGGAAATTTGTTCGATTAGCCAGAACTTTTAAAGGATAGTGATCTTAAGGTGACAAAAATTGGATTTGAGAAAAATGTAAAAATTACTCAAAAACCAAAAAACTATCGTCTATAATAATAAAATAAATGTTCCAGAAAAAGCTTATGATTACGTAGTAAACGGCAAGAGTGCCATCGGATGGATAATGGTATAGTAAACTACCCAAATCTTTATAATGATAATACACGATATATTTTAGATTTGATGCTAAAAGTTATTGAAGTGAGCATTCGCAGCGTAGATTTGATAGCCAAAATACTAAAAATAAAAATTATACAAAAATAATCTTATATTCACTCGTTCGGTCAAGCCGAACGAGTGAATATTTTTTAAAAATAAAACATATTGACTTATACCTGAATTTCGTGTATAATCCTTAACTATGATAAAGAGTTTTGCAGACAAAGAGACCGAGCTTATATACAGTGAGACTTTTTCAAAAAAGTTTCCGCCCGATGTGCAGCAAAAGGCTTTGCGCAAACTCTTGATGATAAACAATGCGGATAATTTAAACGATTTGCGCTCTCCGCCGTCCAATCGCCTAGAAAAACTAATAGGCGATAGAAAAGACGAGTATAGTATAAGAATAAACGACAAATGGCGCATTTGTTTTAAGCTAGAAAACAAAAACGATTTTTGCGACGTGCAAATAGTGGATTATCATTAAGGAGTAGTTATGGATAGAATACCTCTTCCTACGATAGGAGAAATTTTAGCTAGCGAATTTATGGAACCTTACGGCCTATCGGCATATAGACTAGCCAAAGATATAGATTTACCGGTTTCTCGCATACAAGATATTTTACATGGAAGACGCAGAGTATCTATAGATACGGCCTTGAGGCTCTCAAGATACTTCTCGATGTCCGACGGATTTTTTATTAATTTACAAAGCGATATAGAGCTAAGAGAAAGCAAAAATAGGCAAAAAGCCGAGCTGGAAGCCATAAAACCGATAAGCGTTATTAGCGCGTAAATATTTTATCAGTGGCAATAGATTTTATTTTTTTACTCTTCTAAAAAAATCATCTAGGCTTTCGGCAGCCACTTCTCTTCTGACCTTTGAATATCTTTTTGTAACATTTGTAGAAGTATGGCCTAGTATAGAAGCTATCTGCTCTAACGTTTTACCCTCCGAAACCAAAACTCCGCCTATCAAGTGCCTTAAATCGTGAATTCTAATTTTTATCCCAAGCTTTGCTAATATCTTTTCCCAATGAGGTCTGATTGTATTTTTATCTATTTTTTTACTCTTATCTGTTATGGCGTGAAATATATAGCCGCTTTCTTGCCTATCTATATTTTTAAGGGTTTCTAAAAGCTCATTGCTTAATTTATAAGTCATAGGCTTTCTAACTTTATTATTTTCGTATCTAATATTATATATGCCATTTGGTATATTTATGTCTCTCCATTCTAAACTCAAAACCTCATTTAGTCTTCTGCCATGCGAAAGCCACACAAATATACTTCTAAACGGTTCTACCGGATAACCATATAGCGCATCGTATAGTTCCCTTATTTTTTCGTCATCTAGCTCAATATTTACCTGGTTGTCAAATTTAGGTATTTGAATCAAGCTAGCTGGGTTAGTTTTAACCATACCCTCCAAAACATACAGGTTAAACATAGGCCTAAGAGCTTCTTTAACAGATTTTGAGGTTCTAGGGCTCATACCTAGATCTAGCATTTTATTCACTATGCTTTGCAGCATTTCGGTGGTAATGTGGGTTATAGGCGTTTTGGCTAGCTTAGAATCAGACAGTATCCATTTATTTGTAAATAGATTATAGGAAGCAAGCGTATTTGAGGATAGTTGATTTTTCTTCATATCCATATATCTGCCCCACGCCTGACTTAATGTCGGTATTTTTATTTTTATCTCTTTATGCTTACCCTCTTTGAGCTTACTCAAAAGCCCTTCTCTTTTTGACGCCACCTCCTTGATCGCCTGCAAGAAAGTGATTTTTTTATTAAAAGAATACGTCTTCTTAGTTTGAGTTCTCATGCCGCTAATATTTACAATAGTAATTCTTAATATCAGTTTATAGTCTCTACTAATGTAAGTTGGGGCTTTTACGATCTCTTTTCCAGCGAACAAATCGTCATTATTTACAAAATATATGTTTTTACAATCCGCATTATCAAGATTGACTTTAATCAGCTTATCTGCCACAGCAAAATCCTATATCTATATGATCAAATTTTTGTTAGGGTACACATTAGGGTACACATTTTTATAGCAAATTGTATAAAATTGTCACTTATAAGGAAATTATAAATATACTAAAATAGCGCAAAATAGGGTATTTATAGAAAGTTATAATAATCTATAGTTTAGTAAAGACCCAGACTCAAAATCTGGTAAGGGCAACCTTGTGTCGGTTCGAGTCCGACCTCGGGCACCATAGCATACAATTTACGCATTTAAAATCCCTGGGATACAGCATTCTAAATAGAGCTTCCGCTCAACTGGCAGTAGAAAACAGCCTTGATTACTATACAAAATTTACTATGTAGCCGTTTCTACCTAGTTGAAGTAAAGTAAACATAAAATAACGGACGATATGTTAAAATAGCTCGCAAAGCGCCTAAAATACGATATTTTAAGAAAAATAAAAATACGAAAGTACGCGGATATAATTACTTTTTAGGGAAACCAAACCAAAATTAAAACCCTCAAAAAGGAGACAAAATAAAAATCCATGACAACAAAGAGTTTGCCCACAACCCGCATGCTGTTATATTGTCTCGCAAGCCAAAGTACAAAAAATGCGAAATGCTTGATAGCTCGCAATTATAAAGCCGGCAAAAGCGATCATAGGCGCAAGTCCTACTACGCCGACGAATGACTTTCAATTGGCTTACAATAAAAAACTCTTATTTAATTTTAAATTGCCTTATTGTTAAATTTCTATCGTAAAACCAAAAATTTTAATAATATTTAATCTATTTAAGTAAATTTATTGTAAAATCTCGCCCAAATTTTATAAAAAGGCAAACGATGGACACCTATATTATTCCGGCAGAAGTAAGCGTCAAAGACGCGGAATTTTTTAGGCAAAAATGGCAAGAATATAAAAGCGGCGAGCTTGATTTTAAGGGTTTTGAGAAAATTCGCGTGGCGTTTGGGATATACGAACAGCGCGTAAAAGACAGCTACATGGCGCGGGTAAAAACGCACGGCGGCGGCGTTGGCGCTAAAGAATTCGCACGCCTCGGCGAGCTTTGCAAGCGCTACGCCAACGGATTTTTGCATCTATCTACGAGAGCTAGCATTCAGCTTCATTTCGTAAAAGACGACGAATTTATAGAGCTTGAAAACGAGATCGCCGCGATAAATATGACTACACGCGGCGCATGCGGGGATTGCGTTAGAGGCGTGGTTTGCGACGCGCTAGCGGGAGTCGCCAAAGACGAGGCTTTTAACGTCCTTCCCTACGCAAACGCTATTACTAGCATGCTTATCGGCAGAGCCGATTCTTACGGACTTTCTAGGAAATTTAAAATCGCTTTTTCCGGCTCCAAGGCCGACCGAGCAAACGCGACTATCACGGACGCGGGCTTTGTAGCAACCAAAAAAGACGGCAAAAAAGGCTTTATAGTCTACGTCGCTGGCGGAATGGGCTCAAAACCGCGCCTAGGCGATAAATTTAAAAGCTTTATCCCCGCAAACGAAGCCTTTTTATACGCGCAAGCCATCAAGCTCGTGTTTGCTAAAACCGGCGATTACGAGCATAGAAACTCCGCCCGCCTGCGCCATGCCGCCGAGAAGATAGGAAAAGAGACGATTTTTAAAATGATCGAGGACGAGGTCGCAAAAATTAGAGTTTCAAGCGAAAAATGGAAACTGGATATCAAAGAGCCAAGGGGCGTTAAGCCGCTAGTAAGCGAGCCTCGCGTTAGATTTTCCGCCGCGCAAAAAGCATGGGTACAAAACTACGTAACCGCGCAAAAACAAAAAGGCTATTACTACGCCGTAGTGCCGTTTTTATGGGGTAACGTGCGCGGAGACGATGCGATAAAGCTATCAAAAGCGCTTATTAAACTCGGCCTAAAAGATTCGCTTTTTATAAGCCGAGACCAGCATATAATCTTAAAAAATCTCAAAAAGACCGATCTTATCGCACTTTATCCCGTTATCGCGGAGATTTCGCCTATGAGCGCCGATCCGCGCGTGTTTGCAAACATGACTCCGTGCACGGGCGCATCGACCTGTCGGCTAGGAATTTGCCGTCCAAAAGGCGCCGTGGAGGCTATCCACGATCATATTAGAAACAGCGATTTAGACTTTTCTCTTTTAAAAGATATCGTTATTAAAATGTCGGGCTGTCCAAACTCCTGCACCGCTCATCAAAACGCAAATTTAGGCTTTATGGGCGGCACTAGGCGCGAGGACGGCAGGTCGCTTCCTTATTACAGCGTATTTGCCGGAGGCGAGCTAAAAGAAGGCAAAAGCAAATTCGGCAAAAAAGTAGGCGGCGTGGCCGCTTATCACGTGCCTGAATTCGTCTACCAAACGCTTAAAAGATTTACGCAAGTAAAATCCGAGTTTAAAAATTTTAACGACTGGGTCGATAACGGCGGAGATAACGTCATAGCTGAGCTTTGCGGGCTGTATCAGCGAGTGGGGACGTTTGAGGAAAACCCGAGGGCGTATTATGACTACGGCGCGGACGCGCTTTTTGGCGAAACGCTAAAAGATAAAATTTAATGACCCTACCAGTAGCCCTTACTCCCAAAAGCGCGCTTTTAATCGGAGCCGGAAAGGTCGCGCGGCAAAAATTTTTAGCTCTAAAAGCGGCTAATTGGGAGTTCGAAATTTTAGCCGAAAAAATTTTAGAGCCGTTTTTTGCCGATAAAAACGTAAAAATCCGCAAGCTAACGCGACAAAATTTGGGCGAAACTTTAAGCGGTTTTGAAATGATAATAGACGCTAGCGGAGATGAAAATTTAGGGCAAGCTTTATTTAGCGAGCGTAAAAGCTTAGGCTATTTGCTAAACGTAGTCGATAAGCCTGCTCTAAGCGATTTTTATTTTACCGCAAACGCGCATTTAGGCGAGCTTAGCGTAGGCGTTAGCACTAGCGGCGCAAGTCCTAGCCTAGCCGTGCTCGTAAGGGATAAAATAGCTAAAATTTTGCCTAGGAATCTAGCGGATTTTATCCCGAAGCTAAAACTGGCTAGGCTTGAGGCGATTGAAAATTTTAACCCGCAAAAGGCCGAAATTTTAAAACCGAAGTGCCGCGAAAATTTAGGCAAAGTTTTTTTAATCAGCTGCGGCAGCGGCAGCCTTCAAAATCTCACCTTAGGCGCGCTTGAAGCGTTTGAGCTGCTAGACGTAGCTCTAAGCGATAAACTAGTCGGCGAGGATACGCGCGAAATTTTACGAAATTTAGGCGTAGAGATTATTAACGTAGGCAAGGGCAAAGACGAAGATAGCGCGACGCAAGAGCAGATAAACGCCCTTATGCTAAGCCTGGCAAAAGAAGGCAAGACCGTCGGGCGGTTAAAAGGCGGCGACGCGAGCTTGTTTGGCAGAGCGTTTGAGGAGATGAGCTTTTTAGAGGAAAACGGCGTAGAGTTTGAGCTAATTAGCGGCGTTAGTTCGGTTTTTGCGGGATGCGCTAGCGCGCTTATTACGCCTACGATTAGAGGCGTTAGCAGCGGCGTTTTGATAGTCTCGGCGCATCTAAAAGGCGGCGCGATAAACACCGCTTGGCTTGAAATTTTAAAGACGCGAGACGTTACGACGGTCGCGCTTATGGCGCACGCTTACGCGGGCGAAATTTTAAATGCGGCAAGCAAGCTAAATTTAGACCTAGATACGCCGGCGGCGTTTGTTTCAAATATAGATAGAGCGGATGAAAAAGTAATCATCGGACGAATAAAAAATTTAGAATCTATGGCGCTAAAATGCACCCGTCCCGCGATTTTAATAATCGGCCCCGTCGTCGAAAAATCGCTAAGCTTGAAACCAAAATGCGAAAGGATATCGGTTGAATAAAATTTTAATCTTTTTAGCGCTTATAAATTTTGCCGCCGCGCAACAGCTTTTAAACGTCTCTTACGATGCTACGCGGGAGCTTTTTAAAGAATATAACGCGCTTTTTATTAAATACTACGAGCAAAAAAGCGGCAAAAAGATTAAAATTTTACAAAGCCATGGCGGTAGCGGCGCGCAGGCTAGGATGCTAATAGACGGATTAAAAGCCGACGTCGCGACGCTAGCTCTTGCTTACGACATTAATGCCGTCGCGCAAAAAAGCGGCGTTTTGGACGCTTCGTGGCAAGAAGAGTTCCCGCTAAACTCCGCGCCTTACAACTCCACGATCGTATTTTTGGTTAGAAAAGGCAATCCAAAAGGCATAAAAGACTGGGACGATCTAGTAAGAAACGACGTAAAAATCGTAACGCCAAATCCCAAAACATCAGGCGGCGCGAGGTATAACCACCTAGCCGCATACGCCTACGCCGCGGCTAAATTTGACGGCGACGAGGATAAAATTCGAGAGTTTTTGGTTAAACTTTACGCCAACGCTCCCGTACTAGACGCAGGCGCTCGCGGATCGGCGAACACTTTCATACGCCGCGATATCGGCGATGCGATGATCGCTTGGGAAAACGAAGCGTATCTTAGCAAAGCAAGGCTAGGAGAGGACGAGTTTGAGATTATTTACCCGAGCCTTAGCATCCTAGCGCAGCCTCCTGTCGCGGTTTTAAGCAAAAACGCCACCGCAAACGGCAACGTCCCGCTTGCCCGCGAATATCTGGCGCGCCTTTATTTGCCCGATGCGCAGGAGATTATCGCAAAAAATTTCTTCCGCCCGACGGACGAAAACGTCGCTAAAAAATACGAGAAAATTTTCCCGCGAATAAATTTAATAAGCATAGAGAGCTTTGGCGGCTGGGACGCGGCGCAAAAGCGGCATTTTAGCGACGGGGGCGAGTTTGATAAAATTTACGAGATCGTAGTAAAGGGCAAAAAATGAGAAAATTTTTACTTAAAAAGCCCTCTATTTTGCCGGGATTTAATATCTGCTTCGGTCTTGGCGCTAGCTACGTTTGCTTTTTGGTTTTACTGCCGCTGGCGGCTCTGGGCGCTTTTAGCTTTAAGGGCGGCATAGGCGAAATTTTAGCCGTTATTAGCGATCCTCGCGTATTATCGGCGCTTAAATTTTCATTTATGGCTTCATTCGTCGCCGCCGCGATAAATTCGCTTTTCGGTTTTATTATCGCGTGGTGCCTGGCGCGTTACGAATTTTGGGGCAAGAGCTTTATTAGCTCGCTTATAGATATTCCTTTTGCGCTGCCTACGGCGGTGGCTGGGATTTGCCTGGCGTATTTATTCTCGCACGGCGGCGTTATGGGCGCTGCGCTTTTAAGGCTCGGTATAGATTTGCAAGGGGCGGATTTTACTTGCGTCGTAATCGTTTTGGTATTCGTAAGCATGCCGTTTGTAGTGCGAACGACGGAGCCTGTTATAAAAGATTTTGACAAACAAGTGCTTGAAGCGGCCGAAAATTTAGGCGCGAATTTTTGGCAAATTTTTAGGCTAATAATGCTTCCAAGCCTGCTTCCGTCCTTGATAACGGGTTTTGCGCTAGCCTTTGCCAGAGGCCTTGGCGAATACGGCTCGGTCATTTTTATTTCGAGCAACATCCCATTTAAAAGCGAAATTTTACCCGTTTTAATCGTCTCGCGCCTAGATAGTTTTAATTATCAAGAAGCCGCCGTAATCGGATTTTTCATGATTTTAGTAGCGTTTACCTCGCTATTTTTGATAAATTTCATACAAAAAAAGGTCGCAAAATGAGCGAACCGAAAATTTTAAAGCCCGTTTTGCTTTTAATTAGCGCCGCGTTTTTATTCGTTTTTATCGCGCTTCCGCTTTATACCATCGTATCAGAAGCCCTAAAAGACGGGCTTAGCGGCTATTTTGGCGCGATTAGCGACGACTATGCGCTTAGCGCGGTAAAGCTTAGCCTGCTTTGCGCGGGATTTTGCGTGGTTATAAATACCGTATTTGGCGTTATGATAGCCTACGCGGCGGCGAAATTCGAGTTTCGCGGCAAGACGGCGCTACTTACGCTTTTAGATATGCCATTTGCCGTTTCGCCCGTTATTGCGGGGCTAATGTTCGTGCTGCTTTTTGGAAATAGCGGCTTTTTGGGAAAATTTTTTAGCGCGTTAAATTTCGACGTGATTTTTGCGCTGCCGGGGATTTTACTAGCTAGCGCATTCGTTACCTTTCCATTTGTAGCCAAGGAGACGCTTTTGTTAATGCAAGAGCAAGGAAATAGCGAGGAAGAGGCGGCGTTTAGTTTGGGTGCTAGCGGACTTCGCACGTTTTTTAGCGTTACGTTGCCGAACATAAAATGGGGGCTATTTTACGGCGTAGTGCTAACAAACGCCAGAGCGATGGGCGAATTCGGCGCCGTGGCGGTCGTAAGCGGCAAGATAATCGGGCTAACTACCACGATGCCCCTTTATATAGAAATTTTATATAGCGACTATCTTTACGTAGCGGCTTTTAGCGTAGCTAGCTTGCTGCTGCTGCTCTCGGTAGTCACGCTGGCGCTAAAATTTTTAGTTCAAAAAGCTAGCAAAAGGAGCTAAATGGGTATAAAAATATCGAATTTAAATAAAAATTTCGGCGATTTCGTCGCGCTTAAAAACGTAAATTTAGAGATAAACAAAGGCGAGCTAACCGCGCTTTTAGGACCTAGCGGTAGCGGCAAAACGACGCTGCTTCGCATAATCGCGGGCTTAGAAAACGCAGGTAGCGGCGAAATCTCGTTTTTCGGCGAAAACGTCAGCCGCAAAAGCATAAAAGAACGCGGCATAGGCTTTGTTTTTCAACACTACGCGCTATTTAGGCATATGAGCGTGTTTGATAACATAGCGTTTGGACTAAACGTCCGTCCAAAAGCCTCGCGCCCTAGCAAAGACGAGATAAAGCAGCGCGTCATGCACCTGCTAAAAATGATCCAGCTAGAAAGCTTAGCGGGGCGCTTTCCCGATGAGCTAAGCGGCGGGCAAAAACAGCGCGTGGCGCTAGCTAGGGCGCTAGCGGTGGAGCCTAAAATTTTGCTGCTAGACGAGCCGTTTGGGGCGCTGGACGCAAAGGTTAGAGCCGATCTGCGCAGGTGGCTAAGAAAACTACACGACGAGATTCACATTACTAGCGTGTTCGTTACGCACGATCAAGAAGAAGCGCTAGAAGTAAGCGATAAAATAGTCGTGATGAATAAAGGCGAGATCCAGCAAGTAGGCACGCCCGTAGACGTTTACGAAAAACCGGCCAATCCTTTCGTGTATAGCTTTTTAGGCAACGTAAATCTCTTTCGCGGCAGAGTGGGCGCGGATGGTATAGTAAGCGACGAGAGCGCGGGAGATCTGCTTTTCGTGCGGCCTCACGAGATAGAGCTTGGCTTTGAATACAGCGCCGGCTCTAAAAAAGGCGAGATCGTGCATAGCCGAATTTTAGGCTCTCGCATTAGGCTTGATATTAAGATGCAAGAGAGTGCGGATATGGTCGAAGTCGATATCACGAGTGCGAAATTTAAAGACATAAAAGAGAAAAATTTAAAATTCGTATATCTAAATTTTACTAGCGTGCATAGCTACTCGCAAGAAGACGGGAGTTTTTGTGATTACTACATATAATGAAGCGACGTCGCGTTTAGCGGCGGTTTTGGCAGAGATAAAGGGGCGCGTCGCGCTGGCCTTTTCGCACCAGATAGAGGACTGTATCGCGATAGATATGGCTCTAAAATCAGGCTTTGATCTAGATAGGCTTGAAATTTTTACCCTCGATACGTATAAGCTTTTTAAAGAGAGTTTAGAGTATCAAAAAGAGGTAGAGAAATTTTTTGGTATCAAGATAAAAACATACGCTATTAGCGGCGAGACGCTAGCCCGAGTGGACGAAAAGATCGGGCAATGGGGCATGAGAGATAGCGTAGAAAACCGCAAATTTTGTTGCCACCAACGAAAAATGATCCCTTTGCGCGAGGCGCTAAACGAAAAAGAGGCGTGGATAAGCGGCATACGCGCGGCGCAAAGCGTAACTAGAACGGGCGTTAGCTTGTGCGAAACGGACGCGAATTTTAATTTAAAAAAAATCAACCCGCTATTTGATTTTAGCGACGAGTTTATGTGGGGCGTAGCGCGAGAGCTAAATTTGCCCGTAAACGAGCTTTATGCGAAGGGGTACGCCAGTATCGGCTGCGAACCCTGTACCCGCGCGATAAAACCGGGCGAGGACATACGCGCGGGCAGGTGGTGGTGGGAAGATCCTAACCATAAAGAGTGCGGGCTACATATAAAAGGGCGAGATTAAATTTTGTAGCCGGCGGCTCGTCTTGCAAGCGCTTTTGAAATAGATTTTTGCTTTTCTTTGCTCGCAACTGCAAGCAGAAGAAAATTTTAATCCGCGACAGGATTTATACCTAGTCTCGATTAAATTTTTTGCACGACTTTCAAATCCGTCTCGCGATACTTCGCCTTAGCTTTTTGCGCCCGAATTTGAGGTCAAATTCGGCTAAATTTCGTAAATTTAGCTTTAAATTTTACGCGCCTAGACCGCGTTTTGACGGCGCTAAATTTAGCTGTGTCGCCGATGCAAGCGCGCAAAAAGCAGAAGCTGGCATTTGCAAGCGAAGTTAGCGAAAAAACAAGCGGACGGACGAATGAGCGAGCTAAAAAGCCCAAATTTAAACGGCGAATTTTAAGTCGCCGCTAAAAAGCAGTTAAATTTAAGAAAAAAGGAGAAATATGCAAAATTTAACCCATCTTCAAGCCCTAGAAGCGCAGTCGATACATATAATGCGCGAAGTGGTCGCGGAGTTTAAAAATCCGGCGATGCTTTATAGTATCGGTAAGGATAGCTCCGTGATGCTGCACTTGTTGCAAAAGGCGTTTTATCCCGCCGTTCCGCCCGTGCCGCTGGTACATGTCGATACGCTGTGGAAATTTCGCGAGATGATAGAATTTCGCGACCGCAGAGCCAAAGAAAGCGGTATGAAGCTAATCGTCTATGTAAATCCAAAAGGCGAGCAGATGGGCATTTCGCCTTTTATACACGGCAGCTCCATGCACACGGATATCATGAAAACTCAGGGGCTAAAACAGATGCTAGATACGTATAAATTTGACGCGGTTTTCGGCGGAGCTAGGCGCGACGAGGAAAAGTCCCGCGCAAAAGAGCGTATTTACTCCTTTCGCGATAAATTTCACCGCTGGGACCCTAAAAATCAGCGCCCAGAGCTATGGAATATCTACAACGGCCGCATAAAGGAAAATGAAAGTATCCGCGTATTTCCGCTTAGCAACTGGACCGAGCTTGATATTTGGCAGTACATAATGCTTGAAAATATCCCGATCCCAAGCCTATATTTTGCCAAAGTCCGCCCCGTCGTGGAGTATAAGGGCGCTAAAATTTTAGTAGACGACGAGCGAATGCCCGCACAGCTTAGAGCCTCTGCCAAAGACGAGCTGGTGCGCTTTCGCACGCTAGGTTGCTATCCGCTAACGGGCGCTATTAGCTCAGCAGCCGATACGCTAGAAAAGATCGTAGCCGAGCTTTTGGTAGCAAACAGCGGCGAGCGCCAAGGTAGGCTCATAGACTCAGACGAAGGCTCGTCGATGGAAGCAAAAAAACAAGAGGGGTATTTTTAATGGATTTGAGGGAATTTTTAAAACGAAACGAGAGCGTAGATATTTTGCGCTTTATCACGTGCGGTAGCGTAGACGACGGCAAATCTACGCTAATAGGCAGGTTGCTTTACGACGCCAAGGGCATCTTTGAAGACCAGCTAAACGGCGCTAGAAACGAACGCGGCGAGATAGATTTCGCAAATTTAGTAGACGGACTAGCCAGCGAGCGCGAACAAGGCATCACGATCGACGTGGCGTATAGATTTTTTAGCACCGATAAGAAAAAATACATCATCGCCGACACCCCCGGCCACGAGCAATACACCAGAAATATGGCGACTGCCGCGAGTACGGCGGACGTCGCGGTCATTTTAATCGACGCTAGAAAAGGCGTTTTAACGCAGAGCAAACGCCACTCGTTTATCGCTAGCTTGCTAGGCATTAGGCACATTATAGTAGCGATAAATAAAATGGATCTGATGGATTTTAGACAGGACGTTTTTGAGGCCATTAAGAGCGATTATCTAAAAATGAGCCGAAATTTACCTCATAGCGAGCGGATAAAATTCGACTTTATCCCAATTAGCGCGCTAAACGGCGATAATATCTTAAAAAATAGCGAAAATACGCCGTGGTATAAAGGACTCGCGCTACTGCCGACGCTAGACGCGCTAGACATTAGTCCGGACCGCCCTAACGAGTTTAGATTCGCCGTGCAGTACGTAAATCGCCCGCATCTAAATTTCCGCGGCTACTGCGGCACTATAACGGGCGGCGAAATACGCGAAAACGACGAAGTAGTCGTACTACCGTCAAATAAAAAAGCGCGCGTAAAATCCATAATAACGACCGATAACCTAGACCTTGGCGTCAAAGGCAAAGACGACGCGTTTAAAACCGCGTCCCAGGCCTTTGCGCCCCAAGCTATCACGCTTTGCCTCGACCGCGAGGTAGACGTTAGCCGCGGCGATATGATAGCAAAACCTGCAAATTTGCCGCGCGTGACGCGAAAATTTAACGCAAATATCGTCTGGATGAACGAAGCGCCGCTAACGCCCGGCGAGCAATATCTAATCAAAATCAACTCAAACTTGATAAACGCGCAATTTGACGAAATTTTATATAAACGCGACGTCAATAATTTTGAAAAGCTTAAAGCCCGGCGCTTAGAGCTAAACGACATCGCAAAATGCGCCGTGAGCCTAGATAAGAGCGTATGCGCGGATTTATACGAGCAAAATCGCCAAAGCGGCTCTTTTATCGTGATCGACCGCTATACCAACGCGACGCTTGGCGCGGGTATGATAACGGAGTTTTTAGGCGATGGGCATGACTGCGAATTTGACGCCAAAAACGCTTCAAACTGCGAGTATAGCGACGCCGAAAGGGAGCTAAACGCTTACGTTAGAAAATTTTATCCCGAGTGGGGATGCAAACAAATTTAGCCCGCTTCCGCTCAAACGGGCGGGCTAGTCCGCCCTCGGCGCTTCAAATCGTAACTACGCCGCCGCATTAAGCAAATAAAGCCCAAAAACGCGAAAATACCAAAATACGCGTAAGGGGCCTAAAATTTTCGCTTATTTATCTTTAAACCAAAATTTTAAGCTATTTGTCATAAAGATGCCTAAAATTTACTTTTGCCTCTTAAAAATACCGGCTTGATTAAAATTTACCGAATTTTAGCAGCAAGGCTCGGCCTATTTGCGCGAACCGAAAATAGCGGTAAATTTAAAGTCGGTTTTTGGATATAGGCAATAAACTCAGCCCCGCAAGCGAGGCTAAATTTAATAAAATTTCAAAAGTTATTTTGCAACGAACGCATTTTTTAGCACGTCTTCGATGACGTCCACGGGTAAAATTTGCATATCGTTTTTGACGTCTTGCGGGATATCGCCCAGATCGCGTTCATAGTTTTTACGCGGTATCAGAGCGGTTTTGATACCGGCCTTATGCGCGGCGATGAGCTTTTCTTTTAGCCCGCCGATAGGCAGCACGCGGCCGCTTAGCGTGATCTCGCCCGTCATCGCTACGTCGCTTCGCACTTTGGTATCCGTTAGGATCGAGGCGATCGCCGTCACCATCGTGATACCCGCGCTCGGCCCGTCTTTTGGCGTAGCACCCTCGGGCACGTGGATATGCAGATCGTATCGGCGATAAACTTCGCTAGGGCTTAGCTCTTTTTTCACGCCGTCTTTGACGTCTTCCGGTAGGCTTGGGATGATTTTAGAGGGTACTTTTATCTTTTTAGCGTCGATCAGCACTTTAACGAGGCTAAATGCAATATACGCGCTTTCTTTCATCACCTCGCCCAAAGACCCGGTTATCTGCAGGCCGCCTTTACCCTGTATGCGTATGGCTTCGATCTTTAGCACGTCGCCGCCCACGCTCGTCCACGCTAGCCCGTTTACCTGCCCGATTTGCGGTTTTTTGTCCGCATGCTCGATTTCGTAAACCTTCTTTTCTAAAAACTCGCTTAAATTTTTAGTCGTTACGGTTATCTTTTGCGCCTCGCCCCCTAGCAGCCTTTTTGCCGCCTTTCTAAAGATATCGGCCAAACGGCGGCGCAGGTTTCGCACCCCGCTTTCTCGCGTGTAGTCTGAGATGATGAGGCTTAGCACGTCTTTGCCTAGAGTCACTTCGCCGGGCTTTAGGCCGTGTTTTTTTAGCTCTTGAGGGATTAGATATTTTTTAGCGATCTCAAATTTTTCCTGCGGAGTGTATGAGCTAAGCTCGATAAACTCCATCCTGTCGCGCAGTGCAGGCGGTATGGCGCCGACGTCGTTTGCCGTCGCGACAAAAACAACCTTGCTCAGATCGATATTAAAATTTAAATAATAATCCCTAAATTTGTTATTTTGCTCAGGGTCTAGGATCTCTAGTAGCACCGCCGTCGGGTCGCCGCGAAAGCTCCTACCGACCTTATCGATCTCGTCTAGCACGATGACGGGATTCATCTGTTTTGCCTCTATCAGACCCTGCACGATGCGGCCCGGCATCGCGCCTATGTAGGTGCGGCGGTGCCCGCGCAGCTCGTTTACGTCCTCAAGACCGCCCAGTGCCACGCGCACTAGCTCGCGCTTTAGCGCCCTTGCTATGGAGTTTGCCAGGCTCGTTTTACCGACGCCCGGAGGCCCCGCAAAGCATAAAATCGCTCCGTTATTTACCTTGCCCGCGACTCCTCGTAGCTGCAAAAGCTCGCGCAGAGCAAAGTACTCCTCTATCCTATCCTTTGGCCTTTCAAGCCCGTAGTGATCAGCATTTAGCTGCTTTGCGACTTCCTGCACGCTTAGTTTTTTATTTGCCGTATTTTCAAACGGCACTTCGATTACCCAGTCCAGATAGCTTTGTATCGTGTTTGCGTCGGCAGAATCAGGATGTATGCGCGATAGCTTGTCGATTTGTTTTTTTATCTCCTTATATGCATCCTCGCCCATAAATTTCTTTTTAGCTTCCAGCTTCTTACGGTACTCCTCGATCTCCTCCTCGCGGCTGGTATCTGAGCCGAGCTCTTGCTGTATCTGCTTTAGCTGCTCTTTTAGAAAGTACTCTTTATTTACCTTATCTATTTTTGAGTGAGCCTTGTTTTTTATCTCGCGCTGTAGTTTATTTGCCTCGATCTCCTCGATAACGTAGTCGATGAGCTTTAGCAACTTTTGCTCCAAATTTTCCTCGATAAAAAACTCGTACGCCGTTTTTTTCTTTAGTCTTAGCGAGCTTAAAATCAGATCGCAAACGCGGCTAGGCTCGGCGCTCTCTTCTATCGTTTTTAAAAGATCGGGCGGGAAAAAGTGGCTAAGCGCGGCCAGATCTCGCACCTTTTCGCGAAGCACTGTTAGTAGCGCGTCGCTTTTAGTATTTTCGGGTCTTTTTTCGTGTAGCACGTCTACGACCGCTCGCAGCGGCTTTTGGCCTACTTTTGATACTATGCGGCCCTTGCTCGTACCTTGAAATAAAATTTTTACCCTGCCGTCTGGTAGCGGCACTCGCCTCATTACGGTGCCTATGACGCCCGCATCGTATACGGCGTCAAATTTCCTAGCACCTTCGTTTTGCGCCTTCGTCGGCACGACTAGGATGGGGCTCTGCGACTCGAGAGCCGAATTTAGCGCTTCGATATTTTCCTCGTCGCTTAAAAAAAGCGGCGTGATCATAAAAGGATACAAAAACAGCTCGTCTTCTACGATGACGGGTAGCTGCGCAGGGAACATTTTTGATTCGTAAATTTGCAAATTTAGCTCCTACTCAAATATTTTTCTATACCAAGGAAGCTGCGGAAGCACGATATTTGCATCGTTTAGAGGCGAGGCTTGCACCTTTTCTTTATAAATTTGCGCCGACTCGTCTCTGCCCGTGCGCTCGTATAGATCGGCTATTTGCACGTCTAGGTTGTAGATAGCGAGTTTAAATTTAACCAGCATAGTTTCGATCAGCGGGCGATACTGCGTGTTTGGGTAGACGTAGAGAAATTTTTCTATCTCGGCGATACTGTCTTGCATTAGCTTTTGGTTGCGATTGGGTTGCGAGAACGAATCAAAATTCGCCTTTATCTTCAGATACTGCGCAAATTCGCTCCTAGGGCCGCTATCGCCGTATCTTTTAAGGTATTCGTCCAGGTAAAAATTCGCCATCAGATACTCTTCGTCGTTGGCGTGAGCTTGGGCAAGGATTAGTAAAATTTGCTCCAAAAGCGGGCTAGCTACGTGCTCGCTAGACATCGCCGTGTAGTGCTTATCGGCGCTTTCTAGGTCGCGATTTTTTATATCGCCGATGATCTCGGAGTACCACTGATCGGGCGTTAGATTATATAGCTCGGTGTATTTGTCGGCACAACCGCCGATTAAACAAACAAAAAATACCGCAGATAAAAATTTGATCAAATTTTTCATACGTTCCCTTAAATTTTAAATTTTTTAAAACGGACTATTTTACCATTGTTTTTATTGCTTTTCGGTAAATTTCGGTTTTATTTATGCTTAAAAATAGAAAAATTTGGGTACAATTGCCTAAAAAGTAAATGTATAATTAAGGAGACGTATATGGTTTTTCAGGTTAAAAGCCCTATTTTGGGCTTTGAACATATCAAAAGCTACGAGCTAAAAGAGCTTGATCAATTTTTCGTAAAGCTTCAAAGCAAGGACGATGAGACGTCTTTTACAGCGATAAACCCATATGCTTTGAGAAATTACGAATTTGAAATACCTACGTACTATCAGGAGCTAATGGACATAAACGATCAAAGCGAGCTAAGGATTTACAATATAATGGTAGTTAGCACCCCTATCGAGACTTCGACGGTAAATTTTATCGCCCCTATCGTTTGCAATATGACAAACATGACGCTTTCGCAGATAGTGCTTGATGCGTGGACATATCCGATGTATAAACAGGCAGAAAAAATTTCGGATTTTATAGAAAAATGAAAGTATCTTTTGTTGGTTTAATATATTTTAATATTTTTGATTGTATATATAAGATTTATAATACTAACAATTTCTTATGTATATTAAGAGTAACTTATAAGATTTGAGGCATATTTTGAACAACTTTAATATAATAGAAAAAAACAATAAGTGCCATAATTGTATTCAGTGGAGAAAAGGCGTGTCTCTCGTTGAGCTAGTTTTGTCAATGATTATAGTAAGCATAGTGCTAATGGGTGTACCAACACTTCTAAATCAGTCAACAGTAGCAGATAAAACGTCGATAGTTCAATCAGTTATTATAGACGCCCAAGAAATAATGACATTAGTTTTAAGGGCTCCATATGGATGTGGTGAAGAAATAATCGGTGGCGGCCACGGACTGGGTGGACAAACTGTGACACCCGTCTTTAATTATGACGATACCTCTCATCCAGGGAAAGATTTTTATGATATAAACGGTATTTCGAAAGCAAACAGAAGAATATTTGTATCTAGAGGACCAAATGACTCTTGCGCAACTACTGGCGAATCAATACCGGAACTAGATATAGACTCTACAAGTACTGTTACAACATCATCCTTGGTGTCAGAAATTTCAAAAAAAGTAGAACACAAAACAATAGACGATAGTATAGATAATAACGTATGGAAAATTACAATAGAGCTCTTTGCCCAAGATGATAAAAAAACTGAAAGTGACAAAAAAGATCAAACAAGAGTAGTCTTAAATAGCTTTGTTGCCAATATAGGAGATAGACCAATGATACAAAGCAAGGTATGGTAAAATATGAAAAAAGCATTTACATTATTAGAAATAGTAATAGTTATCGTAATAGTAGGTGTTTTAGCATACTTCGGCGCAGAACTAACCGTAAAAATTTATAACGGCTATTTTCATTCAAGAACCATCAATTATTTGACTACACAAACAGATTTAACCCTAGAAATAATTGCAAAAAGGCTTGAAAATAGAATACACCAATCCGTTATAAGCAGAACATCTGGTACGGATTTCACTCATATCAGCTTTAGACCTACAAGCCATACTATAGCCAATAAAGATAATATCTTAGAGTGGATAAGCTATTCATATGAGAGTTTCCAAAATGGCGGTTGGAGTGGCTTTATTGACATTGATAGCCCAAATACCAATAAAACAGCTAGAACCATTTCAACTCCCGGAAGCAATCTCTGTTGCAAAACCAATACCAGCGAACTATATAATTCAACAAAATATACTATGGCCGATTTAACGGACACAAATGGAAAAAAAATAGATTTTTCTTCAAACTATACCGTTGGAATGATATTTCGCTCCAATGAAGTAACAGGCAATATTAAAAATAGTTTCGGCTTTGATCATTCTACTTTTGCTGCAGATAGTGTTGTAAAAGTAAAAGCAAAATCTGACGGTAGTCCAGTGCTTGAAGTGGATAGTGCAGATATAGGAAAAGTAAATAAAATTTATGAACAATACTATTTGGCTCACACCGCATACGCCATAGTACCAGTAAATCCAAAAGATGGAAGAAGTGATACAACCCCTGATGATGGTAGATTTGATATATACCTACACTACAATTACAGACCATGGCTAGGGGAAAAATATAATGATACAAATACCCCAAAAGCATTACTAGCAAGGGGAGTTAAAGGTTTTTCATATAAAGCCTTAGACAGTACAATCATATTACAACTTTGCATGACTGATATAAGGTTGCCGATAAACGAGGTATCACTAGAGGAAAATATAGTTTGTAAAAGAAGGGCGGTGCTATAATGAGAAAAGGCTTTAGTATGGTTACAGCTATATTGTTTATGGTGCTCGTCTCAACTTTGGGAGTTACGATGTTAAAACTTTCAGTAGAATCCGTAAAGACTACTGGCGATATATATTTAAAAGAACAGGCCGCTTTTCTACTCAGGAGCGCAACAGAAATAGCGATAGCAAAAATTATATTAAATCCAAATAAAATTGCCAATAGCAGTAATTGTTTCAAAAATCAGACGATTTTAAACGAAAAATACTCACTGGGCGGATTAGATATATTTAATATAAAAGTTGTAGTGTCTAAAGTTTTTGGCAAGATAGGTGATTGTAGCAACTTTACGCCAATAAGTACTTCAGAATCAGTAGGAACAGTTGTGCTTGATACATATATAGAAATCATTCCAGCAGCAATGAAAATAACAAATAGCGGAAAAATAAGACTTCATAGAAGAACGATACAAAAACTATAAAACCAATCAAAGGAGGAGAAATGAACACAAGTATTGTTGGGAAACAATTTGATCTAACCGATCCTATAAAGGAATACATAGAAAATGCCTTCGAAGCTATCCTAAAATACAATCTTGATATAATTTCAGGAAAGTGTGTCGTATCGGCGGACGAAAAAAATGGCAGAAAAGGCTTTTGTGTAGAATTTATCCTAAATTTGGCAAAAAAAGACACTATCGTCATTCGCCACAAAGATAAAGATTTATACGCTTGTATTGATCTTGCAATAGATCGAGCGTCAAAAGTTCTCCGTAGAGAGCACGATAAAAATACTACTATCAAAAATAAAGATGACGAAAAGGCTATCAGGAACGCTATCGCAAACGAAGCATGCAGTGAAATAGATATTGACGACATCGTACCTATGGAACTTGAAATATATAAACCTCTTGAAATAGAGGAAGCACTATTCAAACTCAAAAGCAGTGATGCACAGTTTTATGTATTTAATGATATAGATGCAAAAATGAGGGTTTTATATAAAAGGTCAGATGGTAAATTTGGACTATACTAATACAAAATTAAGGCGAGCTTATCTCGCCTTTGATGATATTACAGAATATAGGGGTATCTTATTACTCATCAAAAATCAATCTATAAAATTTAATAAGCAAAGGAAATAAAATTATTACAACATTTTAATATAAAATACTTGCATACTATAACTACTGATAATGATTTAAAATAATCAGAAAATTGCGTTATCAAATTTTAAAACATCTATAAAAAATAAGGCCCAATGAGATCCAAGCTAATTTTTAGTCACTGCTCCTTTTTATTACTCATATAAGACCCTCTTATTTTATTAAAAAAATAGCAATACAGCTTTTTTATAAGAACATCGCGTCGTCAATGCTTTTTATATATCAATACTGTTTGTATTCCAGCCCTACCACTCTTTATTCACAGCTTATTACCATTCGAAATTGTCTTTCTCTTAACTTTTGCGCAGTCGTTATCATTGCGCTATGCTTAATGAGATCTCTTTAAATTTAGCTAATCTATAATTTAGGCAATGGCTACAGGAAAACTAAGTTATTTAAAAGCGTATATCTATAAAGTAGAGTTTATAATAACAAACAAGCAAAGCCGATTATGAAATAATTTTTCTATAAAAATAGTCCTGTTATATCTATTAAAATTGATAAGATTTTTAGAGTAGTCAAATGGATGGGTGGGGTAGCTAAAAACCCGATTAAGTTTCGTTCAAGTTATTTAATTATGCTTGGTTAGACATAAATTCGGCCGCCCCACAGTAAAAAACAGGATGGGGATTTTATCCCCCATCCTATCACCACTGAAGTCTCCTACTAGGTCTTTGTATTCTCATACTACCATTATTATTCTGCTCTAGAGTGTTATCTTCAGGCACTATTCTTTGGCTATTCTTACCTTTATTGTCAAAGAGTTGCCCGCCCCACTCATTTGATAGATAGAAGTTAATAGTAGAAACCATTGACGTAGCCAGTGGGTTGGTCGAGTATATCAGCCAACTATCGGCCAATACCTCTACTTTTTCTGTGCCCACTATAATTCTTGGAGATGTTGCTTTTAGACTATCCTCAAAATAATTCACGCTTCTAAAGGTAATATTTAGCGGATTATTTGGATATGTAGCACTTGGTAAAACACTGTTTAACGAGTTATAACCTTTTATTTCTCCTAGAACCGCGCTATCATGCTTTTTTGTGGCATACCAGTAGTTTTCTCCAGTAATAGGTGTATTTATTTTATCTATATTATATTTTGTCGCATCACAATCCTTGCAGTAAATGGTATAGTATGCTAAATGTTCGAAACTTTTTGTATTATAGTATTCTCCATTTGGCAAAAATGCCCTACCGTAATAAAATTTTAAAACTCTGCTTCGATCGGTAGGCGTCTGGAAGTATGACGGTATATTCTGGTTTCCTATTATGTTGTACTCTTTTTGCTTATTCTCCCCGGATATAAACAACAAATCGGTATCTATATCAAATGGATTTCTAGCATATCGATTATCCCTCTTGAAGTTAAATTTCATCCAGACTCCCTCTTTTTTATCGCCGAGCTTTGCTATAGGAGCGCTTACAGGCACTACACCATTTACAAAGGCCTTTTGCGATATCGTATAACTCGAGTCGTCTATATTGAGCGGATTGTCTTTAGTTACATCTTTTGCGTCAGGATCGGCAAAAAATACCATATCTTCAGACTTAGGATATCTGCTAGTTCTATCCTCGTCGTTTGCGGTAAAGTCACCGTGATAAACACCCCTACTAATATACCCTCCTTCTCCATAAAAAGTTTGAGGCTCATTTTTTCTATTTATGATTATTCTCGTATTTAGGTCCTCTGCATAGCAATCTTTAGTAAAAAGCTGAGTGATATAGTTTTTGTTACTAGTATAGTCTATTAGCTGATCTATATCTTTTGCGGTATCTTTATCATAAGTGTGGAAAAAACTATTTGATACGGCATCAAAATTTAACCAACCATGATAACTAGCTCCAAGCATAGCGGTTCTTCTTGAATATGCTACCGCCTGCAATCCATAAGAGATAGAAGCGGACATTTTGGGGTCATTTGACAAGTAAGTCATGTCAGGACTAGAACCAACGGCTTCACCCTGAAAATTAAAAATTTTAACGCCTGTCGGCATTATAGCATACGGTCTATGATTGCCTATTTCTTCGTTAAATTCTATAGCTATATCACATCCCACCCTGCCGCTAGCATCCGGTTCATTGGATGTACTTCCGGGTATGCAGCCCCCCTTTACTCTATCAGGCAAAGTAAACTGATCGTCTATAACACGATCTAGTCGTAATGATACTTTTCCGACTTCTGGATATATAAGTCCCTCAGCGGCATCATCGTATGGGGCAAAAGCATCGCCTGTGAAAGAAGACGGATTATCCGGGTCGTAATAAGACATATTAAACACAGTATCAGTGTGCCCATTGTGAGACTTTCTAATACCTATAGACATTCGTATTTTTATATTTTCAAGATAATTCATTCTAGCCAAAGTTACCGGATTAGAAAAACAACCGGCCGGCGCATGGCTCTTTACGTCAAACCTTACTTTATCTGTGGAGAAATAATACCCTCTCACCTCTTTACCGTCTACGCCAACAGGTATAGCACGAAACTCATTATACGGCATAGAGGAGTATGTATAATTTTCAAAATTACCTACTGGAACGCCGGCTGTAGGCCTTGATTTTACGTATCCGGAGCGATTAAAACCTATTTTCATCTTTACGCTACTAGGCCTAACAATAAAATTATCTGAATTAGCCGAAATAAATTGACCTGGAGTGCCCGGCTTTCCTATAAAAAACGTATAGCCCGTCGTTCCTCCTATATGGAGATTAGACGTATCAAGTAAAATATCCATATGAACGCCGTTAAAATTAATAGGCGTATCTTTTTGTATCAAAGTTCCATTAGCGTAGTAAAGCATGTTTTCTGCATTTGAGTTCATTTTCCCAAGACCACGACCCAATCTGATATAAATTTGTCCATTATAAGGAGACGGGTTGCCATTTTTATCAAAATGAACTACCCTAAATCTATTTTTAGATTTATCGTTACCCGCGACTATAGTATATAGCTTTTGATCCGGATGAGCGTGAGGCGCATATGGATTATAGTTGACATTCGTTACCCTAAAATATCCATCTTCTTCGTAGATTCTTTGTTCGGTAACATGCACAAATTGCGGATAACTTGCATTCACAGTTGATATGTTGTCCCATATGGGCGTTATATTGTAGCTTGGCGCATTTCTACATTTTCTTAACTTTCCGGAGTATGTAACCAAATTTATTTTATCAGATTGCATATTCCATCCAGAATGCGAAAGGGATGGATATACTCCATTCGGATTACTAAAATAAGTCCCCTTTGCCTTACGATAATCCAAATAAAAATTAGCCGCTACGCTATATTCATTAGGCTTCCATACATAGTTTAAGTTATCATAATGCTCTTTATAAAAAATCCTATTACCTAAAAACCCCATTCTCATACTATTATATGGATTACTGGACAAACCGGCTTTATGATAAAAGGCATTTTCATAAGTATCTAGATCATTAACCATGCCTTCATAGCCCAACCTAAAGCCAGGGTTTGAAAAAGCAGGGTATCCGCTCCACACAGACCTATCCGTTCCTCTAGGGGTAGCTCCGCCTCCGACATTGAGCCACTCCCTAGGGCTATCATATGCTATATTGTAATTTAGATACCTAACGTCTGCAGTAGCCCCAACGATATCGGGATCAGAATTTTCATACATAACGCCAACCGTAGTTCTAATACGAGTTCCTACCGGTAGGCTAATTCCCCCAGCAGGTACCCTTACAAAATTACCTGATCCATTCATGTACTCTATAAGTTCAGCGTAGCATAGCTTACGACTAAGTTCGTCTACCGTGTAGTTCTTTTTCGTCTTGGCGTTTAAAGAACCTAGCAAAACAAAACATAGAAGTATGATTTGCATAATTTTCATTTTGTTCTCCTTTTTTGAATATTTTTAAAACTAATTATTCCGTTTTTTCTTTTTTATTCCGCTGAAATTTGAAAAAATTCTAATTTTCTTGAAAATTTTAAAAAGAAATATAGGCATTTTCAAAAAAATAAAATTTTAAAAGCGTACGATATGGACATTGAAGTCATCCTCATAGAAAAATAGTAAAATTAAAAATCTTTCTGGTTACGATTTTTTAGGTTAAAATTTACACGATTCCCAGCAGAGCAGAGCCTAGCATTGATGGATTTTTATTTTGCAAAGCTTGCTGTTTTTCTAGCAAAGAATTGCTTTGCAAACTAGCTCGTAGCTCTTTTTCATATTTAGTCAAAAGCTCGTCTAACACGGCTTCAAGCTCGTCTCTTAGGCTTTTTTTCATATCGGTATTTAGCCCCAGAGCTTCCATCAGCTCCTCTTTTTTGGCTCTTAGTTTTTCTTGGATTTTTTGTTCGTTCATCTGCGATAAATATCCAGCCGCGCCAAGTTCGGCAAGAGTCCTTTTAAAGCCCTCCACATCTGGCTCTTTGGAGGTTTTCACCGGCTCTGCAGCTCTTTTAAGCTCCTTTTCAAAGTCGCCTTCATTTGCCGCTTTTGCGCTATTTTGCGCAGCTTTTTGCGCGAGTTCGGCCAAAATCTTTTGGATAAATTTCTGCTCTTCGATCGTCATTTTGCATCCTTTATACAAGATACATTTTTACAAGCAAATTTTATTCCTTAGCTTTATCTGCGATAAATCTAGCAAATTTATCATCGTCGTTTGGGCAGGCCGCGACATCGTAAAAATCAAATTTTAGCTCGTCTGCAATATGCTTAAATTCCTTTGATAGCTCAAAAACGGTCTCGGAGTTGTCGATACAAAACGAGATCGGATAGATGAGCGCTTTTTTATCTTTTAGCTCGGCTAAGACCTGATTTAGAGAGGGTTCGAGCCATTTTACGGGACCTAGTCTTGACTGATACGCCAGCATCGTTTGCTTAAATTTAACCCCTCGCTTCTCCAAAATTTCGGTTAAAATTTGAACGTGCCGCTTGACGTGCTCCTCGTAAACATCGCCCGCATCAATGATTTTTTGCGGCAAAGAGTGCGCCGAAAATACTAGCGTTATATCGTCCGTATTTAGATTACGCGCACTTTTTTCGATGCAGTCTGCGATGATTTCGTTATATCTATCATCCGCAAAAAACGGCTCGACGATTTTTATTTTTGCTTGTAAATTTAGCTCGCGGCACGCCTTATTAAAGTCGTTTAGGCTTGACGTCACGGTGGTGATAGAGTGATGCGGGTATAGCGGAAAAACGACGATCTCCGAGGCCTGCGCAAACTCGGCCAAAACATCCTTTGTAAAAGGCGGCGTATAATTCATCGCAAATGCCGCCGTCTCGTCGTCCTCTAAAAAATGCGAAATTTTACCGCAAAGCCTAGCCGTAAGCTCGCAGATAGGCGACTTGCCGCCGATTTGGCGGTAGTTATTTTGCGCGGTTTTTAGGCGCGATTTTGTTATCGCAAATGCGACAAATTTACGCAAGAGCTGGCTTTTTATCCCCAAAATACAGGGGTCGTTAAACATATTTTTTAAAAAGACTTCAACCTCGCTAAGGTCGTTTGGCCCGCCCATATTTAGTAGCAAAATAAGTCTCATTCGCAAATCTCCTGAGCCTTTAGCGCGTCTTCAAGCGTGCTTAGATTGCTTTTTGCGCCGCAACAAGCCTGGTAAAACTCTGCAAACAATGCTTTAGCCGGCGAAACGTCGCCGTAAACTTTCAAATTTTGCTGCCCCTCAAGCGTATATTTGTTTAACTTTAGACCCGACATATCGCCAAAATACACGCCTCCGCTCGCAGCAAATTCGATCGTAAATCGCTCGGCTTTAAATCGCTTTGAGTTGTGAATACTGGCTAAGGTTTGATTTTTAAATTTAAGCTGAAAAAGCGCATCGGTTTCGCTTCTTTTATCGTCGTTTTGGATAGAGATTTTGTTACCAAACACCACTTCGCTACCCGTTACAAACCTTGCTAAATCGACGTTTTGTAAAATTTCCAGCTGTAAATTTACGCCTTTGTTAAACCCGCGCGAGATATTTAGCGAGAAAATTTCCCTTTCTTTAGCCAGCTCCTTTTTTATAGAGGCTATCACGGGATTAAACCTATCCGTAAAAGCTACGTAAGCGCCGATATTTTGGGGCTTAAAGCAGTATTTTAATTCTCTTATCTCGCCTGATTTGCAAAGCCACGGATCAAGCATGATAAATTTTATAAAATTTAGGCATTTTGGTATTAAATTTAAGTGCTTGTGCGTGTCGGTGACGATTATGGCGTCGATTTTAACGGAGCTTAAAAGATCGTTTATGTTGTTATAAAACGGTATGCGTGTGCAAATTTCGTGATTTTGCACTCCGTCAAATATTCCAACCAGCTCGAAATTTTCCGAGCGACGCAGCTCATTGTAATAAATTTTGGCGTTGCCCGTAAAGCCTATGATCGCAACTTTTTTCTTCATATTAATCCCGAATTTTATTGTTTTTGAAGTAATTATAGTAAAAAATGGTAATTAAACGGATAATGCGCCCTATTTTTAGATTTTTTAGTCTTTTTTAAAACCGTTTTTTATTGTTTAACCTCAAACAAGTTTTATCAAATTTATGCTAAAATCAGCCCTATTTTAAAACTTTAAATCAGGAAAAACGATGGATATTAGAGAGGCTTATTTAAATTTTTTTGCAAGCAAGGGTCATGAGATCATCCCGTCCGCGCCGCTAGTGCCAAACGACGCTACGCTACTTTTTACAAATGCCGGCATGGTGCCGTTTAAGAGTATTTTCACCGGCGAAGTACCGCGCCCTACCCCGCCCATACGCACGAGCTGTCAAACCTGCATCCGCGCAGGCGGCAAGCACAACGACCTAGACAACGTCGGCTACACCGCGCGCCACCACACGTTTTTTGAGATGCTGGGAAATTTTAGCTTCGGCGAGTACTTCAAAAAAGACGCGATCGCGTATGCGTGGGAGTTCGTCACGCAGGTGCTAAAACTACCAAAAGACCGCCTCTACGTGACTGTCCACGAGAGCGACGACGAGGCGTTTGCGCTATGGGAGCAGCACATAGCAAAGGAGCGCATTTATAGATTCGGCGATCACGATAACTTCTGGCAGATGGGCGATACGGGGCCATGCGGACCGTGCTCGGAGATCTTTTATGACCAAGGCGGCGAGCACTTTAACACGCCTGAGGACTACATGGGCGGCGACGGAGATAGATTCCTTGAAATTTGGAACCTGGTTTTCATGCAGTACGAGCGCAGCAGCGACGGCAAGCTAACCCCGCTACCAAAACCAAGCATCGACACGGGCATGGGGCTTGAGCGCGTCACGGCGATAATGGAAGGCAAATTTAGCAACTACGATAGCTCGCTTTTTATGCCTCTTATCGAGGAAGTCGCAAAGCTTTGCGGTAAACCTTACGCCTATGAGAGCGGCGCTAGCTACCGCGTCATCAGCGATCACATCCGCTCGGTGACTTTCCTGCTAGCACAAGGTACTACATTTGACAAAGAGGGCCGCGGCTACGTGCTTCGCCGTATCCTTCGCCGCGCGATCAGACACGGATATCTACTAGGTATAAAAGAGCCATTTATGTACCGCCTCGTCGATAAAGTCTGCGAGCTAATGGGCGGCCACTATGCCTACCTAAACGAGAAAAAAGCGGCGGTAAAAGAGCAAATCAGGCTCGAAGAAGAGAGATTTTTGGCCACGATAGCGAGCGGACTAGAGCTTTTTGAGAGCGAGCTAGCGCGCACGAAAGATATTTTTAGCGGCGAGGCTGCGTTTAAGCTTTACGATACGTTCGGCTTCCCGCTAGATCTTACCGCCGACATGCTACGCGAAAAGGGGCTCAAAGTCGATGAAGCTAAATTTGACGAGCTAATGAGCGAGCAAAAAGCGCGCGCTAAGGCTGCTTGGAAAGGCAGCGGCGACAAGAGCGCAAAGGGCGATTTTAAGGCGCTTTTAGAGAAATTCGGCGAAAATAAATTTAGCGGCTACGAGGAACTTGAGCGCACGAGCAAGGTTTTAGCGCTACTTGACGAAGACTTTAAGCAAACTCAAATTTTAAAAGCGGGCGAGCAAGGCTGGGCGATGTTTGACGTGACGCCTTTTTACGCGCAAAGCGGCGGCCAAGCAGGCGATAGCGGCGTGGTCGTGGGCACAGCCGACGTACTAGATACGCAGAAGTTTTTCGGGCTAAATTTATCAAACGTTGCAGTTAAAAAAGAGCTTAAAGTCGGCGACGCCGTGAAGCTAAAAGTAAGCGAGCAAAGAGCCGAGATCGCGCGCCACCACAGCGCCACGCACCTACTCCACTCTGCGCTTAGAAGCGTGCTAGGAACGCACATCGCGCAGGCCGGATCTAGCGTAGAAGCAAACAGACTCAGATTTGACTTCTCTCATCCAAAGGCAGTGACGGCGGAGGAGCTAACGAAGATCGAAAATTTTGTCAATAGCGCAATCGCCGAAAGTATCGCGGCAAAAACGGAGATAATGGACGTCGAGGACGCCAAAAACAGCGGCGCGATAGCGCTATTTGGCGAGAAATACGCCGACAAGGTGCGCGTGCTAAGCTTCGGCGATGTTAGCAAGGAGCTTTGCGGCGGTACGCACGTGGCAAATTTAAGCCAGATCGGTGCATTTTTCATCACTAAAGAAGGCGGCGTGAGCGCGGGCGTGCGCAGGATCGAGGCCGTATGCTCTAAGGCCGCGCTAAATCTAGCAAAAGCCTGGCGCGGCGAGATCGAAGAGCTAAAAACCGAGCTAAAAAGCGCCGAGCCTATGAATGCCGTAAAAAAACTAAAAGCCGAGATAAAAAGCCTAAAAGATAAAACCAAACAGGCAAAAGACGCGCATGCGCTGGCCGTGGTGAACGTAAACGAGGCAAAGCTTTGCGTCGCGGTGATTGACAGCGGCGACATAAAAGCCACGATAGACGAGTTTAAAAACGAGAACGAAAAGGCGGCGATCCTGCTCGTGCAAGTAAATGAAGAGGGCAAAATCGCTCTGGCTGCCGGCGTGAAAAATGCGCCGTTGAAAGCCGGCGAGTGGGTCAAATTTACGGCGCAAATTTTAGGCGGAAACGGCGGCGGCAAGGATGATTTCGCCACCGCAGGCGGTAAAAACGTACTAGCCATCGAGGATGCGGTTAGGCAGGCATTAGAGTTTGCTAAAACGAAGCTTGAAAAATAAAACATCGCGTAGGTCAAATTTAAGAAAATAGTTTAAATTTGACCGCGGTTTTACGACGTGAAATTTAAAACAAATTTGAGCTGCCTTTAACTAGGCTAGATTAAAATAGTCGCAAGCCGGAAAATTTAATGGGCTGGTTTGTAGCATCAATTTTATTAAATTAAAATTTAAAAATAGGCTCAAAAATAGCCGTAAAATTTAATCCAAAATCCGGCTAAATTTGATCTCAAGGGGCTTAAAGCGAGTTTCAAAGCGGATAAATTAAAAACCGAATTTGTTTGGTTTCTAGGCTTAAATTTAAAGCAAAGATGTGCGAAGTTAATAACTTTTAAAGCGAGCCAAAAAAATTTATCCGTACGTTAAGTCGTTAAATTTTGGCGCCGGCAAGGGTAAATTAAACGAACAAATTTTAAAATCAAAGGGGGCAAATGCCTGAATTTAATATAGCTTTTGCAAGAATCGACAACGCCTTACCTTTCGTCCATATCCTTGCCGTTATCGTTTTTATCGGATTTCAGGCGAATTTTTTACTAATGGCTAAATTTTTTATGAAGAATTTAGGCAACGACGCGCAGAGCTACGAGACGATAATCTCGATGATGAAACGCCTAGGATACGCGGTTTACGGATCGATTTTAATCATAGGCGCGACAGGTCCGATGCTGGCTAAGGAAAGCGCGGCAAAAACCGCCGACCCTATGCTAGACACGGTTTTAACGACAAAATGGGCTCTTTACGGCTTTTTGCTTCTAAATATAATTTATGTTACTTACCGTCTAAACAAGGCCGTAAAAGCATTTAAAAATAGCGAATACGTCGAGCTTCACGAGAATCTCATCGTTACGATTTATTATTTCATCCCGCTAAACGTCGCATTTGCGCTACTAGCGACGTATCTTGGCATAGCATATAGGGAGTTTTGATGATTTTTTTGGCCTCAAGTTCGCAAACGCGGGCGAAAATTTTAAAGCAAAGCGGAATAAATTTCGAGCAAATTTTCTTTAACTACGACGAGGGCGGCGTAGATAAAAATTTACCGCCGCACATTTACGTCCAAAAGATAGTCGCGGCAAAAAAAGAGCAGTTTTTAAAGGCAAATAGCGGCGTAAAAAACGTCGTTTTCGCCGATAGCGTCGTCGTATGCGACGGTAAAATTTTAGGCAAAGCAAAGGACGAAAAAGAAGCTTTTAAAATGCTAAAAATGCAAAGCGAAAATACCGCTAGGATCGTAACCGCAATGATATTTTTAGGCGAGAAATTCGAACTTTCTAACGTAAGCTTTGCCGAGTATAAATTTGCCAAATTTGACGAAGCCGACCTACAAAACTACCTATCTGGCGATCTTTGGCGGGGCAAGGCAGGAGCCATGACGATAGAAAATTTCAACAAAAAATACATCCTAAGCCAAAACGGCGAAACTAGCACCGCAATGGGGCTAAACGTGAAAATTTTAAAGGCGTTTTTATGAGAATTCTAGCTTCTATTTTGTTTATTATCTTTGTTTCGCTGAGCGCGGCGTTTGCGTATCTCTACTCGCAAGTTACCTTTGATGCGTCAAATATTATTGATTTTAAGCCAAAGCTCACGACTCAAATTTATGATAGAAACGGCGAACTCATCGCAAATATCTTTGACGAAAACAGGATCTACGTCAAATACGAGGACATCCCGCCGCGCGTCATAGAGGCGCTCGTGGCGATCGAGGATACGAGTTTTTTTGAACACGGCGGCGTAAACCCCGAGGCCATCACGCGAGCTATCGTTAAGGACATAAAGGCGGGCAAACTAGTCGAGGGCGCTAGCACGCTAACGCAGCAGTTAGTTAAAAACATGGTATTAACCAGAGAAAAAAAGCTAACTCGTAAGCTAAAAGAGATGATCATCTCGATGAAACTGGAAAACGAGCTAACCAAAGAGCAAATTTTAGAGCGTTATCTAAATCACGTCTATCTAGGACACGGCTATCACGGCATAAAAACCGCGGCAAAAGGATACTTTAGAAAGGAGCTTGACGAACTCACGTTAAAAGAGATCGCTATCCTAGTGGGCTTACCAAAAGCGCCTAGCACCTACGATCCAACCCGCCACCTAGATCTATCGCTTAGCCGCGCAAACAACGTCATAGCAAGGATGAACGCGTTAGGCTGGATCAGCGACGCCGAGTACAAAGCCGCGCTAGTCGAGCAGCCAGTAGTTTTTGACGACACTCTCACGCAAAACAAAGCCCCGTATATCGTAGACGAGGTGCTAAAAGAGGCCTCAAAGCGCTTTGAGGACATAAAAACCGGCGGCTACGTCATCGAAACCAGCGTTGATTTAAAGGTGCAAGATATGGCGTCCGAGGCGCTAAAATACGGCTACAACGAGATACTAAAACGCAACAAAGACGCAAACGCCAGTATCCTAAACGGCGCTATCGTCGTTACGCTACCTAAAACGGGCGAGATCCTCGCGCTAGTAGGCGGCGTAGACTACTCCAAAAGCAGCTACAACCGCGCCACGCAGAGTATGCGCCAACCGGGATCTAGCTTTAAGCCCTTTATCTACCAGATCGCCCTAGACATGGGCTACTCGCCGATGAGCAAGGCTGCTGATATATCAAGGGTCTTTAACGAAGGCAGCCAGTACGAGTGGCGCCCGAAAAACTATAGTGGCGGCTTCCAGGGCTATATCACGCTGCGCGAGGCCTTGCGTCAGTCGCGTAACCTCGCCACGATAAATTTACTCGACGAGATCGGGCTTGATACGGCTTATAAAAAGCTAACCGAGATGGGCTTTAAAAACATACCTAAAAACCTATCCATCGCACTTGGCAGCTTTGGTATCTCGCCGTTAGAGTTTGCTAAATTTTACTCGATGTTTCCAAACGGCGGCGAGATCGTAGAGCCAAGCCTCATAAAACGCATTATAAATTATCAAAATTTAGAAGCGGTTTTCGAGCCTGCGCGGATATTTGTTACGGAACCCGAGCAGGCATATCTGATGACTGATATGATGAGGACGGTAGTAGAGCGCGGCACGGGACAAAGCGCCAGGCTAAACGGCGTGCAGGTAGCAGGCAAAACGGGCACGACGAATAATAACGTCGATGCGTGGTTTTGCGGATTTACGCCCGAGGTCGAGGTACTAGTATGGTACGGCAACGACGATAATACGCCGATGAGAAAGGTCGAGGGCGGCGGACGCACGGCGGCTCCGGTGTTTAAGAAATTTATGGAAAGCTATATGAAGGAGTACCCGCTAAAACAAAAAACCTTCATCGAGCCTGAAGGCGTCTTTCATACCGCGCACGAGGGCTTAGCGGAGATCTATACGAAGATCTCGCCCGTGCCTAAACCCGACGCCCAGGATATGCTAATAAAACAAGACGACGAGGGGCTGATTTTTTAAAATTTGACCCAAAAAGGCCAGCTAAATTTGAGCGATTTACCGCTTAAATTTAGCCGCCGCTTCGTCAAATTTAAACCTACTTGCTAATCCGCTTTTTACTCTTGCTTTCAAATTTATGCTCGGACTTTACGGTCAAATTTGATCTCGCGCGGTTAAAATCTAATTTTAAAAGCGCTTTTAAATTTGCTTGTTGATTCTACTCTCGTCAAATTTAAGCTTGCCTGCAAATCCAAAATCAAAGACGCAATAAAATTTGAAGTCAAATTTAAACGAGCTAAATTTACAAATCCGTCCAAATTTACAGCCGTATCGCGCCGAACAAAAATCGCGTCAAGAGTCGCTCAAATTTTAAATTACGTCTCGTCCTTTGGGATATACGTACTTCGGTTAAACAGATAGCACGCCGTAAAAATAATAAGGCAAGCCGATAATACGTTTGAGCCGCCCAAAAGCAAGCCCACCGTCTTTTCGTTATTTCTAGCGATTAGAGCCGCTACTATGAGCGCAATCGGATACAAGATCAAAGCAATGCTGGCTAAATTTTCAACCGTAAAAATCGCCAAGCAAAGTCGCTGATTTTTTATAAAAAATCTGCTGTATTTTTTCGTAGGATAGCTTTTTAGGTAAATTTTCGTAAAAATATACGGCAAAATCAGTATCGCGGCAAGAGAAACGAGCCCGTATAAAACGTTGCCTAAAAAATTTGCAAAATAGGAGACCGTAAGCGCAAACAAGATAAATGCCGTGATAGCGCGCCTAATAAGCCTATGCGCGTCGTAACGATTTTTTAGATCCCAAGGTATTTGATCAAATTCCGCATCCAGGTCGTTTAGCTCGCAGAGTCTTTCCTCTGCTGATTTTGCGCTTTGAGCCGCTAAGCCGGACTCCCTGCGCAGATCTGCCCCCTCGGGTGCGGGCTCATATGAGCTTATGTTCAAAGAGTAGCATACGGCAAAAACAAGCAAGCAAATCGGAGCCGCGACAAGGCCGTATAAAAACGCATAAACGCCGTATTCGCCGCCCCTTGCGAAAAATGACCCCAAAATAAGCAAAATCGGATATAAAATCAAAACTATACTTGCAAAATTTTCTATCCTAAAGGCCAGAAAGCTAGCGCGCTGATCTCTCACGAAAAGATAGCTGTATCGCTTGGTTTTACTTCGCCTTAAAACATAAATGGTGGCGCAAATAGGCACAACTATCTTCACAGCGTCCCAGATATAGCTAAAAATTTCAGGCGGCAATTCTATGCCGTTGCTTATAAAAAACGACTCCATATACGACGCCAGGATATAAAAAAGATAAGAAACGACAAACGCCTACGACCGGTACGTCATAATCGCCCGCCTGATAAACCTATGCCTATCATACCGCCTTTTTGCGTCATCGGGGATAGCGGCAAATTTCTCGTCCGGCTCTTTCATTTTAGCTTGAAATTTTGCATTCACAGCCAGTCATTTTAAAAATTTAACCCAGTAAAGCGCCCAAATTCGGGCTAAAATTTGGCTACAAAGGCGTAACCGCATTTTTATTTTTTAGATTTGCCGCCGCTTAGCAAATTTAATCAGGCAAAGGTAAGGAGAGTAAAATTTAACGTCAAACAGCCTTAAATTTAACTCGTTTGCCGTAAAATATCTGCGGATAAAAAGATAGCGCCGCGTCCCGCACGAGCCTAGACTCAAAAGTACACGGCGATCAAACTCAAATTTAACCCGAGCTTCCCCGCTAAATTTGAGCTGGGTTTAAAAAGCAAAAGGATAAATTACTCCACGAGCTTCATCTGCTCTGCGCAGATAGCCTTCCACGAGCTTTGCAAATTTGAGCCGACGCACTCCTGTAGATACGGCTTTGCTTCGCTTTCGCGTTTTAGTTTGATGTAGATTTCCGAGATCTGAGCTAGCGCGCGCAGCCTGTTTTCGGGATCTAGGCGCGTATCTACGAGCTCCTGCGCGGCTTGTAAAGCCTCGCCTAGTCTATCTAGCTTGCTTAGCGAGCCGATGTACTCAAAGTCTATTTTCGGGCTAAAGGTGGCTATATGTAGGCGTTTTTGCAGATCGATCGCCTTTTTGGCGTAAACCGACGCGTTTAAAAAGTCGTTCGCGCCGTACGTCGCCTCAGCCATGCGGTCGTAGAGCTCGATGACCTTAAAGTCGTTTTTGCGTAGCGTCTCGACGGCCGTTATCGTCGCGGCGGCGTCGGTGAGCCTACCTAGCCCCATCAGCGCCTCAAATCTATAAAAAAGCACGGGCGAAACGTCGGCGTACTCCTGCCTAGACGCGATAGCCAGCGCCTCGTCGGCCACGCGCAAGGCATCGTTATATTTCTCAGTCTTTATCAAAACGGAGGCTAGTTTAATGAGCCACTCCACGCGGTCGAGCATGTCGGGCGCAAGGATATTTTGCGAGGCTAGCTCGTGCGCGGCGGCGAAGCGCGACAGACGCATATAGCAGTCAAATAGTTTAAATTTAGCCCCGATTTTCTCGCCTACGCCGTAGTTTTCGGTCAAATTTACCGCCGTAGCGCAGTCGTTTTGGCGAATGGCTTCATCCGCCAAATTTAGCGCAGCCTGAGCTAAAACGGCGCTTGCGTCCGTATCGTTTAGGTCGCGTACGGCCTGGGTATAGCGCAGGACGGAGTCAAATTTACGCTCTTTTAGATAGAGCGCAACCTGCTCTTTTAGCGCCTTGGCGCCGACGTCCGTTTTGCCGTATTTATCTATAAGCGCATCGTAATGCTCGTGTAGCTTTGTCGCGTTACTCTCGTCGTTTCTTGCAAAAAATAGCTTATCTAGCGCATTTTGCACGGCGGCGGTATACTGCCCGTCGGCAAACTCGCTTTGGTATCTTTTTAGGTATTCGTATGCTTTTTGCGTGTCTGGCGTACCTGTTAGAGCGATGCCTAGATTTTTTAGCACGGTTTCGTAGTCATCGTCGTTTTTGTCTAATCTAGCGAGTAAAATTTCATAAATTCTCGCGGCGATATCGTCCATATTTTTCTCGTGAAATACCCCCGCCAGCGTCATTAGCTTAGATGCGTCGTTTAGTAGGTACTCTTGATTTCTGTTTAAAATCTTAAGCATAAAGTCCTTGGCGCGATCAAATTTCGCCTTGTCGATGCTACCTTGCACGAGGCTAAGAGCCGCGCGGCTAGCTACGTCTAGCGTCTGCGCCGAGTACAGCACGTCCTCGTACATCCTCACGGCCTCGTCCTGCCTACCGGAGGCGTAGAGCCTGTCGGCAAACTCAAGAACGGCTAGCTTGGTAAAATTTGAGTTTGGATGCTCGTTCATGAGGATATCTAGCGTGTAGTTCGCGTCGCTAACGAGCTCCTGCCTGAGGTAGGCTTTGGTCACTAGATAGAGTACCTCTGGGTAGTTTTCGTCCGACACGAACCGCCTCATCCACGCGCGCCCTTCGCTCGCGACGTCCGCCGCGCCGAGCCCCTCGAAGCTATTTTGTGAGTCTAAAATTTTATCCAAAGCGCGCAGTCTGTATAGCAAAAACTCGCTGGCAAAGATACTATTTGGGTAGCGCCTTAGCGCTGTCTGGGTCGTGGCTATCGTATCGTCGTAGCGCTTGGCGTCGTAGCTTTTTTTCACATCTAGGTACATGTTTATATCGTTGCTATCGCCGCTTTCTATCGGGGCTTTGTTTAGATCGAGCGGTCCGACGCTAGGCGCGGTCATCTGCTCAAATATCGGAGCGAAATTTATCCCCGCGTTTGTTTGTTTTTTAAATTCGCTCAAATTTTGATCTACCACGATAGCGTGGCGTTTGGCTGCGCCGCCGTTTTTGCTAAATGGCACTGCGGATGCGCCGTAAAGAGGCTCGCTAGACGAGATCAAGCGAGAGCTCGCGCGCGGTACGACATAGACGCGCATACCGCCCTTTTCCTCGCGAAATCTAACTTCAGCCAGGGCTAAAATTTTATCGTCGACTTTCGGCAGTGCGCCGTTAGCGACGTCGCAAAAATACAGCTTGCGGTCGTAGGCGAGCATCTCCTCTTTGCAGACGAATTCCTTCTCGTCGCTGATGTTTATCACTGTGTATGGCCTGCCGTCCTCTGCGCCCGAATTTACGCTCAGACTAAAAGAAAACGCCAAAATCGGTAAAAAAAGCAAAAAATATTTTCTCATGCGACCATTATACCCTTTTTCGTTTAAAAAGCGCTATAAAAGCGAATATTACGCGCTTCAAAGGCTATTTTTTTATTAAATTTAGCGCGTTTGGATAAAATTTTATTTAGCCTAAATTTAACTTTGCTATAGCAAGAAATTTGGATTTTCAAGTAGCGCGGTTGCGGGTAAATTTGCCCGCCTCATGCCAAAAAGCTCCGCCCGCTGCGTCAAATTTGACGTTACAAAGCCGAGTTTTTAGGATTAAATTTATAAAATTTGACCGCCTTGGCGGATAAATCTAATATAAAATTTAACCGCTTGCCGCTACGCCTCTTTTGAGATCTTAACAAGCTTAAACGCGTATCCGCTAAATTTCGCCCTGCAAAGCGCAACCGTGCCCTTCATCTGCGGCTCTAGCTTAAATTTGACCTTCGCCTCTACGCCCTCAGCCTGCACGCTTGCTATATCGCCGTCTTTTACCTTTGCGGCCGCAGCAAACGACGCCGAGCCGATTAGCTCTTTTACCTCGCCGCTCAAATTTGACCCGTCCGCCTCATCCATAAAAAACACGACGCTACCGTCAAAACTCTCGGGCTCTTTTAGTGGCGCTAGCTCGCCGTCCGTTTTAAACTCGCCCTGCTCGCCGTCGGCCAAAACGACGTTTTTGCCGAGCATTTGCAAAAACTCGAATATATTTTTCGCATCCGCATGGGCTAAAAACGAGCTATCGATCACGATATTTTCGCACCCCTCTAAAAACTCCGCGATCTGCTCAAACTCCTCCTCGCCGACGTTGCACTCGCCGCTTAGGTATCCTTCGTCAAGCCCCTCAAAATATTCGTGCGTTTGCTCGTCAAATTTAGACGCGTCAAGCGAGTATTTACAAAGCAAAGCCAGCACGTAGCTAGCCGAGCCGATCTCGCAGCGAACGAGATTTTCAGTGCCTAAAATTTTATCCTCAAAGCAAGAAATATATAAAAATTCATTTTGCTTTATCTGCTTTGCTAGCTGCGGATTTTGCTCGCAGAGCAAGCTTGCCAGGCTTAAAGTTTTTGCATTTTTAAATTCGCTAAATTTCATCTTTTATCCTTTAAATTTAGCTTGGATTTTATAAAAATTTATTTTAAGAGGGGGTAAATTTGCGCCGATTAGACGCAAATTTGATTATTTTTCTAGGCCGAATTTGACGGCTGCTTTAGCAAGCTCGAGAGTGGCGTCTACGAATTTATCTTTTTTCGTCGCGTATGGTAAAAATAGCGGTATCTCCGTGCAAGCCGCAATGTATGCGTCAGCCTCGATAGCCGCGATAGTATCGTTAAAGAGACCCACGTACTCTTTTAGCTTGTTTGCCTTTGCGCCTTTGTAGATGCAGTCCATGATGTCGCTCATCAAATTTTCGGGGATTTTTACGCACTCTAGGCCTGCGGCGATCAGCTCGTTTTCGTAAATTTTAGCCGCAGTCGTGCCGGTGGTGGCGATGACGGCGATCTTTTTAGCGTGCGGGAAATTTGATTTTATCGATGCGGTTGCGATTTTGGCGATGTGCAGGATGCTTACGCCGCACTCATCGGTTAGTCGCTTGGCAAAAAAGTGAGCCGTATTGCAGGCTATGCAGATAGCCTCGCAGCCCGCGTTTTTTAGCCTGGTTGCAGACTCTTTCATAAAAGGAAACGGATCCTCGCCTTTATGCAGGATATACGCCGTGCGGTCGGGTATCTGCGGATAGTTGTCGATGACGATAGGGATGTTGTCCTGATCTTTTGCGGCGTTTGTGAGTTCTACGATCTTAGCGTATAGATCTATCGTAGCTAGTGGTCCCATACCGCCTAAAATTCCGATTCGTTTCATGAAAAAGTCCTTAAATTTAAAAAGCCGAGAGCGAAGTCTCGGCTAAATTTAGCTCTAGCTATTAAAGAAGAATAGGAGCCACCACAAACCCTAATGCAACCGAAAGTGCAACCATGATGGTTCCCGGAACGATAAAGCTGTGATTTATAACAAATTTACCGACTCTAGTAGTACCCGTGTCATCCATGGCGATAGCGCCCAAAGTCGTAGGATACGTAGGAAGTACGAATAGTCCTGAAACTGCGGCAAATGAAGCAACCAATATCCAAGCATTTTGTGCATTTTCAGGGCTGGTCATGCCCATAGCAGCCGCAACGGCAGGCATCATAACCTTCGTAGTTGCAGCCTGCGAATATAGCAAGCAGCTTAGGAAATATAGAGCGATAGCGAGTACGAAAGGATACTTAACGACGACGTTTTTTGCAATATCGGTAATTTGCCCCAAGTGTCCTTGCACAAAAACGGTACCCAGCCATGCTATACCCAGGACGCAGATGCATGCGTTCATACCGCTTTGGAAAGTACTGGTCGAAAGAAGCTTGCTAGTATCCACCTTACAAAGTACGACGATAAGAAATCCGATAGTAAGCATAAATGTCATAATAGCGCCATCTCTATCGAGAGTTAAAACCTTGCTTGGCTTTTCTTTATCTTCAACATATTTTGCACCCGTAGCATCGTCTATGCTAATTTTAACATTGGGCATTGAAGCGATTTGCTGAAATTTTTCAGGGGCTTTAGCTTCATAGACTTTTTCATATCCTACGACATAGCTTGGTTTTATGATGCCGACATTTTTAGAAATAGCAAGAGCGTAGAACACTACCGCAAGAACTCCTATAGCAAAGATTGCTACTGAACGTTTCGCATACGGCGGTAACTCTTTATTTCCCGATTCGCCTTTGACATCGGAAACCAAACCCTGGGCTAATCTTTGTTGGTATATAGGATCTTTTGAGAGGTCTAGATCGTAAAATTTATTTACGATAAATGCAGTAATCAGCATAGCTATAAAAGTCGTAGAAATACAGATAAAAAGTAACATCGGATAGCTTACACCCAGTTTTTCCATTACGCCAGTCATAGCGACAAATGCTGCCGCTACTGGGCTAGCGGTAATGGCCACCTGAGACGAAACCACCGAAAGCGCAAGAGGCGCGCTAGGCTTTATATTTTGCCCCTTTGCAACGTCTACGATAACAGGTATCATAGAAAATGCCGTGTGTCCGGTGCCTGCAAAAATAGTAAGCAAATATGTAACGATAGGCGCTAAATAGTTGATTTGCTTTGGGTTTTTACGCAAAATTTTCTCTGCTTGCTGAACAAGCCAATCAAGGCCGCCGGCAACTTGCATAGCGGAAATCGCAGAGATAACCGATGCGATAATTAAAATAACGTCGGTTGGGATATGTTTCATCTCCGTTTTCATTCCCAAGACGAGCGTCAAAACAATAACGCCTACGCCACCGGCGTAACCGATACCCATACCGCCCAGCTTAACGCCTAGGTAGATGCCTCCAAGTAGGACTATGAACTGCAAAATCAGCATAATATCCATAGGAAAACTCCTTTAAGTAAATTTAACTTATAAATTTAAAAACGCCGAAAGATCGCTCTCTCGGCGCGTGCATGCCTAAATTTATTTACCCATATGAGGGTTTAGCATATTTTTAGGCTCTAAGATTTTGTCGATTTCCTCTTTTTTGAGGTAGCCTCTCTCCAAGCAGATATCACCTACGGCTTTGCCGGTTTGCAACGCTTCTTTAGCGATGCTTGCGGACTTTTCGTAGCCGATATATGGGTTAAACGCAGTTACGATACCGACTGAGCCGAGCACTGATTTTAAGCATGCCTCAGGATTTGCGGTTAGTTTTCTAACGGCTTTTTCGGCTAGGGTTTTCATAGCGTTTTCTAGGATAAAGATAGAGTTAAATAGCGCGTAAGCGATGCCAGGCTCAAATGCGTTTAGCTCAAATTCGCCCCTCTCGCTGCAAAGCATGATGGTTACGTCGTTGCCGATTACCTCGTAGCATGCCTCGCCTACGACCTCTGCGATGACCGGATTTACTTTACCCGGCATAATTGAGCTACCAGGCTGCATCTGAGGTAAATTTATCTCGCCAAGACCGCATCTTGGGCCTGAGTTCATTAGTCTTAAGTCGTTTGCGATCTTGCTTAGGCGAACGGCAGCAGTTTTTAGCGCGCCGCTAACGTGAACAAAATCAGCAGTGTCTTGAGTTGCTGCGATGAAATCATCTGCAGGTTTAAAATTTACGCCTGTAATTTGGCTCAAAATTTTATGAACAGCCGCTTTGTAATCAGGATGGCAGTTGATACCAGTACCGATCGCAGTTGCGCCCATATTTAGCACGGCCATAGACTCTCTTGCGACGGTGATTTTTTCGATATCGCTTTTGATGTAGCTTGCAAATGCGTTAAACGTGTTGCCAAGCGTCGTAGGAACGGCGTCTTCTAGCTCGGTTCTACCCATTTTGATGATATCTTTAAAGTCTTTTGCCTTGGCTTCTAGCTCGTTTTTAAGTAGCTCCATAGCCTTTAAAAGATCGGTTAGTTTAGCATATGTAGCGACTTTGATCGAACTTGGATAAGTGTCGTTGGTGCTTTGGCCGAGGTTTGTGTGGTCGTTTGGATGCAGATACTGATACTCGCCTTTTTTGTGCCCTAGGCTCTCAAGCGCGACGTTTGTTATAACTTCGTTTGCGTTCATATTGGTGCTAGTTCCCGCACCGCCTTGAATCATATCTACTACGAATTGATCTAAATATTTACCCGCGATTAGCTCGTCGCACGCTTTTGCGATAGCGTCGGCTTTTTGCGCGTCTAGAACTCCGACTTCTTTGTTGGCTAAGGCCGCAGCCTTTTTGATTTGAGCAAATGCCTTAACGAAATACGGATAATCTTTAAGCGGTCGTCCGCTCATGTGGAAATTTTCAAGCGCTCTAAACGTTTGCACTCCGTAGTATACGTCGTCGGCTATCTCTAGCTCGCCTATGAAGTCGTGTTCTCTTCTGGTTCCCATATCGGTTCTCCTTGTGATGAAATTGAATAATGAAACTATAGCGCAATTAAACTGATTT